>CAZMRA010000023.1:0-32068 GCA_964568485.1 uncultured Caldilineaceae bacterium | reverse complement strand
GATACCAGCCGCCAGCAAGCCCGGCATCTATCAAGTCGCGCTCGTGGTCTATACCCAAGCAGATGGCCAAACATTGCCGATCGATGGCAACACTAGCGATTCAATTTTTACGGTGGGCACGGTGGAGGTAACTCCGAGCAACCACATTCCGCAAGTCACATCCCCCCTGGCCCGCTTCGATTATCTAGAACTGCTCGAGGTGCAGCCGACGCACTTCGCAGTGCCCAGCGGCGGGGAGCTGACAATGGGGTGGATCTGGCGACCAGGCCCCAGTGATTATCGCGACACCTATCTGGTGCAGTTCGTGCTTGAGGACAGCGCTGGGCAAGTGCGGCACCAGTGGGAAACCGCGCTGGGTGGCTGGGCCTATCCCACTGGTGAATGGACGCCGCTGCTGCCGGTTTGGGAACAACAGCGCTTGACCTTGCCCGCCGAACTAGCAGCAGGTGACTATGCTTTGCAACTGCAAGTGATCCGACAAGCGGATCAAGCCGTGATCAGCGCCCACCGGGCTTGGTGGCAGCCGGCCAGTGATAGCCTGCTGCTAGGGGATGTCGAAATTACGCCCTGACCGGCCGTCTGATGTCGAGTAAAAAATCTGGCCGTTCAGGGCATATATGGCTGACTTTCTTAGCGAGCCCCATTGCTAATTAACGGTAAGGTGACATAATTGCCCACGCAAGCGAGCGTGATCGGCACGCTGATCTCTTGCGGGATGCCCTGATTATTAGTGGCTTTGACCAGAAATTGGGCCTGCACGGTCTCAGTATCCGCTGGCATGCGTGAGGGTTCGATGGTGAGATGTAGCACTGCTGGTAAATAAGGCTGGTCTACATTACGCGTATAGGTGATCCAGTCTGCGGTAACGGGTAAAAGTTGCGTCTCAAAAGGTACTCCAAGCAACCCATCAATCAGCAGTTCTTTGTGGATAGCGGGTGCTGTCGCTAGCGACTCATCGCACGTCACGTAGGTCCAGATCGAGCTTGGGCGAGGCCATAGCCCTGGCCTTACCTCTAGTTTAACCGGAATAGCCAAGGGAATGTTCCGAATCGGAGAATCTCCGGGCACGTCAATAAGTAGGGTGGTCTGGTAGGTTTGTAGTGGCTGCAATCCATAAGCATTGAAATTGAGCCGAAGCTTTACAGGAGTGACGTTACTCACCACACCATGCAGCGGTTCAACCTCTAACCAACTAGCTTCATCGGTCTTTGTCACCGTAAAAAGGAAGGAGCCAGCACTCTCTTGCAGGCTCAGGTTGAGCTCGATAGCTGCTTCCCGCTTTTGCCCGGCAGGGAGTGCCGCTATGACCTCATCCGGCGGTAAAATCGCCAAGATTGGAAAGGCCAGCACGCCGCTACTATCTAAATTGCCCACTCGCAATGTCCGTGCGTTGGTGGAGGTCAGATAATCGCTGGCGTTTCCATTCACCTCGGGTTGCGCAAAAATGCGCAACCGATCGGGTCGGGCCACGACAATTTCCGCGCGCCCATCGTTATCTAGATCACCGCCAACACCGGCTTGGTAACCACTGTCAGCATCCAAGATGATCTCAAAGGCGGGCAACGTGTCCCCACCACTGTTGCGCATGATCAAGTGGGGGCGTTGCGGCGGAGCAGGGGTGGGAGCGGGGGGAATACTCACTGAATCGCGCAGCAGAAATACTTCGTCATCGCCATTGCCGTTAATATCGGCAAAAAAGACATGTTTGGGGCTGGGCGCAAGGTATTCGGCTTGACCGTCGCGGAACCCATTCTCTCTGCCTGGATCAAATTCAAATATCCAGAAGCGTGGCAACTGCCCAGAGGCATTGCGGACCGCGGCCACTTCCGCGGGGCCACCGGGCAAAAATTGACCGATCGCAGCGTCGTTCCAAGGACGCGTGCCACTTTCATTGATAATCCACGGTTGCAGCGTCGCTCCGTCGATCCGATAGACATGCAAATAACCAGCCTCGCCGGTGAGGACCAGCTCATCAACCCCATCTTGGTTAACATCACCCACAGCCACCGTCTGCCAGCGGATCCTAGTCTCAACTGGCGGGAACAGCTCAACCCACTGTGTGCCATCCGTATTCCCATCCGCCCGGCGGAGGATCTGAAAATAGCGACGGGTCGTTTGTGCTCCGGTCGTTTCAGAAATGCTTACGACTCGGTAACTCAGAAAAATTTCAGCCCCCGGCCGCGCCAGATCAAACTCGCCCGCCGCGACCAGCTCCAGTTCACCAGGAAAATCGACTGCGTAAAGCGTTCGCCAGGGAATATTGTCGATAAAACCAACGAGGTCGGGGTCAACATCAGTACCGCCGGCAATGACTGGATCATAGATTACCAAGTCGACACCTTTGATCGCACCGCTGCGAATAGCAACTATCTCGTCGTCGCCATCTCCATTTAGATCTCCCGTGTCGAGACCTTGCCAAGCACCATCCGCTTCTGGGCTCGACCAATTGATAATCACCCCATCGCTAGGTTCCGGCAATTCATATGTCCGGATGATTCCTTCTGCCGAAAGATAGATGAGCTCATGCTTATTATTTGCGGTCTGACTTTGTACAGGGGAGGGAGTAGATAGTAGCCAAAGGGAGAAGCCGACAGCAATCCCTAGAATACTCAATAGCAATCCCAACCAGCCTCTGTACGGATGCAATTTCATCAAATCGACCTCCTTTGTTACACGGCCCACGGTGGCTCGTGCCCCATTGTAGACTGTGGGACAGACACTGCCAAATTACAGCATTTTTATCATTTCAGCTGCGATGTCAGCCTCGCAGGCAGGTTGACAGCAAAAACGAAGCTAGTTGTCAGGCGAAAATCACCCAAACTACTTATCCTAATCCAAGGAGGACTATAGTACAATGAGTAAGTTGCTCAGTTTCCATTACTACGTTTGGGATGATGCGAGCATAGAACGCCTGGCCACAAGCGAACACAACTTCGCTTGATCCCGAAACCTGTATGCACATAATGTACGTTCCAAAACGAAAGAACCATTAAAGTAAAGGATTGTAAAGATGCAAACTGTTAGTCGCCCGAAGATCCCCATGGCCACGCTGATTATTGCAGCCGTGACATTTGTGATTGTGCTCATCATTTATAATGTTTCTAGTCAATTTTTCTATGTGTTTGAACGCGTGAATGAAGATGAAGTAGGAATCCAATTTCGCAGTGGGCGCATTACGGACATTGTCGGTCCTGGCGTTTACAGTGATTTTGGTCTCTTTGTCGAAATGCAGCGTGTCTCGAGCCGAGCGGTCGCCTTCACCGTCACCGACGAAGAATTGATTACCAAAGACAAGCAGCGGATCGGGTTAATCGTCACTGGCGATATCTTCCGCCCTGGGTTGGCTCAAAAGGCAGTGGTTCAGGAAAATTGGGCCCAATATAGCAATCTCTATCTGGATGATGAAGCCGTCCGCGTCCGCATTTCGGATCGTGCAAAGCAAGCCATGAAAGTCTGTGTGGGTGACCGCACCTTTGACGCTTCGGTGATCGGTAGCGCACGCGACGATCTGCGGGCTTGTATTGATACCGAAGTAAGTGACTTGGCGAGCAATTTTGGCCTGGAAGTCGAGAACGTGGCCATCCCCGAAGTGATCATCACTGCCGAGGTGCAAGCAGGGCTGGACGCCATCGTGCAACGCCGTTTGCAGACTGAGCAAGCAGTGCAAGAGGAATTGAAAGCCAAAGCCGAAGCCGCAGCCGAACAAGCCCGCCAAGAAGGTGAGATTCGCGTGGCACAAAGCCGGATTCAAGAAGAATCACGCCAACAAACCATTCTAGCTGAGTTAGAACAGGCCAAGATTACTGCGCAAAGAGCCGTGATTGAAGCAGAGCGCGCCAATGAATTAGCCCGGGTCGAGGCTGAACTGGCAATCATTGAAGCAGAAAAGACGAACGAACTGCTGGCGGCACAAAGAGAACTCGAAATTCAGACCATTTTGGCTCAGGCTGCAGTGGAAAAAGCCAAAGCTGACGTTGCCGTGCAATTTGCCTTAGCCGAAATCTACGCGGCCAATCCTGAGTATGTGCAATTGATGATCGCCCAAGCCAATGCTTCGGCGCTTAAGGAAACTGACAAGCTGATCTTTACGCCGGATGGGACCATCCCCACCCTCGTCATGCCCGGCCCTGGCATCCAGCCGACGGTCCAGATTCCAACCCAACAAGCTGCGGGTGAACCAAACAGCCGAGATTAAGGGTATCCACAAAGCCTTGGGGAGTGATCAGCTGGGGTTCCATCAAGAACCCAACTGCTGGTCACTTTCCCAAAGCTGAACGTATGGAGAGGGCTCACTAGTTGGCATCATTGATTTCGGGGCATTGCTCTATTTTCAGACTTACCTACTCCTAACTGACCCCACAAAATCATCTCCAAGAGTCGCCGCCTTCATTTGTGATAATTTTGACAAGCGCGTTGGCGTATGCTATAGTTGCTGCCCAGAATCAAACAGTGCCCGCCTTGTTGGCCTGGATGAATCCAAAGCGTATTTCCCAACGTACCTGGTTGCCGTACCCAAGCATCTTGGATTTTTTAACTCGTAGCTCCGGACTCTGACTGGGTCCCTCAACATCCGGTCACGCTGGAGAAGACAAAAATTCGAGAAATCGATTCAACAGAGTGCGAAATCGCCCATTTGGTTTGCGATGAACGTAACTCTGGAGTAGACTTTTAATACCTAAGACACCAGTCGAACTTGGCAAACTGGTGTGCCAAAGCGGCTGAATACCTCGTGCATACCATATGCACCGTGTGGTGAGGAGACGAAGTTACAATGGCGACAATTGCCGATCTGAGCGGTGATGAACGCGAACAGCGCGCGGCCGAGCTAAAACGCAAAATGCAAGAAGCGGCGCAAAAGCGGGCTAGCCAAACCCAAGAGACGATAGCTTCCTCTACAACGCCTGAGCCGGTTACCCCTCCTGTAACCGCTGTTGCTGAAGCCCAGGAAGCTGAGGCAGAAGCCGAATCAGCCCCCGCCGAAGAGACAGCAGAGAGTGCAACCCCAGTTGCAAGTAATGGGCAAGGCAATGGCGTGGCAGCTGCACCCGCTGCGTCGATCAGCGCCCCCGCAGCAGCTACTTCCGCAACTCCGGCTGCCCAGCCCACCGTGGAAGATAGCGAAGCAGCTCTGCAAGCACAAATGAACCGCCGCGAATTTCTGATGTATTCGTGGGGGGCGGCGTTGGGGTTATTAACCTTAGAGGCCGGGGTGGCAAGTTACCTCTTTTTATATCCGCGCTTCCGGGCCGGTGAATTTGGTGGTGACTTCTTCATGCCAATTACAGAATTTGGCGACCCATCCTCCGAGCCTAAGGGCGAGATGAATGGTAAATTCTGGATGGTTACCACGACCGAGGGGCAACCCAAGGCCATTTATATGGTCTGCACTCACCTTGGCTGTCTCTACAAATGGGTAGCGGCCAACAACCGGTTCGAATGCCCCTGTCATGGTTCCAAGTTTGATCATGATGGCAACTATATTGAAGGGCCAGCGCCTCGCTCGTTAGACTACTTTGAAGTCACTGTCGAAGGCGATCAGGTCGCTGTGCATACAGGCCGCAAAGTTATTGGTGGGCCTGCCACAGAATCCCCGGCGAATGCTGCGGTCTAGCAGCTGCGTCTAGCAATTCTTGAACAATGTCTCGAACATTGGGAGAAGAGGTTTATGGCCGTACAACCTGGAGTTGAAAAGAAAAACCTTCTCGATACTGTTCTGGGCGTGGCGGATGATACGTTTACCCGGATCACCGCTGGCATTAGCGCAGGCGAATTCCGCAAAATGTTGCGGGGCGAACCACCAGGCCGCCCCAACCCGCGCCTCAAGCCACACTCAGAAGCTTTTCTGCTTCACATCAAACCTACTTATTATCACGAGAGTGTAACTCGTTTTACGCATACCTTCCGGTTGGGGCTTCTCTCCACTTATCTCTTTTTCATCGAGATCATCACCGGCATCTTTTTGATGATTTGGTATGCGCCTTCGCCGGATCGTGCATATGACGACATGATCCGCCTGCTGAGTAATGTGCCATTCGGCCAATTTATGCGGGACTTTCACCGCTTGGGGGCCGAGGCAATGGTGGCGATTGTCACCCTGCATATGGTACGCGCCTATCTCACAGGGAGTTACAAAGCGCCGCGCCAATTTACTTGGTTTACAGGCGTCATCTTGCTGGTGGTCACGCTCTTCCTCAGCTTCTCTGGGTATTTGCTGCCCTGGGATCAGCTGGCCTTCTGGGCTGTGACGATTGGTACCTCGATGGCCGAAGCCGTGCCCCCGGCGATTGTCGGTGAAACCGTCAACTTGTTGGCCCGTGGTGCCCCTGACATTGGTGCGAATGGCTTGCTGCGGTTCTATCTGCTGCATGTCTTCTTCTTGCCGTTGGTTTTGTTCTTATTCTTCTTTGTTCACTACTACAAAGTTGTACACTTCGGCATCAGCTTGCCCGCCCACGAAGAGGAAGTTGGGCAAGATACGGCCAGTAAAGTTCCGGCCGATCGCCGTGTCTACTACTTGCCTGATGTGCTGATCGATGAAACCAGTTTCATCATTGGTTTCACTGCGTTGATGATTGTGATTACGGTCTTCTTCTTCCAAGCACCGTTGGAATCGATCGCAAATCCTCAATCAACGCCACTCCACACGGTCGCACCTTGGTATTTCTACTGGCTACAAGGCTTGCTCAAGATTGCCGACAAGATGATTGCCGGTGTGATCTTGCCTGGTGTGCTCTTGGTTCTGTTGATGGCTATTCCTTACTTGGATCCCAACCCGAGCCGCCGTGCCAAAGATCGCCGGGTGGCGATCATCAGCGGTATCGTCGCTGGCGCCGTGATGATCATCCTCAGCTGGATGGGTACGCCCTATTATGCAGTGCAAGCTTCGCCTGCCGTTGAAGTGGTGCAAGAGCTGATGCCCGAAGAAGGGGCTGGCCATGTCCGTGAGATGGGCTACAGCCACTTGCCCGTTGGGGTCTACGATTCGCGCGAGGAATATGAGTTCGACGATCCGGTCTTTGCTGAGCTCTTCCACGAGTTCCAACATGGGATCGCCTGGCGTGATGAAGAGTTTGCCGACTTCAATAATGCCTACGGATTTTTACGTATCACCGAAGAGCAGGCTGGTCTCAAGCGCATCTCCTGGGAAGTCAACTGGGTGAGTGCGGAAGGTGTCGAAGAAGTCTTTACTCGTGATTTCTTCCTGCACGAAACATCCATGTACTGGGAGCAGTACGGCCTGAAAGACTTTAGCTTTTTGAACAATGCGGGCGAGTAAGGCCCTCTCTTATTGAGAGCAGGGTGAAGGAGGATGCAGGGAAACAGACAGAGCATTACGTTTCCCTGCCCCCTGCTCTACCTAGCCCTGAGTAACACATAGACCAGAGAAGGATTCGCATGCGTAAACCCTGGTATTCTTTTCTTTTTGTTCGCTCGCCAATTCTCAAAATCATTTATGGGATCGTGGCAGTAATCATCTCAATTGCAGCGATCTCTGCGCAATGGTGGATGGAATCTCCCCGTATGGCAGCGCAAACTGGTAACTGGGAAGGACGCAGCATCGAAAAAGGTGCTGAGATCTTTGCCAATAACTGTGCGAGTTGCCATGGCGCTGATGGTAAGGGGTTGCCTGGGGTTGCGCCAGCCTTACATAGCCGCTATTTCTTCACGGAGCGCCTGACCGATGTCGGCTATGCCGGGAGTCTGCACGACTATGTAGCTGGGACAGTCAGCGCAGGGCGCCCTAGCAAAGCTGTCCGTCAATGGGCCCAAATGATGCCCAACTGGGGTACACGTTACGGTGGTCCGCTGCGCGATGATCAAATTGAGCATGTAACTAACTTTGTGCTCAACTATGAAACTACTGCAATGCAGCAGAGCTGGGATCCGGAAAGTGATAATCGGGACCCCTGGCAACCGTTCCAAGATGGCCCCTCGCGCGCTGAGCCAGGTACGATCACCCACACAGTGGGGACCCAAGGGGTGGCTGCAGTGGTACCCGAACAACTGGCTGGCGAAATTGTGACCCCAACTGTCACAATTGATACTGGCGCCGGGACAGCCGATGAATCCCCTGCCCAACTCTTTGTGTCGATGGCTTGCGCAGGCTGTCACCTGCTCGGCACCATCGGGGTTGGCGTCACTGGTCCCGACCTCAATGAATTGCCGAACGTGGCTGGCACACGCGTGGCAGGCCAAGATGCCGAGACCTACGTCCACGAGAGCATTGTTAACCCCAATGCTTTTACACCAGAGGGTTATCTCGCTAATCTCATGCCGTCTAACTTCAGCGAGCGCATGAGCGAGGAGCAGATCCAGGCACTAGTTGCATGGTTGTTGGATCCAGACCGGAGCTACGAATAAGTTGTTCCTGGACCCGACTGCAGTTGATGATAACTGCTAGCTGGTTGTCATCAACCACAACTTGCAAGTATGGGGCGATGTTCGCATCAGCGGGATCGCCCCTTTTTTTTGGGATGAGCGACCAGAGTCTAGCCGAGCAAAGCTAACTGCAGCTTGCTTCTGTAGCTCGCCTCTTTCGAACAACTATGGCCAAAAAGTATTCAGTCCTTTCTGATCCGCTGTTTTATATCATGCTCGGTTTCTTTGCGCTGTTGACTACTGGGCTAGCCAGCATCCTGGGACAACCGCGCTTTCTGCCGATCAGCCAGACGTTGGCCCTGTTCGCCTTTGTCAGCATTGCCTTTCGCCGTCGCCAGAATCGCTCAGCTTTGATCTCAATTCTGATCTGGCTAATCCTCCAGATGGCCACCTTGATCCTATTGACTCGAGTAGCAACTGGACAGGTAGAATGGGCATTCAACGATGGCTTTCACTATCGCAGTGATTTCATCGGCTGGTTTTATGGTACAGGTCCATTACCTGCCAGCTTGGTCCAACAACCTGGCTACCGGATCCTCGAGCTGATTGGCGTATTGGTAGGGAGTCTATTTAGCGGTGGGCTACTGGGAATCTGGTTTTTAGTCCGAGCGGCGAATCTCACTGCGTATGGGGCTGGTGCACTCTGGCAAACAAGCGGTGATTCGTTTGCCGTATTTGGTGGATTGCCACTCTGGGCACTATTGCGTTTGGCAGGCTATGCAGGGTTTGTTACTTTGCTGGCAGAGCCCCTCTTCAGCGGCAATTGGTCGCTGCGTTACTATTTGACCAACCGGCGCCGCCTCTTACTAATCTCTGCTGGGCTGCTCGGCGCGGCCATCATACTTGAATTAACCATTGCCCAGGTGTGGCCTACCCTCTTTGCTTAAGTTATGCTGATCAAGCGAGTGGTGATTCAAGGGTTCAAAACCTTTGCGCGTCGTACTGAATTCCTCTTTGACCCCGGGATTACAGCAGTTGTAGGCCCGAATGGTAGCGGCAAGAGCAATATCGTCGATGCGATTCGTTGGTGTTTGGGTGAGCAGACCTTCAGTCTGCTGCGCTCCAAAAAGACCAGCGATGTGATCTTCTCCGGCAGCGATAAGCGTGCCCGGCTTGGCATGGCTGAAGTCCGCATTCTGCTCGACAACAGCCAGGGCGAGATCCCTGTTGATTTCGCCGAAGTGGAGATCACGCGGCGGGCCTACCGCGACGGCGACAACGAATACCTGGTCAATGGGCAGCGAGTACGGCTAACCGACGTCACCGAACTCCTGTCGCATACAGGGCTGGGCAAACGCAGCTATGCCGTCATCGGCCAGGGGCTGATCGACCAAGTCTTGAGTTATTCACCTGAAGAGCGCCGTGTTCTCTTTGAGGAAGCGGCGGGAATCACCGGCTATCAAGCCAAACGCTCATCCACCCTGCGACGACTGGAAGCCACCGAACAAAATCTGGCCCGCGCCCAAGACATTCTCGCCGAGTTAAGTCCCCGTTTGAAATATCTGCGCCGCCAAGCCGAGCGAGCACGTGAATATACCGACATCGCCGAAGAATTACGCAACCTGCTCGGCGAATGGTATGGCTATCGTTGGCATAATACGTTGACCGCGTTGGAAGCCCACCGCGTCGAAGAAGCCGAGGCCCGCACCCAAGTTGAGCAACGGCAAACGACCCTCACCCGCCTTGGCCAACAGATCGAACAAGTGCGGTCGCAGCAAAATGAATTGCGCTCAACCTTGGGTGAACTGCACAAAACCAGCAGCGAGTTGCATCAGCAGGTCGAGTTGGTGGACCGTGAGTTAGCGGTCAACAATGAACGTCTGCATCAGTTGCAGAGGCGCAGCGAGGAGAGCGAACGAGAGCTTGTCGCCTTGCAGGCTGAACAGGCTACGGTTCAGCAACGGATCAGTACGACGGAAACAGCGGTTGAGGCGGCTCGCCTTGCTCATCGCCAACAGGAAGAGGCCGTCACCTCCCTGCAGGCGGCAGTCACGGCTCGTCAGCAAGAGCAGCATCGCTTGCAAAATGCAGTAGACCAAGCACGGCGCACATTGCATGATCTGCAACAGCGGCGAGTGGCCTGTGTTAGCCGCTTGACGCAACTAGCCGAGCGCCAAACCAGCTTGGAAAAAGAACAGGCAACGCAACAAACGGAAGCGACTGCCGCCCAAACTAGCAGTCAAACGTTGGGGCAACAGTTAGCAGAAACCGAAGCAATTCTGGCCAAAATTGAAGCTGACCATCAGGCTGCGCAACAGGAACTGCAGCGTCTTGAGCATGTTGCCGCCAATGCCCAAGCAGCCGTACAGCGAGGCGAAGAAGAGCGCCGCCAGGCTGATCGGGCGCATGATCGGCTGCAAACTCGCTTTGATCTGTTGCAACGCTTGCGAGAGGAAGGGGCTGGTTATGCCAGCGGCGTGCGAGCAGTGTTACAAGCCAGCCGCCAAAATCGATCAGGCCCACCGCTTACCGGTATTTTGGGGACCGTTGCCTCATTGTTGACCGTGCCCGCCCAGTTGGACAAAGCCATCGAAGTGGCGTTGGGGGGCTCGTTCCAAGATGTGATCACCGAACGTTGGGAAGATGCTCGCCAAGCCATCGAATTTCTGAAACAGGGTGGGCATGGCCGGGCCACCTTTTTGCCACTTGATCGGCTCTATAGTGGGGATCCCATTCCTGCGCCGCGTCAGCCGGGCCTGCTTGGCAATGCTTATGAACTGGTTGAGCATGATCCCCGAATTGCCGGTGCAGCGCAACAATTACTTGGCCGCGTATGGGTAGCCGAGGATCTGGCCAGTGCTCGCCAAGCCTTGGACCGGCACAATGGACGCGTCCGCCCGACCGTGGTCACTCTGCTGGGCGAGATCATCCGTCCCGGGGGCGCAGTCACAGGGGGCAGCGATCACAACCGCCGCGATGATTCGATTCTTGCACGCGAACGTGAGTTGCGCGCCTTGCCAGCCCAATTGGAGACAGCGCAACGGGCCTTGCAGGCAGCCATAAAACATAGTGAGCAATTGGCCCAGGCACGCGACCAAGCCCAAACCCAAATCGACGCCACCAAAACTCGTTTAGCCGAGTTAGCGAAGCAAGAGCGCAGCCAACGGCAACAGCTGGCGGAAGTCCGCCGACAATGGGACCGAGCACAACAGACTTTACGTTGGCAAGGCGAACGCATTGCCAAGATCGAGCAAGAGTTAAGCCAACAAGCCGACCAAGCAGCCAAGCTCAATCAACAGCGCCAAGAATTGCAAACTGCAGAAGAGGTAGCCACGGTTGAGCTGGCAGAACGGGAAGCAGCCCTGCAAGCAGCTGGAGCGGCTGAATTGTTGCAGAAATTGGCAGATTTGCGCGCTGCCGCGGCTGAAGCGCACGGGCACTTACGCAATCAACAAACGCTGCTGGAGAACCAAAAACGTACTGCGCAGAGCTTGGGCGATCAAGCCCGAGCCAAACAGCAGCAATCCCTTACCTTTCAACAAGAAGGGGAAGTTGTCCGCCAAAATCTGGCCCAGCTGACCAAACGTGAGCAACAATTGCGGGCTGAATTAGAACGCCTTCGCCAGCAGATCGAGCCGCTGGCCGCCCAAGCGACTCGTGCCGCCGAGCAACAGGCCGAATTAGAACGTTTGGAGCGCGACGAGCAACAGGCCATGCGCCGCGACGAGGCACGTTGGAATGCGACACAGCTGCAATTACAACGCACGCAAGATCAGCTGCAACAACTGCGCCACGAGATTGAGCAAGATCTCACCCTGTTTACCTTAGAGGAGCGTGAGTCGGAACAGCGTGAATCGGAACAGAGTGAAGCTGAGGCGCAGCAACCGTCACTTTTGCTAGAGAAGTACATTGAAGAGTTGAAGGTAATCGAAACGATTCCGCCGAGCCTGGAAGAAGAAGTACGCGATACTCGAGTGCGGCTTGCGCGTGCCAGCAACGTCAATCCCGATGCGCCGCGCGAATACGAGGAAGCTGCCGAGCGGTACGATTTCTTGCTCACCCAATCTGCCGATCTCGAAGCCGCGGCCGCCGACCTGCACAAAGTCCTCAAAGAATTAGATGTCCTGATGGAAGGGGCATTTGAGCGGACCTATAAAGCCGTCGCCGAAAAATTTGAGGGGATCTTCCAGCGCTTGTTTGCTGGGGGCACAGCCGAATTGGTACTCACCGAGCCCAATGACCTCGCAAAAACCGGGATTGAAATCATTGCCCGGCCGCCCAATAAACGACCCCAGAGTTTGGCCCTACTCTCGGGTGGCGAGCGCGCTTTGGCTGCCTGCGCGCTGATCTTCGCCATCTTACAGGTGAGTCCTACCCCATTCTGTGTGCTGGATGAAGTGGATGCGGCCCTCGATGAAGCAAATGTTGATCGCTTCCGCCAGACCGTTGAGGCCTTCAGCCAGGATACGCAATTTATTATCGTGACGCACAATCGGCGCACGCTGGAGGGAGCCAATACGATCTACGGGGTGACGATGGGCAATGATGGCGTGAGTACGGTAATCAGCTTGCGCTTGGAAGCGGATCAGATCGTCGTTAACGACGCTGCCAATGGGGAGAATGCAACCAAGCAACAAGTACAAGCGATTAAAGAAGTAGTGACGATGTAGCGGTTATTCGTCAGCAGAATCAGCATTGGCTTGGGGCGGGAGCTCCGACGCAAAACGCTGGATCAACTCGGGGTCGGCCTTGTACTCTGGTGCGTATTGATCCAAATTGGCCAAAGCCATGGCGGCGGCTTGTTGCGTTGCTTCTTGTTTGCTGTGGCCGATGCCGGCCCCATAAACCTTATCGCCGATCAACACCTTCATGACAAATGTTTTGGCGTGATCAGGCCCGGAAGCTTCGACCATACGATAACGTGGGGTGATATTGAAGGTACTCTGCACATATTCTTGCAGTCGGCTCTTGGGGTCTTTTTCCAAAGCGCTATGTTCAACACGCTCCAGCTCAGCCAACATCAAAGGTAACACAAACCCTCGCACCGCCTCGATATCTTGATCCATGTAGATCGCCCCAACAACAGCTTCAAAGACAGCGCAAAGCGTTGCTGTGCGCGAACGACCACCACTCTCCTCTTCGCCATGCCCCAAGAGCAGAAATTCCCCCATCTGCATCATCTGAGCCAGCCGCGCCAACGTTTCTCGGCGAACTAGGGCCGAGCGGATGCTGGTTAATTGGCCCTCCTGATACTGGGGATAGCGGCGGTACAATTCTTCACTGACCACATAACTCAGCAAAGAATCTCCTAAAAATTCGAGGCGTTCGTTGTCTTTCAACCCCTCTATCTCGCCTTGTTCATTCACGTAACTGCGATGGACAAAGGCCCGTTGGAGTAATTCTTTATCGCGGAAATTGATTCCTTGGGCTTGTTCAAACTCAACAGGATCTCGGCGCATAAGCTTTTTGGCACTTGAGTGAATAGACGCGACTGGCCTAACCTTAGGAGACGCAGACAACTACACGCAAAACTGTAGATAAAGATGAGGGTTACGTCAATTTGGGTGGATTTTTCAATCCGTGACCCGTTAATATTGCCACAAGAGTATCGTTTGGCCCAAATAAATTGGCACACTGGTCAATTGCCGCAGCAACAGTTGCGCTGGTGGGCTCCACAAACAAGCCATGCATAGCTAACTTTTCTTGAGCCGCCAAGATGGCCCCTTCTTCGACAGCCACGACTGTGCCCTCAGAGTCGCGGATTGCCTGCAGCAAGGCTCGAGCATGCACCGGGGCGTTGATGGCAATCCCGTCGGCGCAAATTCGCTCCACACGAGGTTCCGGCGCAATGTCCTCTTGCTGGTTGTGGAAAGCGTCATAAATGGGCGTATACGGGTCGGCCTGCACAGCCAGCAACCGGGGCAAACGGTCAATTTGGCCCGATTGATAGAGGTGCTGGAAGCCTCGCCAAGTCCCCAACATCAACCCGCCGTTGCCAACGGGAGCAACCAACCACTCAGGTGCCCGGCGCCCCAATTGTTCCCAGATTTCCCAAGCGCAAGTCATCTGCCCTACCAGAAAGGCCGGATGCCAAGCATGTGATGCATAGGCAATGTGGCGCGAGTTTTGTGTATCTGCTTCGGCGGCCATGCGCGCCATACTGCGCGGGCCTTTCACTTCAACAAGTTCAGCGCCGTAGACAGCGATCTGGGCACGCTTGGGCTGCGGGGCACTTTCGGGAACATAGATCCGGGCAGTCAGACCAGCCCGAGCCGCATAACAAGCCAAGCTGGCCCCAGCATTGCCGCTAGAATCATCCACCACGATTTGCGCGCCCAAACTAGCAAACCAGTTGACCATCATGGAGACGCCGCGATCTTTATAGCTGCCCGTAGGCATTAGCGTATCCAACTTCCAGTGGACAGGAATCCCGGCCCAACGATCGGCGATTAAGGGCGTCCACCCTTCTCCGAGGGTAATCCGTTCTTGAGCTTTATGCGCAACTGGCAACATGGCCGCATAACGCCAGAGGCCAGCTGCTTGCGGATCAATGAGCTTAGGATCAAAACGCGGCAGATTCGCGTACTCTAACGGGTGCGAGGTTAACGGACAGCGAAGCGGCGCAAGCTCAGCTGCGATCCGGAACGAACTAGCAGGACAATAAGCAAGCAATCAGGTGCCCTTTCCAGCGCGGTAAAGCGTAAATTAGCTTAGATATAGCACATTCACTGTATGAACCATGCTTGATAGAATGTAGTGCGCAAAATTTTACTGGAACTATGAGGGTTTGGCAAGAAAGGTGGCCTAAGTCGGGGCGGAGGCTGGTATAGGACAAAACACGAACTGCACTATATACTGGCCCCACCACTGTAATACCAACAGATTGCAAACACTTCACCAATCTTCTGCCGACAAGCCTATGCTATGCTGAATAGCAGTATGATGACAATTCCCTGGTCCAAAGCCAGAATGGAGCAAACGCTATGGCCATTCAAACGGTTATTCACACCAACCAACAGAGCATTGAACGAGTTCTACAAACAGGCTTGCCACTGATTTTGGTCTTTTGGCAGCGGACCGCCCCACTCAGTGTAACGCTTGAAGAGCAGTTGGCACAGGCGGCCGCTCAATATGCCGGGAAGCTCTTGATCGCCAAGATCGATGCGGAGGCGGAACCTAGCTTGGTGCAACGGTTTCAGGTACGCCAAATTCCCAGCTTGCTCTTTCTCCAAGCAGCCAAGGTAGTCGGTAATGTGGCGGGCAATGTAAGCCCGAATGAAGTGGCAGCTTGGCTGAACTATCTGCTCCACGGCGGCGAGCGTCCCGCGCCAGCCACAAATACCACGCAAGCCGGCTCATCCGAGCCGATCACCTTAACAGCCGCCAATTTTGACCAAATCATCAATGGCTCGACACCCGTCTTGGTAGATTTCTGGGCACCCTGGTGCGGACCGTGCCGGATGGTCGCGCCCGCGGTCGAGCAGGTAGCGCGGCAATTCCAAGGGCGGGCGGTCGTTGGCAAACTCAATGTGGATGAAGTACCGCAGATCGCCCAGCGCTATCAGATCCGCGGCATTCCGGCACTGTACATCTTCCAGCGAGGCAAGGTGGTTGATCAGATGGTCGGTGTCCAGTCGGCACAGACCCTCCACCAACATTTACAACGTTTTGTTAGCGGTTGACAGATTGCGTTACAATGGTTTGGGTCTAGCGTAGGACAACGAGGATAAGAGACCATGTTCATCGAAATGGGCCGCACTTTGATGCTGATTGGAGGACTGCTCTTTGTTGTCGGGTTGGTCTTGAGTGTGGCCGGTCGCATTCCGGGCCTGGGGCAACTGCCTGGTGACATTGCCATTGAGCGGGAAAACTTTCGGCTCTATGCTCCCCTAGGCACCATGATTGTACTCAGCTTGGTATTGACCTTGATCCTCAATTTAGTAGGACGTTTCTGGCGCTGAGCCAAACTGCTAGAACTTACACGCACACTTGAACACAATTTCGCAATGGCGAAGGAGTCCGTTCATTGTTTCGACGATTATTTGGTAAACAAGAAGAAAAAACCCAAGACGAAGTTAAGTTAGAACAGAGTCTCCAAAAGACCCGGAGTGGGATCTTTGGCCGGCTCGGCTCGCTTTTTCAAGAGAATGAGATTACCCCAGAGCTGTGGGAAGAGCTGGAAGAGACCTTGTTGATGGGGGATGTGGGCATTGCCACCACCACCGAATTGGTCGAGCGCACGCGTCAACGGGTTGAAGAAGAGCGGGTCAAAAGCACTGCCGATGCTTATCTCATCTTAAAGCAAGAGATGGTTAAGCTCTTACAGGTCGACAAACCTTTTGAAGTTGATCAACCTCGGCTCTTAACCGTTGTCTTGGTAGTAGGCGTCAATGGCGCGGGGAAGACCACCAGCATTGGCAAACTCGCCGCTTGGTATCGCCGGCGGGGGCGACGAGTTGTTTTGGCTGCGGCAGATACCTTCCGCGCCGCAGCGATCGACCAGATCAAAGTATGGGGCGAACGGGCCGGCGTCGAAGTGATCGCTCATGAACCCGGCGCTGATCCCGGCGCAGTGATCTTCGATGCGATCCGAGCAAGCCAAGAGAGCCGCAAAGCCGACCTGCTGATTGTCGATACAGCGGGCCGCTTGCAGACCAAGTTTAACTTGATGAAAGAACTGGAAAAGATCAAAGGGGTGGCGGGCAAACAGGTCCACCGAGCGCCTCACGAAGTGTTGCTGGTGGTGGATGCATCCACCGGCCAGAATGCGATCATCCAGGCGAAAGCTTTCCGCGAAAGTGCGGGCGTAACAGGCATCATCCTGACTAAGCTCGACGGCACGAGCAAAGGAGGTGCAGTCCTCAATGTCAAGCGCGAATTAGGGGTGCCCGTGCGGTTTACCACCACTGGGGAAAAGATCGACGATATTGCCCCCTTTGATCCAGTCGCCTTTGTCGATGGGTTAGTCGGCGACTAAGCTATTTTTTACTATGCCCCTTTTGGAGCGAAATTTCAGCCAAGCACTGCTAGCAAGTGCATCATTCAACAGGAGTTGGTTATGAGTGAATTAGAGACCAAACTGACCGATCTCGTCAACAACATCGATTCGATTCGGAGGCGTCTTTGACTTACCAGCAAAAGCAGAACGGCTGGCTGAGTTAGACGCAGAATCGACCTCGCCCAACTTTTGGGACGATCCCCAAGCAGCCCAGCAAAAGATGCAGGACATCAACAATTTGCGGGCGGAAGTGGAGCTTTGGGATGGACTCTACCAACGAGCGAATGATGCCCGGGAATTAATTGCCCTGGCCGAGGATGACTCGGCTCTCCTGGCAGAAATTGCCGAGGAGACCACTGCCCTGGCCCAAGCATTTGCTGACAATGAGTTTGCGATTGCACTCAGTGGGCCCCATGACAAAAATGCTGCGTATCTGAGTATTCATGCTGGCGCGGGCGGCACTGAATCTCAAGATTGGGCCGAGATGCTGTTGCGCATGTATCTGCGCTGGGCCGAACGCAAAGGCTATAAAACCTCGATCACCGACCTGACCGAAGGCGAAGAGGCGGGCATCAAAAGTGTTACCGTCGAGGTCAATGGTGATTTTGCTTATGGCTACTTGAAAGCCGAAAAAGGGACCCATCGGCTTGTGCGGCTCAGCCCTTTTGATGCCAATAATCGACGACATACGAGCTTTGCCAAAGTGGAAGTGATGCCGGTACTTGAAGAAGATATCGACATTGAGATTGACCCCAATGAAATCGAAATCGAAGTCTTCTTGAGTAGCGGTGCTGGGGGCCAGAACGTCCAGAAAAACCAAACAGCCGTCCGCATCCGTCACTTGCCCACGGGGATCGTCGTTACCTCGCAAAATGAGCGTAGCCAAGTGCAAAACCGGGCAATGGCGATGAACGTATTGCGCGGGAAGCTCTACGAAATCGAACAAGAGCGACTCAACGAAGAGAAGGCCCGCATCAAGGGCATCAATGTAGATGCCAACTTTGGCAGCCAGATCCGCAATTATGTACTTCACCCCTACCAGCTGGTCAAGGATCTCCGCACCGATGTGGAGACCGGCAACACTGGTGCGGTGTTGGATGGCGACATCGATCCCTTTATCCTGGCTTGGCTTAAGCAGCAAGTGGGTGAAGCTGATGGATAATGGGTTGACGACAGGCGGTACAAGCAATTCCGTCTGTCGTCTGTGGTAGGCAAAATTGCCAAACCTGCGCTGCTATGCTAGACTACAGCTCTGTTCTGAACTACTACGTTCAATTCGAGTGATAAAGCTCGATGAGACAACACAATCAGTTTAGAATAGGCCCTAAAAAGTGATTTGGAGAGGTCGCATAGTCCGGCCGAGTGCGCTCGTCTCGAAAACGAGTAGGGGTAAACTCCCTCGAGGGTTCAAATCCCTCCCTCTCCGCTCCAAGCAATCTCGCGAAAAGGTCTCTCGGTGGAGAGACCTTTTTCTTTATCGCTAAACATGCTAACGCCGCTGTTGTTCTCCTGTGGACTACAACTTTCCCCAAAATCTTCATAAATCTAGATTTTTCGAAGGATTCAGCCTAAATTTCCGATAAAGAATATAACACTACTTTCCTTATTATTTTGTAAAGATAGGAGCCCCCATCAAATGTCTCTTCGCGCTTGGCCACGAAACATCTTACTATTGGCTTTAATCCTCTGTGCAACCAACTTTACAACCACCTTTGCCCAAAGTGCAGAGGCAACTATCTCAGCCACTGTGCTGCGCGGATCCAATCTCCGCAGTGGCCCAGGCACAAATTTCGCCATCACTGGAGGTGCGCGTCAGGGTGATCAGCTGGTCATTGTTGGCACCAATGCAGCTGGAGATTGGTATGAATTAGCCGATGGCAAGTGGATTGCTGCATTTTTGGTAAGCCCGAATCAACCCGTGGAGGCAGGCGCACCCCCGGCTGATAGTGTAGCCGCCCAAGTGACCAAGATCGTGGATGGAGATACGATCGACGTGGTGATTAATGGCGAAACTTATCGGGTCCGCTATATTTTGATCAACACGCCCGAAGTGGATCAGCCGTTATACAAAGAAGCAACCGAAGCCAATCGCAAGCTAGTAGAGGGCAAGACAGTCTATCTCGTTAAGGATGTCAACGAAACCGATCGCTACGGACGCTTGTTGCGCTATATTTATCTGGCCGATGGCACCTTTGTCAATGTCGAGTTAGTACGCCAAGGCTTTGCGCAATTAGCAACCTTCCCACCAGATGTGGCGAAGGAGAGCGAGATCCGCGCAGCGCAACAAGTAGCCGTCGCTGCCGGTGTCGGATTATGGGCAACGGAGCAAGGCGCGAGTCCGGCTAATCAGCAGCCGTCCGGGAATGCGCAGCCACCGGCACCGACTGCGACGCCAGCACCGCAGCCGCCAGCGGAAGCACCAGCTGCCCCTAGTATTGCCTTGCGCATTGTGGCCTTGGACAAGCGGGCGGAGTATGCCGACATCGTCAACCAGGGAACGACGGCTGTCAATCTAGCAGGCTGGAACTTGCTCAGCGTGCGAGGCAGTCAGAATTGCCCCTTAGGTGGGGTGATTGAGCCCGGGGCCCGCCTACGTATCTGGGCGATGGCAGAAGATGCCGGACAAGGAGGCTTCAATTGTGGCTTCGGTTCAAATATTTGGAACAACAGCGAGTATGACCCGGCTGTGTTAATCGCACCGGATGGGACAGAAGTAAGCCAGTATCACTAGGCGTAAATCGTCTTCCCCAATTGAACGAAGAGGGACAATTTCCCAGTTTAGGCCCGTTGATTTTGCTTCTAGGGACTGAGTACTCAGTCCCTAGCCTCAGGCCCGCCATCAGGCGGGTCTTTTTGTTGGCCTTCAGCAGACAGGCGTCTCTAGACTATGCCTAGCCTCGACACATCTCTCCCTGAATAAAACCCTTCAATCTTCAGTATATCAGCCCCAATCTGTAGGTTGTATCCGGGTACATTGTCATGATAACGCTTCGCGCCTATATTCACATCGACAGTGCTGATCGCGCATTGTCATATACCCCACGACTCCTATTCTGCAGTGGGATTGCTCAACAAGCATTGACGAGCAGGTTACAGCATTTTCCCTAAACCAGTCTAGTGGCCTCGATCTGAAAAGGCAACTCTCACATAGAGGGTGATTGATTTTATTGAGGTTTTTCGTGTTCCAAAGTTTCTTATTGGCCGGCTTTGAGTGCTCTTCGCATCGGCAGCGCTCAGGAAAACGATTAGATATGTTAGCTGCTTCCCAGCATCGAGAGTATATCCAGAGCGATTTTCAACGGCTGGTAAATTGTGGCATGACTACAGCGCGCACAGGGATTTGTTGGGACCAGATTGAGCCACGGCCGTTCGCCTATGATTTTCGCTCGGTTATGCCCATCGTGCAGGCAGCGGAGGCGACAGGAATGCAGCTGCTGTGGGATCTTTTCCATTATGGTTGGCCTGACGACTTGAACATCTTCAGCGCGGCCTTTGTCGCCCGCTTTCGACGCTTGGCCATCGCCTTCACCCACTTTCTGGTAGATGCAGGCATTCAAGCCCCTTGGCTCGCCCCGCTGAATGAGACTTCGTATTTTTCCTGGGCGGCAGGCGAGAGCGCCGTGTTTTATCCATTTGCTCGGCATCGGGGGTTCGAACTCAAGGCGCAGTTAACGCGGGCGGCCATTGAAGCCATCGACGCCATTTGGGAGATCGCACCGCAAGCGCGCATCTTGAGCATTGACCCCGTGATCCACGTCGTCGCCGCTGAGCAGCACCCAGCAGAACGAGAGGAAGCCGAAAATTTTCGGCTGGCGCAGTATCAAGCGTGGGATCTCTTGACGGGACGGCTGTGGCCGGGGCTGGGGGGCCACGAGAAATATCTGGACGTGATCGGAGTGAACTACTATCCCCATAATCAATGGATCTACAACGGCCCTCACTTATCGCGGGCGGATGAGCGCTATCGTCCTTTTCACGAGATCCTGCAGGAAGTTGCAGATCGCTATCAGCGCCCAATCTTCATTGCGGAGACGGGAGCAGAAGGTGACGAACGGCAACCTTGGTTTGAGTACATTTGTGATGAAGCGCGCACAGCCCTCCAAGCCGGCGTCGATTTACAAGGGATCTGCCTCTATCCCATTTTGGATCACCCAGGCTGGGAGGATGAGCGACACTGTCAATGTGGGCTTTGGGGATATGCCAACGAACAGGGGGAGCGAATGATCTATCAACCACTGGCGGATGCCATTCAGCGCCAGCAGCAAGCGTTTCAAACGGTGTTGGCATCATTGCCGGAAGCTGGCCGATCCGCCGATGCCACCCGCCCAACACTCTGTCTCTTCACCGATAGCTTAGAACCTTCGGGCCTGGGCGAGCATATGTTGACCCTCGCCAGCACACTGGTCAATCACTATCGCATTCTCTTTGTCTGCCCACCCTCGCCACGCGGCCAAAGTGTATTGGAACGGGCGGCGCAATTGGGCTGCATTCCCTTTGCCCTCGAGATTCCCGACAATCCGCAAGCCTATGCCCTGTTGGAAAAGCAGTTGCGGGCACTGAATGTACAGATTTTCCATTGCCACGCGGGGATCGGGTGGGAAGGGCACGAAGGGGTGTATACGGCTCACGCCATCAACATCCCGCACATTATCCGCACCGAGCACTTGCCCTACCTGCTAACCGATCCCGAACAGATAGCGGCCTATCGCCGCCAGCTCACACTGGTCGATCAATTGATCTGCGTCTCCGAAGAGGCCTATCAGAGTTATCGAGCGGCGGATGTGCCCGCAACCAAGATCTGTGTAATCCCGAATGGCGTGGCCATGCCCCAGGTGAATGGCAATCAGGCCGATGTGCGCGCCGAATTTGCTTGGCCACTCCAAGCCAAGGTGATCCTAACCGCAGCGCGGATGACCCCGCAGAAAGGCCATCGCTATTTGTTGGAGTCGATTCCCAACATCATCCAGCGTGAGCCCAATGCCCATTTTTTGTGGGTGGGGGATGGTCCCTTAAGCCAAGAGTTGGCCGAGCAACGCACAACGTTGGGCCTCGCCCCCGACCAGGTGGTCTTTGCCGGCTGGCGCCACGACGTGGGGCGCCTGTTGGCAGCTTCCGATCTCTTTGTCTTGCCCTCGTTGTTCGAGGGGTTGCCGCTGGTGGTATTGGAAGCCCTGGCGCTACGTGTCCCTGTTGTCGCCACGAATGTTTGTGGCACCACCGAAGCGATCGAAGATGGGGTGTCGGGGCGGCTCGTTCCGCCCGAAGATAGCCACGCGCTAGCGGAAGCTATCTGTTGGGCGCTGGAGCGGCCAGAGGCGACAGCCGCATGGAGCCAGGCCGGCTTTCAACGCTATCAGCAACAATTTAGTGCCGAGCGCATGGGCCACGATACCGCTGCCCTTTACGCCCGCTTGCAACAGCAGCCAACTAAGGAATACCAACGATGACGGAACAAGTACGGGTGGGATTTATCGGCGCTGGCGGGATTGCCTCGCGTCACTTTGCAGATCTCCTCAATTTCGAGGATGTCACGATCGTTGCCTTGGCCGATCCGATGGTAGAGCGAGCTGGGGCTTTGGCCGAGCGTAGTGGCGGTCGCGCCTACGCGCACTATCAGGATATGCTCGAACAAGAAACGCTAGATGCGATCTATATCTGCGTGCCGCCATTTGCTCATGGCGAACTGGAGCAAGCTGTCATCGACCATCAACTGCCCTTTTTTGTTGAAAAGCCCCTGGCCACGACTTGGGAGACCGCGGCGGCGATCGCGGCGCGGGTAGCCGAGCAGGATCTGATCACCGCTGTGGGCTACCATTGGCGCTATCTCGACACCACCGAAGAAGCCCAAGAGCGACTGCAGCGCAATCCGGCACGGCTCGGCTTGGGCTACTGGCTCGACTTTACGCCCCCGCCCAGTTGGTGGATCCGCCAAGAGCAATCGGGCGGGCAGATGATCGAGCAGACAACTCACATCTTCGACTTGGCGCGTGTCTTGATGGGCGAAGTGTCGCTTGTCTATGCCCTGGGCGCGCAAACTGAACGCCCCAACTGGCCAGAGGCCAACATCCATGATGTTTCCGTCGCCACCTTGCGCTTTACCAGTGGCGCCCTCGCCAATTTGGCATCTACTTGCTTGTTGAACTGGCCCCACCGCATTGGATTGCATCTATTTTGCGAGGGGATGGTCATTGAGCTTTCGGAGCACGAGCTGATGATCGACATCGGGCAGGGACGGCCAGTGCGCCGCGCCGAGGGCGATCCTTTTGTGCGTGAAGATCGGGCCTTTATTGATGCCGTGCAAGGCAAGCCGAACCGCATTCGAGCCACCTACGCCACCGCGCTCAAGACCCATCAACTGACCACTGCGGCCACGCAATCGATGCTGAGCGGGCAAGAGATTCCTATTTCCCAAGAGGTCATCCATGTCTGAAACACGAACCATTTTTTCCCTAGGCGTTGAAAAGCCTGGACAGGCCTATTACTTCCAATACGAAGAGGCGCCGCCGCAACCAGGGCAATTTCGAGTGGACACCCTCTATAGTGGCTTTTCATCCGGGACCGAATTGACCCTCTTTCACGGCACGAATCCCTATCTCAACGCTACGTGGGATGCGGAACAGGGAGTTTTTCGGCCAGGTGAGGTGAGCACGCACTATCCCATTCCATTTCTGGGCTATATGGAAGTCGGCGTCGTAACCGAAAGTTGCAGCCCGGTCGTTGCCCCTGGCGAGATCGTGGCGGCGGTTTATGGACACAAGAGCGGTCACACTCTAGACGCCAATCATGACTTTTTCGTGCGCCTCCCGCCCGGGCTGGATCCCATTCTGGGCATCTATGTGGCGCAGATGGGCCCGATCTGTGCGAATGGCTTGTTACATGCCGCGGCCCAGGCTTGCGGTCCGAACATTCAAAGTTTGGGCGATGGCGTGCGTGGGCGCAATGTTGTGGTGATTGGCGCGGGCGTCGTCGGCATTTTGACCGCGCTCTTTGCCAAATTCCATGGTGCCGCCGATGTGGTCATCAGCAATGTAGCGACGGCACGGCTAGATTGCGCGGCCGCCCTGGGACTGACCACCGTCAGCGAAGCGGAACAATCCCTTTGGCAGTTCTGCAAAGAGCGCTGGCATTATGGCCCGGCCGACCGAGGCGCGGATCTAGTGTTTCAGTGCAAGGCAGACCCAGAGAGTTTGAGCGAAGCTTTGCGCTGCTTGCGGCCCCAGGGAACGGTGATCGATCTCGCCTTTTACCAAGGCGGTGCGCCCAACCTGCGCCTCGGCGAGGAATTTCATCACAACGGATTGATGATCCGCTGTGCACAGATCAACAACTTGCCCCTAGGCAGCGAGCGGATCTGGCATCGCCAGCGCTTGGCCCACGAAACCTTACACCTGCTCCACCATTACGGGCCACTCATCCAGGCGCACCTGATCACCGATGTTGTGGCGGCCCAAGAGGCGCCGAGCTTTTTCGCCCAGTTGGCGGCCACCTATCACCCCGAAGTGATCCAGGCAGTGATCAAGTGGGAAGAACATTGTCCTGCTCCGCTGACCGTGCTCATGCAGCCCCGGCTTGAGGAATTCCCCCAGAAATTCGTGAACGAGGGCATATGACCATCCAGCTTGACCAGCCCGCCAGTCCGCTTCGCGAACTGCCGCTGAGCCGCAAACGCCCCTACCGCATCCTCTTTGTCTTTGCCTGGTTGGTTGTGGGTGGCGAAGAGACAGAAGTCCGCTTGCTGGCGCGCCATCTCGATCCAAAGCGCTACCAGCTCGAGGTGGTGGCATGTTTTCGCAAACCAAACATGCCCGAACAAACCCATGAGCAACTGGCGGCTCTTGGCGTTCAAGTGGATAAGCGCCCCTATGAACTCTCATTTGAGGATACTATCAGCTACCTGGCCGAGAAGATGGCCCATTACGATCTGGTGGTCGCTTGTCAAGCCGTGCCCGATGTCTACCCCGCGCTCGAGCGCATGGCCAGCCGACCGCCGCTGATCGAACATGGCGGGTTGGTGAGCGAGGCTTTGTATGGTCCGAAACATTTCACCACGCGTTATGTGGGGGTGTGCCATACCATCTGCGAGGCCGCTCGCTTGCGCATGCTCACCCGCGGGGAGCACGTCCTCGAGATCCCGTCGATGGTCGACCTGAGCGAGTTTGATAGCGCAGCGCGTGCGGCGGTCCGTGCGGAGTGGCAGGTCGACGAGCAAACGCCGGTGGTGGGCTGGGTCGGGCGGCTGGATCGCAAAAAGTGCGTGGAAGATTTCATCCAGGCGGCGGCACTGGTGATCAAGCGCTATCCACAAAGCCGCTTTTTCATCATCGGTGGGGCGGATGCCTTTATGCCCGAATATGCCAACGCCTTACAGGACCTAGCGCAGCAACTAGGGCTGCAAGAAGCGCTGTGCTTTCTGGGGGATCGAGCTGATGTGCCCCGCTTGCTCGCCGGGTTGGATATGTTTGTCTGGCTATCGCGTGGGGAAGGTATGCCCCATGTGATCAGTGAAGCCGGTGCCGCACGACTGCCCGTGATCGCCACCGCTGATAATGGCGTGTTGGAGCAAATCACCCACGGCGAGAATGGCCTCTTTGTACCCTACCACTCGCCCGCAGCGGTCGCCGCCGCGATTAGCCAGTGTATTGAGAACCCAGCATTGCGCGAGCAACTCGGCAGCAATCTGCGGGCCAAAGTGGAGCAGGTATTTAGTGCGCAAGTGGTGGTGCGGCAGTGGGAAGATCTGTTTGAGCAGGTAATCACCGAACATCTGAGGTCAACTCAGCGGTCAAGTCCTTAGCACTTCTTTTTTTCTTTTCTTACCTTGGAGGATGCAATGCAAAGCTACATTTTGGGTGGTGGGGTGACAGGGTTGGCGGCTGGTCTCAGTTCAGGCTTACCAGTTTTGGAAGCGGCCGTGGAACCGGGCGGGATCTGCTCCTCCTATTACATGCGGCCAGGCAGCCAGCAGCGGTTAGCCCAAGCGCCTGTCGACGACGAAGTCTATCGGTTTGAAATTGGGGGCGGTCACTGGATCTTTGGCGGTGATCCCACCATCTTGCACTTTATCCGCACGGTGACCCCGGTGCGCTCGTACAAGCGCAAGTCGTCGGTCTATTTTCATGAACTGGAACGGTACGTGCCTTATCCACTGCAGAATCATCTCCGCTTTTTGGATCAGGCAACGGTCAGCCAGGTGCTCAGTGAATTGGCCAATCAGCAGCCGTCGTCCTTTCGCACCATGCAGGAATGGATGAGCGTCTATTTTGGCCAGACCCTGTGCAACCTCTTTTTCTATCCCTTTCACGAGCTGTACACAGCTGGGCTGTATAAGCAGATTGCCCCGCAAGATGCCTACAAATCGCCCGTCAGCCTTGCGCAGGTGATCCAAGGAGCCATTGGCGAAGTCCCGGCGGCTGGCTACAATGTGGAGTTTATCTACCCGCGGGAAGGGCTGAACACGTTGGCCCAACGCATGGCCAGCCTCTGCGACATTCGCTATGGCCGCCAGGTCGCCGCGATCAACACCGAAGAGCGAGAGATCCACTTTGCCGATGGGCGAGTGCTGCCCTATACCACGCTGCTCTCGACCCTGCCGCTGAACAAGATGCTGAGCATGACCAATGTGCAGGTTGATAGCGAGCCCGATCCCTACACCTCAGTCTTGGTGCTCAATATTGGGGCGCAGCGCGGACCCAAGTGTCCCGATGATCACTGGCTCTACAACCCGGATGCTAAATCGGGCTTTCATCGGGTGGGCTTTTACAGCAATGTCGATCGGGCCTTTGTGCCAAGCTCGGCCCGGGCGGGCAATGAGTGTGTCAGCATCTATGTGGAGCGGGCCTTTGTCGGTGGCCAGAAGCCGAGCGCCAGCGAGATCGAACGCTACAGCGCAGCGGTCGTCCAAGAGCTGCAAGATTGGGGCTACATTCGCGCCGCCGAAGTGGTCGATCCCACCTGGATTGAAGTGGCCTACACCTGGGCCCTCCCCAATTCTCGCTGGAAGCAACAGGCGATCCGCGCCTTGGAAGATGCCGGTATCTACCAGGTAGGCCGTTATGGGCGCTGGATCTTCCAAGGCATCGCCGACTCGATCCGCGACGGGTTTTATGCCGGCTCCAGCTTCCGCAATTTGCAAGCAGTCGAGGAACCTTTGCGAGCCGAGCACGGCGAATTGCAACATCGTCAATTGGTGCCCAATGAGCATTCCTCTGCCTATCGTGGGACAACGCACAGCAACTCTTCCCTAGTCTATGCGGAAGGGGATGATTAGTGGACAATAACAGACAAGATCGCAATTCGACCACCATGAGGAGGCAATGATGCAACATTTGGTCTGTGTTAGCCATTTGCGCTGGGGTTTTGTGTGGCAGCGCCCACAACATCTGTTGGCACGCATGGCGCAACATTACCGCGTGATCTATGTAGAGGAGCCCATGGCCGATCCATCGATCACACAGCCCGAATTGCGCGTATATCCTGGCCGCACCCTGCAAGAGGTGACGGTTATCTGCCTGCATTGGCCCGCGGCCGAAGGCGAGTGGATTGGCCATAACGACCCGCGCACACAAGCGGTTTACGAAGAGCTGCTCAGTGACTATTGCCAGCAAGAAGGCATTGTCCATCCGTTGCTCTGGCTCTATACGCCCATGGCCCAGCCCTTTGTGGATGCCCTGTTGCCCTCGTTGCTGATCTATGATGTGATGGATGAATTGGCGGCGTTCAAGGGGGCCCCGGCGGCGCTCAAGTTGCAGGAGCAAGCCTTGTTGTCAATGGCTGATCTGGTCTTTACCGGAGGGCTCAGTCTTTACCGGGCTAGGCTCGCTACGTTGCAGTCGATCCACCTCTTCCCCAGTGGCGTAGAGATTGAGCATTTTGCGCAAGCCGACAATCAACACCTCCCGCGCCCTGCAGACATGGCAACGCTGAGTGCTCCGGTCTTGGGCTATTTCGGCGTGATCGACGAGCGCATGGATCAAACACTGCTGGCCACGTTGGCTGCCGCTCATCCCGAATGGAACATTGTCTTGGTCGGGCCGATCATCAAGATTGATCCCAACGAGTTACCGCAGGCGCCCAATCTGCACTATTTGGGCATGAAAAACTACCAGGAATTGCCTGCCTATCTCGCTTACTTTGATGTGGCCTTGGTGCCCTTTGCCATGAACGAATCGACGCGACATCTGAGCCCCACCAAAACCCTGGAGTATCTGGCGGCCCATAAGCCGGTGGTTTCTACCCCGATTCCCGATATCATCGAGTTGTATGGAGATTTTGTGCGGATTGGCACGATGCCGACCGAGTTTGTAGAGCAAGTGGAATTCGCCCTTGCCGAATCGAACGCCGCCACCGCGCGGCGCCGTGAGGCAGAGACCCTCTTGTTAACCCGATATACGTGGGACAGCATTGCTGCGCAGATGAATGAGCTGATCCAGCAACAGCTGGCGGCCACTTATGGCCAAGTGCAGTCCGATGCTTGAACCAATCGAATGCTTCCAGCGGCGTTGGCGAAGAAGCAGACCAAGTTGACAGCATTGCAGCTGAGGGAAATCCTCAAGCCATCACCACCTAACTGGCTGCTGGCCAAGGGGAAAGCCCTCAGCTGCTTTCATTCCTTTACCCGACTCTGTGCATGTTGTAGTTCTCATGCCCCATCCAGTCATCTCCTTGAGTTGCCATTATCGCCCGTGGCAGCAACGCCCATCGGTAGAAGGTTTTCCTCACCAACCTGAACGTGTTGTTGTCGCGAGCGATTCAAAGGGCCGCACGAGCATAGCTTGCACGTGGCCAGCAAGGCCATTTCATTTGCTTACAACCTGTTAATCAACCTAATAGAGTATAGCTAAATTCCTATTCGTCCTGAACTCATGAATATAGAACAACCATCTACAACTCTACCCAATGGAAACATATCTGCTTTGCGCGAAAAATTGGGTATCTGTCAATGGTTTCATTATGAAGCCCATACGGATGTGCTAAAGGCCATTGATATCCTCCATGATCTCGGCGTCAAACATCTACGGACTGGCATCTCTTGGGCGGATTTTCTCCGCCCGGCTGGCAAGGCTTGGTATGACTGGCAGATGCAAATGCTACACGATGCCGGCTTTCAGATTCTCCTTTCAGTGTGGCATGTGCCCCCTTCTCATTCAGAGGATGGCAGTTGTACTAGTCCACCGCGGCGCCTACGCGACTATGCCGATTTTATTGACCAAGTGATTACCCTGTATGGTGATCAATTTGACGCATTGGAGTTGTGGAATGAGCCGAATAACCGCTGGAAATGGAACTTTGTTACCTACGATCCCGCCTGGAAAAAGTTTGGCGAAATGGTGGGCACCGCAGCCTACTGGGCCCGCATCCGCCGCAAGGTAACAGTGCTCGGCGGTATGATGCCCATCGATCATCATTGGCTCAACCTGATGCACACCTACAATGTTATGCCCTACATTGATGTGGTAGCTATCCATGGCTTCCCGGAGATGTGGTGGAATGATGCGCCCAATTGGGAATGGTATCAGCACTGGCGAGGGTGGGCTGGCCAGATCGACTATATCACGCCAGCCGCCGCGGGCCGCCCGATTTGGATTACCGAAACAGGCTTAGCCACTTGGGACATGCACACCGAACAACCAGGCCGCCATCAACTACAAGTGAAGATGTTAGAAGAGGTTGTTACAGCGCCAGTTGACCGGATCTACTGGTACTCGGCAATCGATCTGGCCGCTAACCGCGACGCGATTGAAGGATTTCATGTTGATGAAAATGAGTATCACCTTGGCCTCGTGACTGAAGGGGGTGAAAAGAAACCAGCCTACTATCGCTTTCAAGAATTGCTGCGTGAATCCCCTTAACGTGCCAATGGGGCTGCTAGATCTTCTTATACATGATCGTATCCTCTTCTACTATCGAGGTATATAGCATACTGCTCCTGCGCCTGCTAGGCTTTAGCCTATACTTCCCAATTTATCTTGAGTAGGTGAGCGAGCCATGAGCACAGAAGTTCTGATCAGTGGAGGTGCTGGGTTTATCGGGTCACATCTGGCCGACGAATTACTCATGCACGGGTACAACGTTCGCGTCCTCGACAACCTTTTGCCTCAGGTACACGGAGACGACTGTCAGCGGCCCAACTATCTCAATCCCAATGTTACCCTCATTAAAGGCGATATTGGCGACCCGGCTGTTGTTCGGCACGCCTGTCGGGGTGTTGATATTGTGTTTCATTTTGCGGCGCGTGTCGGTGTCGGGCAGAGCATGTATGAGATTGCGCAATACACCGACGCCAATAACCGCGGTACGGCAGTCCTTCTCGAAGAGTTGACCAAACGTCCAATTCAGCGATTGGTTGTTGCCTCTAGCATGAGCATCTATGGCGAGGGTCTCTACCAACGTCGGGATGGCACGCTCTATGCTGGCGTCGAGCGCAGCGTGGATCAACTCAAGGCGGGAAAGTGGGAGCTTTACGACCAAGATGGTCAGCCGCTCACGCCGCTACCCACGCCAGAAACCAAACAACCGGATCTAGCTTCGGTCTATGCGCTTTCCAAATATGACCAAGAACGCCTCTGCCTGATCGTAGGGCGGGCCTATGACATTCCCACGGTGGCTTTGCGTTTCTTTAACGTCTACGGAACCCGGCAGGCACTAGCAAATCCCTACACAGGGGTGTTGGCCATCTTTGCCACCCGCTTACTCAACAATCACCCGCCCCTCATCTACGAAGACGGTGGACAGCGCCGCGATTTCGTCAATGTGCTGGATGTGGTGCAGGCCTGTCGTTTGGCCATCCAAACGCCGGGGGTGGCTGGCTCGATTTTCAACATCGGGAGCGGCCATTGCTATACCGTCCGCGAAATTGCCGAACGCCTTGCAGAAACGCTTGCCAAGCCCCACATTCAGCCGCAAATTACCGGCAAATACCGAGTTGGTGATATTCGTCACTGCTTTGCAGATATTAGCCGCGCACGCCAACTATTGGGGTATACGCCAAGCGTCTCTTTGGATGAAGGATTGACTCACTATGCCGCCTGGCTACGCGATCAAGTCGCTCTGGACCATGTAGATTCGGCAAACCGGGAGTTGAGTATGAGAGGGCTAACCGTATGAGCCACATTTTAATCACAGGTGGGGCAGGGTTTGTTGGCACAAACCTAGCAGCCCATTATCTAGCCCAAGGGCACACCGTCATGGTCTTTGATAATTTGGTGCGCGCCGGCGTGGAAAAAAATCTGGCTTGGCTACGCGGTCTCCCGGGCAAGCTGTTGGTCCAGGTTGCCGATATCGGTGATAGGCAGTGCCTCAAAATGGCTGTCCGTGATGCGGTGGGGGTTTTTCATTTTGCAGCGCAAGTCGCCGTGACCTCCAGTTTGCTCGATCCACAATACGATTTTGCTGCCAATGCACAGGGGACACTCAACCTGCTAGAGGCCATTCGCCATGAGAACCCAGAGATTCCTCTGATCTTTACTTCCACGAACAAGGTCTACGGAGCCTTAAGCGACATCCCCCTCACCATGCGCCAAAGTCGTTACGAACCCGAGCAGACGACACCCTGGCGCAATGGCGTCTCCGAAGCGTGCCCGCTGGATTTTTATAGCCCCTATGGCTGTTCGAAAGGAACAGCGGACCAATATGTGCAGGATTACGCGCGCATTTTCGGACTGCGCACGGTGACTTTCCGTATGAGCTGCATCTATGGTCCCCATCAATTTGGGACGGAAGATCAAGGCTGGGTCGCCCACTTTATGCTGCGTG
>CAZMRA010000022.1:29701-32672 GCA_964568485.1 uncultured Caldilineaceae bacterium | reverse complement strand
CCCAAAAGGCGGCGGCATCTATAATGAGGGCACCTTGACGATCCAGCGGACTACCATCAGCCACAATGCCATTACGATTGAGAGTCCTATAAAGGCTTGGGGGGGCGGCATCTATAACCAGGGCACCCTGACCATCAGCGATAGCACTATCAACAACAACACGATTCAGGGGCTCACGGAGGTCTTCGGCGGTGGCATCTATAACACCGGCCCCCTCTATATCACCAACAGCACTATCAGCCACAATAATGCGAATAATCTTAGCGGCTCGGGCGGGGGTATCTATAACAGGGCATTCCTCATCGTGACCAACAGCACCATCAATCTCAATTATGCGGGTCTGAGCGGTGGTGGACTCTATAACGCGACAGGCCTCGGCAATGTCACCCTAAGAAATACCATCATCGCCAACAGCACCAACAGTGATTGCACCAACAGCGCGGGGATTATCAACGCGAGCTACTCGCTGATCGCCGATAGCCTAATTTGTGTCAACGGCACCAATAGCGAAACCCGCACTGGCAATCCCAAGCTCGGTCCACTGCAGGATAATGGCGGACCCACTTTCACCCATGCCCTCGCGCCAGACAGCCCAGCCATCGATGCCGGTGACGACGCCACCTGCGCCGATCCGAACACGGTCAACAACCTGGATCAGCGGGGAATTGCCCGGCCCCAGGTGCAACATTGCGACATCGGGGCTTACGAAGCCAACACTGGGTCGATCACCTTTGTCAAGCAGGTGAACGGCGGCGTTGCCCAACCCAGCGATTGGACCTTCACCGTAGCGGACGATCCCACGCCCATTGCCCATAACCAAGTTGTAGCTGTGCCTGTGGGCCAGCATATCGTCAACGAATCTGGCCCAGAAGGCTATATCGTCAGCGGAGCGAGTGGAGCATGTGCGCTGCAGAACGGCCAAATCCGCTTGACGGTGACCCTCAACGGGGGCGTCTGTACCATCACCAATACCCGTGAGACCGGACAAGTCACCTTCATCAAGCAGGTGAATAGCGGGTCAGCCAGTGCAAACGAGTGGACCTTCGACCTGATCAGCGGACCGGACGGTGCCTCCTTACCCACCAACATTCCGCACAACGGGGTGCACACACTCCATACTGGCACCTATGTCTTGACCGAAAAAGGCCCGGCCAACTATACGACAGTGAGCGCGTCGGGCGCGTGTCAATTGGTCAATGACCAACTGCGCTTGACCGTTGCTCCAGGCGACAACAGTTGCATCATCGTCAACGAACAGATGGCAGTCTTGGTCAATGAGTTCTTTGGCCATACCTGGGTACGCGAAGGCACCAATAGCGGGGATGGCAGCCAAGCCTGTGTCTGGCTGGCCCTCAACGCCAAACCGAGTGGTCCCGTCACCATCAGCTTGACACCGCGCAATGGGCAGATCACGCTCGACAAGAATAGCATCACGCTGGATAGCGCCAACTGGAATCGCTTCGACCTGGCGCAGCCGGACAACATCCTCTGCATCCGCGCCGTGGATGACAAGATTGACGAGCGGGGGAGCCAGCAATGCAAAGATGGCCTGAGTGAGCGCTTTGGGGGCTCTGTGGTATCGCAAGCTGGCTGTGGCGATTATCTGGACTTTGTCGATCTTGCCATCAGCAACAGTGTCGATCCGAACTTTGGGGCATCCACGCCCTTCGTCAGCAACTCGTCGCAAGATCTGGACGCCAACCCCACCAGCATCGATGTGCTGATCCAAGACAACGACCAAGCCGGGGTGAGTGTCACGCCTACAGAGTTGACGGTCCAAGTTGGCGCGTCCGCCAAATATAGCGTGGTCTTGACCAGTCAGCCCACCGCCCCGGTGCAGATCGTGCTCACGCCCGCGGGTTCCTTCCAGACCACGGCCAACTGTCCAGGGGGTAACGCTCAGACCATCTGTCTCAACTTCACCCCGAACAATTGGAACAGCCCGCAGAGCGTGACTATCACTGGCCAGAACGCAGGGAATGGGCAGCTTACCCATCAGATTGTGAGCAACGATGGGCGCTATGCGGCTCTGTCCGTCACGTCGGTGAAGGTGACCGTGGTTGGTAGCGAACAACCGCAACAACCCACGCCTACGCCTACACCGACACCAACACCCAAACCCCAGCCCAACACCGGCCAATCTCGCCTCTTCTTGCCGCTAATTCGTAAGTAAACCTCTTCGCCAACAGACAGTGGCTGCAATTTAGGCAAACCACCGTCTGTTGGCAATTCCCTCATTCACTTTCCCCTTGCTGAAATGCCGGCGCCACCACAGCAACTGTGGCCATGGACGGGCGCGTCCAAAAGCCACAAAAGCCGCGTCCGCATCACGCCGCGTTCAGATTTTCTTCAACTCAATTTCAATCGTAAATGGCGGAAGGTATGGCAATCTTGCCCAAAATGGCACCAAATTCGTCTACCAGCGAAGGATTGAGGACTATACGACGATTATACTAATAGGGGAAAGACTTTTGTAGCATGCTCGTCGGACATTCGTCCACTCTTCGTAGTTTAACGCCGCACATCCCACGCCACCCCTATCTGAATTGATTAGAGCACAATCGTTTCCATTGTGCTTATGTGCCTATTTGTTTTTTTCCGGCTTACTTTCTTTATAGAAGGAGGGCGCATGCCCATATCTCAACCAAGTTTGAACTCGCGATACCAACTCTATGGCCTGCTCATGCTTTCGCTGGCCTGGTTGCTGTTCGCACCAATGCAGGTCCAAGCTGCCCCTTTGGCGCAGTTCACCTGTGCAATGGAGATGACAGTCAGCAGTGAGGACGATCTGAAAGCTGCCATCGAATGTTTTAATGGGGAGAGCACAGCGAGCGAATATGTCATTATCCTGGAGAACAACATTCCGCTAAGCGAATCGACGCCGACCATCAGCAACGCCACGTCCGGCATCTCACTCCGCATTCAAGGCGGCACCTACCGCATCAGCCGGGAAGGCAACGCGGAGGTGCGC
>CAZMRA010000022.1:0-29691 GCA_964568485.1 uncultured Caldilineaceae bacterium | reverse complement strand
CTTCAGCATTGACCCCGGCACCGAGGTCACCCTGCAGAACATTTGGGTAACCGGAGGCAATGTGAACACGGGTGTGGATGGCGGAGCTATCCTCAATCAGGGTACCCTGACCATCCTCAACAGCACCATCAGCGATAATACCGCTCAGGTCGGTGGTGCTATCCACAACACTGGCTCGCTGACCATCATCAACAGTACCATCAGCAGCAACACCGCCAGCAATCATGGTGGCGGTATCTATAATGCTGGCACCCTGACCATCTACAACAGCACACTCAGTGACAACACCGCTACGAGCGGCGGCGGCCTCTATCATGCTGGTGGGACAACCACGTTGGGCAATACCATCATCGCCAACAGCACCAGTGACAGCGATTGTGTCAACAGTGGGGGCAACATCAACGCCACCTCCACACTGATCGAAGCTGGATTGAGTTGTCTTACCAACACCGATCCCAGCAACCTGAGTGGCGATCCGCAGCTCGGGCCGCTCCAAAATCATGGTAGCCCCATTCCCACCCATTTGCTGCGCCCGACCAGCCCGGCCATCGATGCCGGAGACAACGCCATCTGCAACGACCCGGCTACAGCCAGCGGCTTGGATCAGCGTGGCATTCTACGGGCTCAGGGGACAAATTGCGACCTCGGCGCGCATGAAGTCGACACAGCGCCGATTACCTTTATCAAAATTGTGGATGTTGGATCCGCAGCGCCGAGCGCCTGGACGTTCAACGCGGGAAACGACCACCCATCTATCCAACACAACGAAACCGTGACCCTGACGGTTGGCAGCCACATCGTGACCGAAGCTGGTCCGACAGGTTATATGCCGACTGTAGCAAGCGGGGCCTGTGCGCTGGTCGATGGGCAGATCGAATTGACTGTCACCCCCCAGGGTGGGACTTGTACGGTCACCAACACCCGCCAAATGGCGACAATCAAATTCGTCAAAGATGCGGATGGTGGTGCCTCCGATGACAACGAGTGGACCTTCAACCTAGTCAGCGGCCCACCCGACGCCACTTTGCATACCAACATCCGCAACCAAGAAGAAGTCACCCTGGTTACTGGTGTCTACATCGTTACCGAGCTTGGCCCGCTGAATTATCACGCCAAACGCGGGGAAGGCGTCTGCGAGGTGGTCAACGGCCAGATTATCCTCACCGTCACCCCGGCGGGCGGGATCTGCGAAGTGGATAATGACCGCGACACGGGCAACGTCCGCTTCATCAAGCAGGTGGCCAATGGCTCCTCACAACCTAGTGACTGGCGCTTCAACCTGGTCAGCGGTCCGGAGATGGCCCCCCTGCCCACCGGCATCCCGCACAACAGCGTGCGCGAGCTGGACACCGGCACCTACATCCTGACCGAAAGTGGCCCAGCTGGTTATGCCCCAGTCAGCGCCTCGGGGGCTTGTCAATTAGTCAATGGCCAATTACAGCTGACCGTGATCATTACCCCCAGCACTTGTACGGTCGTCAACAGCCAACTGGCGGTTTTGGTCAATGAATTCTTTGGCAATAGTTCAGTGGAGGAAGGCGCAATCACTGGCGATGGCAGCCAAGCTTGTGTCTGGCTGGCGCTCAACAGCGAACCGAGCGGACCGGTGACGATCAGCGTTACCCCGCGCCATGGCCAGGTCACCCTCGACAAGGATAGCATCACGCTGAATAGCACCAACTGGAATCGCTTCGATCTCGAGCAGCGCGACAACATCCTGTGCATCCGCGCCGTGGATGATGATATCGATGAGAGCGGTTCCCAGCAATGCAAGCCCGGTTTGAGCGAGCGCTTTGGCGGCTCAGTCGTGCCGAATGCCGCTTGTGGCGACCACGTGGACTTCGTCGATCTCGCCATCACCAACAGCGCAGATCCGAACTTTGGATCGTTTACGCCCTTCGTCAGCAACACGCCGCAGGATCTCGACTTCAACGCTGCCAGCATCGACGTGCTGATCCAAGACGATGACCAATCCCAAGTGATCCTGACTCCGGCTTACGGGGTCGCCGTGGTGGATGAAGATGGCACGCCGCGGCCCGAGGCCTGTTACTGGATCACCCTCTCCAGCCAACCGGCGGCACCGGTCACCGTGGTTGCCTTCCCCGACAGCCAGGTCAAGGTTTCACCGACTTCGGTCACGCTGGATGGCAGCAACTGGAACGTGCTGGACATTCAACAAACCAGCAACCGCATCTGTGTCACGCCGGTGGATGATGCAGTGGATGAGCCAGCCGACAATTTCTGCGCCGACCAGTTGGCCACGCCCTTCGCCGGTCCGGTCACAGGTCAGGCCTGCGGGGATCACCTCGGCTTTGTCCGCCACAGTGTGGACAGCCAGGATGGCAAGTACAATGGCACCAGCAACTTTGCCGGAATTGGGCCGAATTTCGATAATGATCTCAGTACGCTGGATGTCCTGATCCGTGATGACGATGTGGTGGGGATCCGCTTCATCCCTACCAGCCTGAGCATTGTTGAAGGCGACACCGGGCACTATCAGGTGGTGCTGACCAGCCAACCCACAGGGGATGTGACCGTGGACAATGGGCACGGCTCGTCCGTCACCTTCGCCCCCCTCACCTGGAATGTGCCGCAGCAGCTCAGCATCACCATTCCGGATAACGATATCATCGATGGCAGCCGCGAGCAGCCGTTGCCACACCAAGTGACCAGCAGCGATCCGGCCTATGATGTGCTGGAGCCGATCCTGCCCTTGTTGATTCTCGATAACGACTTCCCCTCGGTGGAGATCATCTTGTTCGATTCCCCGATTGGTCAGCTCAAGGTTGAGGAAGGGGGCAAGACGGCCAGCTACACCATCCGCTTGACCGCCCAACCGAACGCCAATATCATCGTCACACCCGTGGTGGATGATCAGGTAACGGTCAACCTGAGCAGCCTTACCTTCACGCCAGGCAACTGGAGCACCTTCCAGACCATCGTTGTGACCGCCGTGGATGATGATCGCGTCGAGCCGACCTTGATCTCGCCGATCCACCATATCGTCACCAGCAGCAATCCTGAGTACGATGGGCAGCCAGCGCCGGTGATTGATGTGCAGGTGCTCGACAATGATGTGGCGGGCATCGAGTTGGTGGCGAAGACACCGATCCAACTCAGCGAGGCGGCGCTGCAAGCAGCCCAACAGTCGGCCAACTATCGACTGCGGCTTACCAGTGAACCAGCTAGTGAAGTGACTGTATTGGTGAATATCGCGGGCCAAGCCATCGCCAGCCCTACGTCGCTCACCTTCACGCCCGCCAACTGGAACACCTTCCAGAATGTCACGATCACCGCGGTGGATGATGAAATCGACCAAGGCACGAGTTACAGTGCTACCGTCAGCCACACCGTGCTCAGCCAGGATCCCGATTATGATGGCATGCTCGTGGAAGAGCTTCCCGTGCAGATCCTGGATGACGACGAAGCAGGGGTGATTGTCGCCCCCACCGCGCTCACCGTCACCGTCGGCATGACCGCCACTTACAATGTGGTCTTGACCAGTGAGCCAATGGGCCTGGTGCAGATCGAGCTGATCCCGGTGGGCCCCTTCCGCCTCATCAGCAGCTGTGATTCGGGCGAAGCCGAGGCGCTCTGTCTCACCTTCAACCCGGACAACTGGAACGTCCCGCAGACTGTGACCATCTTCGGGTTAACCAATGGCACCGGGCTGGTTGTCCATCATGTGGTAAGCCATGACGTCATCTATAACAGCCTCTCGGCTGCTCCGGTTGAGGTCACCGTGATTGGCCATACCGCCAGCGAACCGCAGACGGGCGAGCCAGGCTTGTTCCAAGGTCGCGTCTTCCTGCCGCTGGTTGGGAAGTAACGCTTAGCAATAAATCTTAATTGACAGACGGTGGCTGAAATCCTCGCAGACCACCGTCTGTTCCTTCCCAGCCAGTAGCCCGTATCATCTCCGTTGGCCATTTCCCCTTTCGCTTGGCGCTTTGTTATGATGAAGAGCATACAGTCTGTCATCTACAATCAGCTCTTGGAAAAGGAAGTCACCATGACAACGCGCAAATTGGCCCGCCCTCGGGGTCTCCATTATGAAGAATTCGAGATTGGCGACCAAGTCGAAAGTGTCGGCCGCACGATCACCGAAACCGATGTTGTGAATTTTGCCGCCCTCTCCGCCGACTGGAATTTGATCCACACCGACGCCGAGTACTGCAAAGATCAACTGTTTGGGCAGCGTGTGGCTCACGGCTTGCTCATTTTGAGCATTGCCAGCGGGCAAGCAGTGCGCCTCGGTTTTATGGAAGATACTGTGATTGCTTTTCGCGGCCTAGAGTGGAAATTTATCCGTCCAGTCTTCATCGGCGATACGGTCCGCTTGCGAGTAACCGTGGAAGAGAAGAAGGATATGCGCCGCGTCGGTGGTGGGTTGGTCAATTTTAAGCTGGAAGTGGTCAACCAGAAAGATGAGGTCTGTCAGCGCGGCAACTGGGAAATTCTCTGCAAGATGCTGCCGACAGAGTAAAAAGTATGTGGATCCTCTTGCTGGTAGGTTGTGTCTTAGGCTTGATCGGGGGCTGGTTGCTCTGGCTCAGTCGCCGTGCGCAGCGCAAAACCGGCTTGCCAGTTGGAGAGATCATCTATCGCGATACAGCGAATTGGCAGCCCGTCGAGCAGCCATTGATTAGCCAGCACCATGGACTGATCGGCAAACCAGATTATCTGATTCGTCAACGGCTCTGGTGGCGCTCGGTCATCATTCCGGTGGAAGTGAAAAGTCGGCGGCGCCCAGCCACGCCTCGTGCCGACCATGTACTCCAATTGATGACCTATTGTCTACTGGTGGAAGATTGTCTAGGCCAAAGACCCCCGTATGGCCTACTGCACTACGCCGATGCTAGCGTACGCATCCCCTATACCAACGAGTTACGGCGTCAAGTGCTGGCTGCTGCCCAAGAGATCCGCGAAGGGCAACAAGCACGCACCATGACTCGGAGTCATCAACAAAGTGCTCGCTGTCAACAGTGTGGGTACGCCGCGGGTTGCGGTGATCAACGGCTAGCTTCGCAGGCGCCGTAGCTGCACGCCCCTAACTCTCCATTTCCCGATTTAGCTGTAAGCGCTGCCAATCGGCACGCACATCCACATCAAAGGCCAGCGTGGGCGAGTCATAAACTTGGCAAGGCACCCCTGCTTGCTGGGCGGCTTGGCAATGGCGGGCAAAGCTATCTGGGCCAAAAGCGAAGGGGATCACGGTGGGTGGATGCAGGGCCAGTGCGCTGGTGCCGCCATCCTGGCTCGGAGCAATCACCACACCGCGCTGGCGAGCCGCATACGCAGCCAAACCCTGGATATCTTCGACGGTCAGCAGCGGCAGATCGGCCGGGAGGACCAAGAGCGCATCGGCCTGGTAGGCCAGAGCTTGTTGCCGGGCTTGCTCCAAAGCTTGGTTCAATTCTTTCCCCTGCTCATGGATGACACCCGCCCCCGCCAGATGCGCAATGGCCCACACTTGCGGGTCGCGGCTGATGACCACAATTTCATGCAAGACACCAGCCGCATTGGCTTGATCCAGCACGTGTTGCAACAATCCGCGCATCAACTCGGCGCGCTGCGCGGGCGTCAACGTATCGGCCAGCCGACTCTTGGCTTCCTCCAGCGGCTTGACCGGAATGACCAGCCACAGCTTCATGAGAGGCGCGGCAGATCTGCAGGTTGCAAGGGGGATGGGGTTGCCGGCGTGCGCCGCAACTGGGCGGCAAAGCCAAGCACTTCGGCCGCTAGTCGCTGTTTGCTCTCCAAGTCGGTCATGATGGTCTGCGTGACGAGCACAGGCAGCGCTAACTCTTCACTCACAGCGGCATCTTGTTCATCCAATACAAAACCATCAAGCAGATCGGCATAATACTCAGCCACGGTGAGCGGGCTGATCACCAAGCCCATTTCGCGCATCATCTTGGCTGCGGGCCCTTTGATCGCCTGGCCGCCAACAATGGGTGAAACAGCCACTTTGGGCGCGCTCGTCGCCTGTAATCGCCGCCGCAGTTCCGGAATACTCAGAATGGGGTCAATGCTCAAGAAAGGGTTACTCGGGCAGAAGATGATCAAATCCGCCGCGGCCAAGGCACGCTCCGCAGCAGCGGATAGGCGGGCCTCACTGGCCCCCACAAAAGTCAAGTCGATCACCAAGGGTTCGCACTGACGACGGACAAAGTAGTGCTGAAACGGCAGATCGCCTTCATCGGTGTGGACCAACGTGCGCACTGGCTGATCAGCCATTGGCAGGATTACGGAGCGGATACCAAGGGCACGACGCAGGCGGTCGGTCACCTCGCTGAGGCTAATCCCTTGGCGCAGCCATTCGGTGCGCCGCATATGTACGGCCAGATCGCGGTCGCCGAGGCGGAACCAATCTTCGCCACCCAAGCGGCTGACCATTTCTAAGGCAGCAAATGTCTCGTCGGCCAGCCCCCAACCCATCACGGGGTTATTGATGCCGGCGAGGTTATACATCACCGTATCCAAATCTGGGCAGATTGTCAGCCCCCAGTGTTAAAAATCATCACCGGTGTTGACCAAAACAGTCAAACGACCGGGCGCTAACACTGCTTGTAACCCGGCAGCTAACTTGGCCCCCCCCACACCACCGGCCAAAGCAACCACGTTCAGATCAGTTATCGTCATTGCTCAATGCACCTATAGTTTGTTCTATTGGGAACCAACAATTGTTTCCATCATCGAAAGCACACCGGACATTCAACGCCAAATCACCCGTTCATTGATTGGGTAGCGCTCTTTTTGCTTTTCTTCGGCAGGATAGCCGAGCGTGATCAGCGCCTGTGGGTGCCACGTTGCGGGTAATTCTAACACACTTCGCACCAAATCAGGCACAAAGAGCGGCGCACACATCCAACAGGCACCTAGCCCATAATGATGGGCCGCCAGCAACAGATTTTGGCAAGCGAGTGCAACGCTTTGCACTGCCATGGTCCATTCGGCCTGGTTACGCGCCGCATCGGGATATTGATCCATCTCTTCCATATTGAGTGCAGCGATCACAATGGCGCCCGCGCCAGAGAGTCGTGCTTGACTAATCGCCGCGCGGCGCTCTACAACCGCTGGATCGGCCCCATCGGCGAGGAGATCCTGTTGCCACTGGGTGGCCATCGCTGAGCCAAGCTGCTGCTTGACAGATGCTTCGGTGATCACACAAAATCGCCACGGCTGCCGGTTGTGCGCGGACGGGGCCCAGATCGCAGCGGTGAGCAATTTCTCGAGCAAGGCCTGTTCAATTGGCCGTGCTTGATAACGCCGCACCGAACGACGACCTTGGATCAAGTGCCAAAAATCAGCTTCTTTTTCTTGCATGCGTCAAATCCGTTCCGGAGCCACATTCCCCGCTTCGTGAATCGCCCGCCGCACATTGACCCGCGCCAACAGCAGCAGACCACCTGCAAAACACACGAGAAGCGAGAGCAACGCAGAGCGATAACTGCCCGTCCATTGCAAGACCAGGCCAAACAACAACGGCCCTAGCCAACTGGTGCCCCGTTCGCTGATTTCGTAGAGGCTGAAATATTCTGCCTCTTGCCCAGCGGGGATCAACAACGAGAAGATGGAGCGACTCAGCGCCTGACTCCCACCCAGCACAATCGCAATCACCGCGGCCAAGGCAAAGAACTGACCGCCCGTCTGCACAAACGCATAGACGACGACCACCACCACCAGCCAGATCACCAGACTGATCATCAAGGCGCGTTTGCTGCCGAGCCACTGGGCGAGGCGGCCAAAGGCCAAGGCGCCGCCAAAGGCGACAAATTGCACCATCAGAATCATCTGCAACAGGGTGGCTTGCGTCATCTGCAGCTCTTGCACGCCAAATTGAGCGGCCAGGGTGATCACGGTTTGGATGCCGTCGTTGTAGATCAAATAGGCCAGCAAAAAGAGCAACGTCTGCGGCAGCTTAGGCAGTTGGCGCAAGGTATGCCACAACTGGCGAAACCCGATGGTCAAATAATGTTCATTGGGGGGGAGACGCCGGGCGGGCTGACGCGAGCGCAAGCGGGCTACCGGGATGAGCGTAAAAACTGCCCACCACGCCCCAGCCGAGGCAAGACAGATGCGAGCAGCATCACCAGTGCTAAGTCCCAAGGCCGGTGCGCCAAATTGCACAAAGAGCAGGTTCAAGGCCAAGAGCAGGCCGCCACCCAAATAGCCCAATGCCCAGCCCTGGGAGGAGACGCGATCCCGTTCCTCGGGGGTGGCAATTTCTGGCAAAAAGGCATTATAGATGATCAGCGAAGCGCCAAAACAGACATTGGCAAACACAAAGAGCAACCCGCCGAAGAGATAGCGATCACCTTCCACGAAGTAGAGCAGCAGGGTGGCAAAGGCGCCGAGATAGGCAAAGAGGGCGAGCAACTGCCGCTTGAGATGGGAAAAGTCCGCAATGGCCCCGAGCACAGGCAGAATAAACACTTGCAGTGCGACCGATAACGAGACCACATAGGCAAAAAACGAATCGGCCCAAATCGGAATCCCCAGCGGATAGACATAGCCAGCCGCATCGGCGGCATTCTGCGCAACAGCCGTCAGATAGGGTCCCAGAAAGACGGTGACGACTGTCGTGGCAAAGGCCGAATTGGCCCAATCATAAAAATACCAGCCGACCTGCTCGCTTCGGTTGGTAGTAGGGGTAAGAAGGTGCTCGGACTGACTCATGAAGGTTCGCTACTGTTTCACTTAAAAAATTTGCCGCTCATGCCAGCAATGGCATTGAGTAGCAGCTTTGGAATCACGAAACGCTTCAACCAACATGGCTGAAGCGTTTCCAGGCAGACAAACTAAATAAAGATGTGCAGACTTATCACTTAAGCAGGCACAGGGAAGTTGCGCACAAGATCCTGTACAGACTGTTTGGTTTCGGCTTGTAGTGCGCTATTTTTCGGATCTTTGGCCAACGCCGCGATCCATTGCCCGATGCGCGTAAACTCCTCAACGCCCATGCCACGAGTGGTGGCCGCAGGTGTACCCAAGCGGATCCCACTGGTGACCATCGCCGATTTGGGATCGTACGGAATCAGGTTTTTGTTACAGTGTAACCCAGCTTTATCCAGTGCCTGTTCGACCACTTTACCCGTGATCTCATTGCCGTGCGGATCTTGGCCGAGTGCACCGACATCGACCAACATCAGGTGATTATCGGTCCCGCCGCTGACCAGCCGCAACCCCTCCGCTTGCAACGTCTTGGCCAGAGCCTGCGCATTGTTGAGCACATTTTGCTGATACTGCTTAAATTCTGGGCGCAACGCTTCGCCTAAGCCCACGGCCTTACCAGCAATCATGTGCATCAAGGGGCCACCTTGTGAACCAGGCATCACCGCTCGATCGATCTCTTTCCCCAGTTCAGCGCGGCAGAGGATCATACCCCCGCGGGCGGCGCGCAAGGTTTTGTGCGTGGTGGTTGTGACAATATCACAATGCGGCACCGGATTGGGATGCAGCCCCACCGCAACCAAGCCAGCCACATGGGCCATGTCCATCATCAAAATAGCACCGACGCTGTCGGCAATGGTGCGCAAACGAGCAAAGTCCCACCAACGCGGATAAGCACTGGCACCGGTGACGATCAGCTTGGGGCGATGCTCTTCGGCCAACCGTTGAATCTCGTCATAGTCCAACTGTTCGCTCTCGCGCGAGACGCCATAATGGGCAAAATCATACAGCTTACCCGAGCTATTCAGCTTGAACCCATGGGTCAGGTGGCCGCCATGATCCAGCTTGAAGGCCAACACCCGATCACCCGGGTTGAGCAAGGCATGGTAGACTGCTTCATTGGCCTGGGCGCCAGAATGGGGCTGAACATTAACATATTCAGCCTGAAAAAGTTGTTTGGCTCGTGCAATCGCAATTTCTTCGAGAATGTCGACAAATTCGCAACCGCCATAATAGCGTTTGCCCGGATACCCTTCGGCATATTTATTGGTGAGCACACTACCCATGGCCGCCAATACCCCAGCCGAAACATAATTTTCGCTAGCGATCAACTCCACCCCATAAAATTGGCGATGGCGTTCTTGATCGATCACTTGATACACTTCGGGGTCGGTCTCGGCGAGGATCTCGCGCGGGTCCGGTGCGTCACTCCAGGTGACAAATTCGTACTGCGCACCCGGTTGGCTGTCTCGTTGTGACTCAGCCGTTTTTGGTTCGCTTATCATTTCAAACTCCTGCCCTGCCTTCTTAGATCAATCGGGTCTGTGACCGCACGGAACATAACACGCTTTGCAGCTTTCGTCAATTTGTAGCCGATTTCGGGCGTTTCCTAACGGGACTTGGATACAGAGCGTGCTGAGGAAAGTTCACTTACCCGCTGAGCTTATAGGATGTCATGAAAGTAACTAGCTATGATACAATGCACCTCGATGGATTATGAGTCAGAAAAAGAAAGAGAGCGATGTGCTAAAACCATTGCCGGTTCGCGACAAGGCGAACGCATTAACCCGCGGGTTGACCTTCGCCGAGTTTCTGGCAGCTTCGCCCCGATTGGGTGCGATGTTGCGAGGCCGGCTGCGCGAAATTCGCATCAGCCCGGAAGATCAAGATTTTTTTGTCCAATATCCCGATGTGCTCAACTTTGTGCTCTTGGTAAACGAAGAGATTCCCGAGGCTATTGCTGTTGTACCAGTGCTAGTCTCGATCACCCAGCGCTCGCCGCGGTTTACCTTACAGCTGCTGCGCGACACTGATGATCTGGCCGCGTTGGCCCGGCAAGTGGATGAAGCGGAACTCAACCGGGCGCTCAATGAATTAGCGTTGCCGCTCTTATACATCTTTGACGAAGAATGGAATCTGCAAGGCCAGTGGGGTCCCCACCCGCAAGCGGCTGAATCCTATCTAGAAGCCTGGTTCGAAGCCCATCCGGAATATGAGAAGTCGGCCGAGAGTTTAGACAGTGATGAACAAGCGCTGTATACCGCATTACTAGACAAGCTGACCCATGAAATGCGAGTCTGGTATAATAGCGGGTTGAATCAAGCTTGCATCAATGAAGTGCGAGCCGTAGTAGCTGCTTTGTTGGAGGATGATAATACCGATGATGATGAGGACGACGAGTAAGGGAACACGGGCTGGGAAAGTTGCTAGCTGGCTGGGACTCTTATTTGTGATCACGTTATGTTTGGCAAGTTGTGGGGGCCAGCACGAGTTCAACGGCACAGCGTATGATCCGCCACGCCCAGCCCCGGCCATTACCGGCGTCAACTGGGACGGAACCCCATTTGAGATCGAAGCGTTGCAAGGCAAAGCCACGTTGATCTTTTTTGGTTACACTTACTGCCCCGATGTCTGTCCACTGACCATGGCTGAATTGCGGCAAGTGCATGAACAACTGGCCGCCGAAGGGCACGAGGTTGAAGTGGTCTTTGTCTCGACCGACCCCGAGCGCGATACACCAGAGCGCTTGGCGCAATACATCGCCGCTTTTAACCCCGAATTTTATGGCGTCCATGTCCCCCTGAATGAGTTGCCTGAGGTCAAAAAGAGCTACGGCGTCTATTCCGAAAAAGTCACCCCGACGCCAGATGCGGATCCGGACGATTATCTGATCGAACATTCAGGGTACATTTTTGTGGTCGATCCAGGCGGCAATCTACGAGTAGCATTTGGTTACAGTCTGCCCAAAGATGGTCTGGTAGCCGATGTGAAGTACATCTTAGGGAGTTAATGCAAACTTCGGCGGAAATACACCAAATACCGTATGGTCTGGGGCGGAGTGGCCGTGCTACAATTTCAGTACCAAACTTGAATTTGTAATGGGTGGGCACCTGTGAAGCGACAAGCCGTTCTAACAACGCAACTAGAAAAATTTCGGCAAATGACGCTCTGGCACCGAGCCGCGACTTGGAGCCTTGGGCTGCTTCTGGCCGGCGCTGCTATCTGGCTGCTGTTGTGGCCCGCTCGGGCGGCCATTCAGCTCAAATATTTTGAGATCGAAAATGTTCCTGGCGGTGTGAGTTTGCAATGGGCAACTGCCGCCGAGTACGATCTCAGCGGTTTTGAGGTCCTGATCAAAAAGAGCGGCGAGCTCGACGATAAATACCACGTTATTGGCGAAGTATCTGCCGAAGGCAACCCACAAGGGGGCGCCACCTACATCTTCCCAGTCGTGGGCGGGCTGAAAGCAGGCAAGACTTACTGCTTCCGGCTGCGCGAGATCTCCATCAATGGTGAACCTGGCGACATTTTTGATCGCTGTGGTTGGGGAGTTGATATTGCACCCACACTCGCATCCACTTGGGTAATCACCAACACCGCGACGGTGCTAGCGCTTGAAATCACTGGTACGGCCATCGCAGCGGACATTAAAGCCACTGGCAACGCTGCTGCCCTTGCCACCTACGATGCCCTGCGCGCGACTGCTGCAGTAACGGCAACGCCCACGCTGACAACTGCGCTGCGTTTGGCGCCAACTTTAACAGCAATCGCACTCATCTCGCCTACCTTAACGGCAATTGCGCAAGTACCCGTGATCACACCGACGAGCGAGTTGGATGCGCTACAACCTGTCAGCATCACGTTGACGGCAGTGAGTCAGGCCTTTGCCGCTACTCAGACGGCAGTAATCGCAGTGAGCCAAGGGACGCCGCTGGATACGCCCACGCCTACGCCGACTTTCGACATTACTGGCTTGGAACCCTTTAGCATCACCCTGACAGCCAGTAGTATCGAAATCGCCGCAACCGAAACTGCCATCTTTGAATTTAACAATGGATTAATGAACACCCCCACCCCAACCTTTACGCCACCCGGGGGTGAAAGTCCGCTGGATCCCAACCAAGTGCCACCGGGTCCACCTCCGCCACAAATTGATCCAGAAACCGGGTTCCAGATCGACCCAACAACTGGTTGGCCGATTGATCCAGCCACCGGACAGCCCATCCCACCTGCACCACAAATTGATCCAGAAACTGGGTTCCAGATTGACCCAACAACTGGTTGGCCAATTGATCCAGCCACCGGACAGCCCATCCCGCCTACACCACAAATTGATCCAGAAACTGGATTTCAGATTGACCCAACAACTGGTTGGCCGATTGATCCAGTCACTGGTCAGCCCATTCCACCTACGCCCCAAATCGATCCGGAAACTGGGTTCCAGATTGACCCAGCAACTGGTTGGCCGATTGATCCAGTCACTGGTCAGCCCATTCCACCTACGCCGGATCCAAACACAGGTGGTGCCGATCAATCCGTGGCGCAGGCTCCTGTGGATGAGCCGCCAGCCCCAGCCTATGTTATTCAAACCATGACACCGACCGCGCTGGTTGTTGTGCCACCACCGACATTAACCCCATTACCAGCGGCTACGGCCACGCCAGCCGGTTTCCGGTTGACCAATTTGATGGCCCCCAATGGCCAAAACTTTACCTTTTTGTTGCTCTGTGTCACTGGCGTGACGGCAGGTGGCTTGGGAATTCTAGGTTTGTTGACCAGCGCAGTCTATATGCGCTCACAACGCAAACGCGACGATGACCGCCGGCTCCCCTGGTAAAGCACCTTTCTATCGGCGCGCCTTTTTGGCGGTTGCCCTACCACCGATCAGCCAACGCGCCTTTAGTGAATGGCAGACTCGGTTGCAAAGCGCTCTGCAGAGCCAGCAGCTGGGCGATCCATTCACCTGGGTTGCGCCGCCCAAAGCTCATATCACCTTGCGTTTTTTAGGGGACAGTAACAAGGCGCAACTGGCGGCACTGGTGCCTCATCTCGCGCCAATTGCGCAGCAATTTTCTGCGTTTTCCATCACACTAGATAAATTGGGATGGTTTTCACGTGGCCGTACTCCACAAGTCCTCTGGTTAGGGATTGCGCAGGGGCTTGAGTCATTAGGGCAGTTGGCAGCGCAGCTAGAACAGGCAGCGCAACAAGCGGGTTTTCCGGCGGAGGAACGCCCATTCAGCCCACATGTGACCTTGGGACGCGCTAACCGCCGGGCAGACCGCGCACAACTGGCGCAAGCTGGCCAATGGTTGCAACGCGTCCTCCCAGCCGAAGCACCAATTACCTTTCAGGCCGAAGAAGTCACTCTGTTTTATAGCGGGGAAGAAGCTGCAAAACAACGCTATACGAAGTTTGCAAGCGCAAAACTGGGGACGGTGTCCCCTCGCTAGGCTGCACCACGGCGGTCGCGATCATCTGGGTGGACCGAGAACAAATCCTCTTCCAGCTCGTCGAAGCCAAATCCGTTGATGTGCTTGGGCGTTTCACTCTCTACCGGTGCTGACCACGTTTCATTCTGGGTGAAGCCATGAACCAGCAGGCCCAGGGGTACGCAGATCAACATACCGGTTAGGAAGCCCCACAAACCCAACACCAAGATGCCAACAACCTGCGCCTGAAGCTGGCTGGGGAAGTCAGGTTGGAAGTTTTGCCCCACCAACAGGCCAGAGACGCCCTGGCCGCTGACACCAAGATAGTTCTCAACCCCGGTCATTTGCCAACCAGCACCAACGACCCCATCGGCAAAGATGTCCAGGAACAACAACCCAAGCAATGCCGGGATCCCATTGGCGGTGATGAGGCCGGTCGCATCATCCAGCCGCAACACACCGTCGATCACGAAGGTCAGAAATGGAACAGTTGCCCCGGCGATCAAGCCGATCATGAAAGCAACACCCGGTTGGACAAAAGGTCCCACCGCTAAGCCCGCCACAGTCCCTGCGACCAGACCCCGCGCTGCTAATAGCGGCTCACTGCGCCCAGTAACAAACCAGGTATAGCCCAGCGGCACCAAGATGCCACCACTGGCTACGAGGATGGCGTTGACGCTTCCGCGCAACAAGCCCAAGTCGCCTACCGCACTCACCTGGAGGGGATTGGTCCATAACCAGCCGAGTGTCCCTGCCAAGACAAGCAAACTGCCCACCACAGCCAACAGCGGCTGATAGGCGGGCGGTAAGGCGATCTCCTCTAGAGGTTGCGGCGCACGCCGCGGGGTCCATACCACGAGTGCGGCCAAGCCGAAACCGGCCGCTAGCAAATAGACAGTGCCTGCGCCACCAAAATCGACGAGACCATGCCCCAAGTTTAAGTTGCGTCCCAGCGCACTGAGCCAGCCACCGCCTTGCACCCAGTTCCCAGCCAACGGATAGATCAAGGCGCCAAGCAACATGGCCACTAACAAAGTCACTGGAGCGGGCGCTCGACCCCGCAGGGCCATCACCGGCAACAAGGCAACTGTCATCACCCAGGGCAAGTGCCCCAAGAAGAGGGCATAGACCAATGCTGTGACATCTGGGCCGGACAGAAACCAGCCACTCAAGCCGGCCATACCCCAACCAATACCCCAGTCGACCGAGAGTGGACTCCACTCCCAGACCAGTTGGCGTAACTCAGCCTGCGGATAGACTAGCCCGATCCCGCCGAATTGGAGGGCAAAGCCGATCGCCCAATAACCAAAGGCAGCCAAGCCAATGGCACCAACGCCACCCAAGGCAGCGTTCCACGCGCGCTGTGCGTCCAGGCCAGCAACGGCGATCAACACAAAGCCGGCGGGCACCAACAACGCCAGACTCGCTGCGAGCAGATACCAAAAAGTAGGGGTATGAAATGCGCCACCTTCGCCAAGTGCATTCATCTGTTGCGCTTGGGCAGCCGTCGGCCAAGCTACCCAGGAGAATGTCATCAACACAATCCACAGGGCTACTATGCGACGTAAGCGACGCGGGGGTGCAAGCGGCAACAAGTAGTGAGCAGACATAGGATGGGTTGCCATCATGAATTGAATTGCAATACCACGCGAATATATTTTCGAGGCTGCATCATACCAAAGATGCTGGATATTCCAAATTCGTGTTAAACTGCAACGCGTGAAGAATGGGACTTGGGCCGCGTGGTGGCCCTGGCTGATTGGGATCTGTTTTCTAGGGCTGTATGGGGCAACCGCAGCCCCAAGTGTGGTTGCCCTCTTTGACGACAGCTTGGAATTTCAGCTGGTTGGCCCCACCTTTGGCATTGCTCACCCGACTGGCTATCCTCTTTACATTCTGCTCAGCGGCCTCTGGAGCCGCATCCTCTTTCCCATTGGCAATTGGGCTTGGCGAGTCAATCTCTTCTCGGCGGTGACAGCGGCGGGAACGCTGGCCTTGATCTATTACGCGGTGACGCTACTGATCTACGGCGCGCATCCGCGCCGTGTGCGCTTCAGCCCGGGAAGCTTGGCTGCTGTGCTAGGCTTCGGCCTCGGCCCCATCTGGTGGAGCCAAGCGACCATCGCTGAAGTCTACAGCTTACACGGCTTGTTGACCAGCCTTATACTCACCGTGGCCATTCACCTTTTACAAGTCGATCGTGACAGCCCCCGGGTAGGGCGGATGGTGATCCTCTTGTGGGCGCTCCTAGGCTTGGGGATGACGCATCATCGCACCACCGTGCTACTGATTCCGCCGCTGATCGTCGTGCTCGGCTGGGTCTATCCGGCACTTTGGCGACCGCAGCGCGCTTGGGGACTCTGGCTGCTAGCCGCGTTAGCGCCCTTGCTCCTCTATCTCTGGTTACCTCTGCGCGCAGCGGCAGGTGTAAGCGACTTACATGGCAGCTATGTCAACACTTGGGACGGCTTTTGGTACCATGTGTTGGCACGCGGCTATATCGGATTTTTCGGTGATAACCCATTGGCCATTGACCGCGCTGTGAGCGATTGGTTCCAGCTTTGGCTCACGCAGATGGGCAGTGTGGGCTTTGCGCTCGGCATGATCGGCCTGGGACAACTGGCATTCACGCAGGGGCGCAGACGGGCGGCGTGGTGGCTGGTGGTGCTAGTCTTGCTGGTAAACCTGATCTTCACCATCAACTATCGGGTTGCCGATGCCGAAGTCTTTTTGTTGCCTGCACTTCTCGCCTTTGCCTGCCTGATCGGCGGTGGTGTTGCCCTCGTCGATCGTGTACTGCAACGCTGGCCGGTACTGAGAATAGGAACCGTTGGACTCTGTCTTGGCTTGTTGTTGCTGGGGGTGAGCGGGCGTGGACCGTGGGTCAACCGCAGCCAAGAGTGGTCTGTGCATGATTATGCCGTTGCGTTGGCCAAGGTGCCCTTTCCGCCAGAAAGCCAGGTCATTGCGCTGGAAGGGGAAGCGACTGCGCTGCGCTATTTCCAGACGGCGGAGGGCCTGGGGGAAAATGCTACCGCCATCGTCGCCGATGATCCCATCCTGCGTCAAGCCAAGCTTGCCGAGTTTGTAGAGGCTGGATTGCCCGTCTATCTGACGCGCGAGCTGGGCGGGATCGAATCGCTATACAGCTTTAGCGGCGAAGGCCCGTTGATCCGTGTGTGGCCGCGGGGCGAAGCCGAAGTCGGCGAGCCTAGCCAATCCTTGGCGCTCACCTTTGCCGAAGATAAGCTGCGCTTAGAGGGCTACGAGCTAGAACGATTGGCCCAGGCCGGAGATCCGGCGCTGCGCGTGGCCTTCTATTGGCGTCCCACGACAACATTGACGCAAACGCTCAAGGTTTCATTGCGACTACAACAGCCCGATGGCACGCCGCTCTATTGGCCGGACGGACAACCGATCCAGGGTGATTTTTACCCACTGCGGTTGGTGGCGCCGACCACAACCTGGGTCGCAGGCGAGCGGATTCGCGACGTGTACGAGCTGCCTTTCCCACGCGAATTCTTAACCAATCCCCTGCCCATGCAGTTGGTTACCATCCTGTATGATGCGGAATCGTTGCAGGAAGTTGGGACTTGGTCACTCGTGGTGGAATAGGTGAGGATGCGCGCGCAAGAAAACCGCGCAATCCACGCTAAATTTTGTCAACTCTCCTTTTGCATGCAATAATGGCGCGGCTTTGAGGCTTTACATTGCGTCATTAGTGTTAGTATGGGGCGGCTAGTTTTCTAGCTGTATTTTCTCTTTGGCTTTGCAAGATTTTTACGAGGAAACGTATGACCAAAATGTTATCCTTTCGTCTCTCTGCCTTTTGGGGTGGATTATTATTGTTGAGCACGGCTTGTGCGCCCATCCTTGTCACCTCAACGACTTCGCCGGTTAGTACACCAGTCGCTACGAATGAATCCATCGTAGAAGAACCTGAAGATGCGGCCATCGCCACGGTGACAACGCGCTCGCTTCGTGTACGCCGTGCGCCACTCGAAACTGCCGACGTCATTGCAGGCCTTAGTGAAGGGGAGCAATATCCCGTCTTAGGGATTAGCTCAGATGGGTTGTGGGTACAATTGGCGATCGACAGCGCGGTTGGTGGCACTGGCTGGGTCTCGGCCAGCTTTGTCAGCATTGAAGGTCCGATCACCGACGCCGTCACGACAGCCGTTCCCGCAAGCGTCACCCCCGTGTCACCGACCGTCTCGCTAGCACCTAGCGAAGGTGTCACTGTGACCATCGAAGTCGCGCCTCCTCCTGGCTTTGCCCAGATCGTCACCGACGGTACCCGTCTACGGGTGCGGGGCGAGCCCAACACCGAATCCGAAATCGTTGGGTATGTCTACAATGGCGAGATCTACCCAGTGATCCAAACCAGCGACGATGGGACGTGGGTGCAGATTGGGCCCTCCCGCGATAACGTAACCGACAATCCGGATGGCGGTTGGGTTGCCGCCGAGTTCGTGGTGATTGGCGAGTAAGCGACGTAGGCAGCTCTTGCTGGCCTAACCCTCTTCTTGTCCTAAAGCCGACCATCTTACAGGGGTGGTCGGCTTTTTGTTTCTCCGACTCCAAGGTACAATAACCACATGAGTGGATCGATGCCAGCGGGACAACGCCGCGTGCTCATCGGCTTGCATGGGATTGTCCTGATGCTCCTGGGATTGCAAGTCTATGTGCGTACACTGCCTGCCACACTCGGTGCCTTGCCAACCGACCTCGAAGCAGAGCATTTTTGGTGGGGTTTGTGGCCCGTTCGCGAGTTACCAGATGGATTATTTGCGTTGACAAGTGGCCTCATTCTGCTGAGCATCGGCGGGGGCTGGGGGTACCTACTACGCCATGAGCGCCACGCCACCATTCGCCCACAGACAAGGCGCGGTCAAAGTTTACAACGACCCCTCACTTGGGGATTTGCACTGTTGCTCCTGTGCGCCTTTTTTGCCTTTCCCATTGCCCACACCCGCTGGGGCGATGCCTATCTGCTCACCCATGCCATCGCCTGGCCAGATCCAGCCCTCCGTCTGACCCATTCTTGGCAAGCCCCGCTGGATGTTTTCTTGCATAGCCAGCTCTGGTTGTGGGGCCACGAACAGTTCAGCTGGGAGACGGCAACACCAGTCTACCGCTGGCTGAGTCCAGTGGCCGGGGCACTCTATCTCGTCGTGGTGATAGCGTTGAGCCACCGCCTTGTGCCATCAGCACGCTGGCTGACCATCGGCCTCTTGACCACTTTAGGCTTGATGCAGCTCTTTTTTGGCTATGTGGAAAATTATAGTTTTGCCGCTGCTGGGATCTTGGCCTATCTCTGGCTCGGATTAGGCGTGGTGCGTGGTGAACAGCCACTCTGGCTGGCCGCAACAGCCCTCGCCGTGACCAATGCCACTCATCCCAGCACACTGATTCTAGTGCCGAGTCTACTGTATTTGGGCTGGCATCGACTCAAAGCTGCCCCACCGGGAACCAAGGCATGGTGGCCGGTCGTCTTTTCTATCATCGTGCCCCTGGCCCTGGTCGGCGGTGCGACGATCGGACTGATGACTTGGGGTGGCCATGGGCTGCTCGCCCTCTTCACAACCGATCGACCTGGTGGTGGCGATGCACGCTTTTTCGTGCCTTTGTGGACAACCAGCACCCGCTGGGAGCATTACACCCTGGCCAGTTGGCCGCATCTGCGCGAGCTGATCAACCAACAGCTGCTGGTGGCCCCGGTGGTGTGGCCCAGCTTGCTCTGGATCTGGACCACGCTGAGCGCATCACAGAAAGCAGCCTGTGCCGAAGGTGTTTTTTTGCGCACAGCCGCGTTGGCCTATCTACTCTTGATCTGCACTTGGAATCCCGACTACGGCGGTCAACGTGATTGGGATCTCTTCAGTCTGGCCGCGTTGCCGGCTACACTCTGGTTGTTGCATTGGCTGCCCCGTGCCTTGCCGCATTCGCGGCAGTTGCTGGCCGGAACAGTGCCGCTGATTCTTTATCAGGGGATCCATACCCTGAGCTGGGTGTATCAAAATACCCTGCCCTGGGAGTGGCCTTGAGCCCTCGATAGCGTTTTCGTTAGCGGCGATTTATATGCCGCCATGATAGAAGAGATTCTCGTTGGCGGTGCGCCCTGTAGACACCGATGGGTACAGAGCCGCCAATAGACAAATTTTTGGTGATTATGAGCATTTACGATCTACAACCCAAAACTCCTCAGCCTCGGCCCCCCGCCAATCGACCAACCGAGCGGGCCCAACAATTGCGCCCTAGCTCGCTGCGCCGCGGTTTCATTAGCGGGATGTTGGCCTTTATCACTGTGGCCGCTTTCGGTCTAAGCGCGCTCTTGATCGGCTATGCGATGATCAGCCGCACCTTGCCTGAACCAGAAGAGTTAGCGACAAGAGCCGACACCTTCCAGAGTACGCGCATCTTTGACCGCGAAGGCAATCTCCTGTACGAAACGCTCGATCCCACCGACCCCGAGGCTGGTCGGCGCACGGTGGTGCCCTTGTCCGAGATTTCACCCTATCTCATCCAGGCCACCGTTGCCACGGAAGATGCCAACTTCTATGAACACGCGGGGATCGATCCAGTCGCATTGACCCGTGCGCTCTATTATGCAGTCCTCGAACGCGAATTTGTCTCTGGCGCCTCCACCATCCCCCAACAATTGGTCAAGATGGTCTTTCTCTCCCCGGAGCAGACCATGAGCCGCAAAATCCGCGAAGCGATCTTAGCGGCTGAAGTCAGTCGCACCTGGGACAAAGATGAAATTCTCGAGATCTATCTCAACCGCATCTTCTATGGCAATATGGCCTATGGCGCAGCCGCAGCCGCCGAAACCTACTTTGGCAAATCTGTCTCGGATCTGACCCTGGCCGAGGCCGCGCTGCTCGCAGGCATCCCCCAATTGCCTTCGTATTATGATCCCTATACCCAACGCGACCGTGCCCGCGTCCGCCAGGGTGTTGTGCTCGGTTTGATGGTCGAAGCAGGGTACATTACGGCGGAAGAAGCCAACGCAGCTTGGGCAGAACCACTCACCTTCAAGCCCTTTGTCTGGGATATGAAGGCGCCACACTTCACCTTATTTGTGCGTCAGCAAGTCGAACAGCTGATTGGCGACCCGGGCGATCTCTACAAGAAGGGTTACACGGTCATCACTTCGCTGGATCCGCGGCTACAAAGCGAGGCCGAACGGATTGTGCGCGAGCAAGTTGGGCTGTTGGGCGCCCATCATGTTTCCAACGGGGCGCTGGTGGCGATGCGGCCTCAGACCGGCGAAATTGTCGCGCTGGTTGGTAGCGCCGATTTCAACAACGTGGAGATCGATGGTCAGGTCAACATGGCACTGTCCCCGCGTCAACCAGGTAGCACGATCAAACCGCTGGTCTATCTTTCGGCCTTCGAGCAACCCAATCGCCCCGCAGAAGAGCGCTGGACGCCTGGCACATTGGTTGCTGACATCAAAGAGGAATTTCCCGACGGGGCAAATCCACCCTACATTCCCACCAATTACGACAACAAGGAACGTGGGTTGGTCACGGTGCGCGATGCTCTCGCCAATAGCCTCAACATTCCGGCAGTACGGGCCTTGCAGGCGGTGGGCCTCCCCCAATTCTTGGCGACGACCCAACGGCTCGGGATCACCACACTGAACCGGCCTGATTATGGCTTGAGCTTATCGCTTGGTGCGGGTGAGATTCCATTACTCGAAATGACCGGGGCTTTTGCCGTCTTTGCCAATGGCGGTGTGCGCATGCCCCCAACCGCAATTTTGAAGATCACCGACAGCACGGGCGAAGTGATCTGTGACTCGGCCGATCCGAATCGCTCCTGTGCGCCAAGTGCGGATCGTGGCCGGCAGGTGATCAGCGCGGTGGACGCATTCTTGATCACCGACATCCTGAGCGACAACGAAGCCCGTACACCGGTGTTTGGCCCCAATTCGCTGCTACGGCTGGATCGACCCGCCGCGGCCAAGACAGGGACCACCAACGACTTCCGTGATGTGCTGACGATGGGCTACACGCCACAACTGGCCACCGGGGTTTGGGTGGGCAATGCCGACAACTCCGAAATGGTGCAGATCTCGGGCATTACGGGGGCCGCGCCGATCTGGAATGAGTTTATGCGCGTGGCCCACGCCAATGAGCCAGTTGTGGAATTTACGCCACCGGCTGGCGTGCGCCAATACGAAGTCTGCGCCGAAACGGGCACCATGCCCAGCGAAGCCTGTCCCGAACGCCGGATGCGCTGGTATGCCGAAGATCGCCCACCGTTGCCGCCTGAACGCGACCTCTACCAGATCATCCGTCTCGACCGCAACTCTGGCCGCTTGGCAACCGAATTCACCCCGCCGGATGCGATTGAAGAAAAGGTCTTTAAAATCTACCCCGAAGCCTATCGACAATGGGCCGAGGAACATGGGATTCCGCAACCGCCAATCAGCGAAGAAGATGTCTTTGAATTTGCGCCAGAGTTGGTGATCCGCTCTCCGCTGGAAGGCGAGACCGTGGATGGGGTAATCACGGTGATGGGTATTGCCAATGTACCGGAGTTTGCTAGCTACGAATTGCAATATGGCATTTCGCACGATCCGGGTGCCTTTAGTGCGCCGGTTGCAGGGCCATTCAATGCGCCGGTCTTTGATGGTGTGTTGGGGATGTGGGATACCAGTGGGTTAGGCGATGGGCCACATACGTTGCGCCTATTGGTGCGCGATACGAGTGGTCGCCAATTTGAGCAGCGGGTGCGGATCTATATTAGCCACGCGACACCAACGTGGACACCGCAACCATCACCGACTTGGACACCGGTGCCTACCGAAACACCCGTGGAAGTGCCACCGACCGAAATGCCGACGGAGACGCCGATCCCATTCCCGCCGACTGCAACCGATACACCAGTCTTTGTCGAGCCAACTTGGACGCCGATCCCAACGGATACACCGATCTTTGTCGAGCCCCTGCCGGAGATACCCACCGAGACCCCGACAGAGACGCCGACTGAATTGCCAATCGAGGTTCCAGCCGAGCCCAGCGAGCCTGAGCCGACCGCACTTTCAGAAGAAACACCAAGTGAACTCAGTGCGCCTATGGAGCCAGACGCGGTGATCACCGACAGCAATCAGATCACCGCGAGTATGGGGATCAGCGCGGGACAACCATTGACCACGACTGATCCACTAACAATCACAGTTCCCTAAATGGGCCACTGTGGAAAGAGGATAGCACGATGGTCTATCGACTATGGGTGGTGGGGTTTTGGTTGATGCTGGTGATGGGCTGCACGGCCATACCTGCACCGGTCGCCACAGTATCGCCGTTGGTAAGTCCATTGACACCCACGGCGGTGTCCAACGGCCAACTCGTATTAAGTGTCGGAGAGCAGGGGCAACTTCCTGGCAGCGACTTGCGCATCACCTTTCAGGCGGTGCTGGAGGATAGCCGCTGCCCCGCCGATGTAGATTGTGCTTGGGCTGGCCAGGCGCGTATTCAGCTGCTCCTGGAACAGGCCACTGCCGAACCGATCACGCTGGAGTTGGCCTTCATGACCGACACAACGGGGCAGGTGACGCGCCAACCCGTAGATGCCAGCGGGGAATTGCTGGCTCGTGTGGGCGATGTAGCGGTGACGATTGTTTCACTGCTTCCGTACCCCACCCAGCTTGGCGCAGACGAAACAGAGCCTGCCTACCAACTTACGCTGACGGTAGCTACACCGTAGTCCCTAATATACTACAAACATCGGGGAAGCATTGCGCTTCCCCGATGGTATCTTCATAATTTACTTGAACGTCGCCTGGAGACTACTTAACCCCGGCAACAACGTGCAGCAATAGCACAAATCGCCTAATGGCTTTGCTCCAGGATGGATGTGTGCTTCCATTCGCTCACTTCGCCGCTGAATGCATCCAAGATAACCCGAGTGCCATTCGTCAGGAGATCGGTATCCCCCTCTGCGTTAATGACAGCGGGAATATTGATCTCTAAAGCGACAATGGCGCCCAAGCTATCCAATCCCCCCTCGCGGGTGATCAACCCCCCAGCACGTTGGATCAAGTTGAGGCAGCTGCGATCAACCCGGTCGGTGTAGATGATATCTTGTGGGCCGATCACCGGTTGTTCACCATTGAGCGGCGTCTGCAGGCGGATGATCCGCCCGGCGACTTCACGTTGTCCCAACCCCATACCGCGTACGAGCACCCGTTCAATAGTGCGCACCATCATCAAACTGGTGGTATTCTGCACATTACCCACCGTGCCAGCAGTCAGCACAACCGTATCGCCTTCATTCACCAAGCCTTTGCTCTGGGCCTGCTTAATCGCATCTACCACGACTTCATCCGTGGTGTTGAGCCGCCGGGTCAACAAGGGCTGGATACCCCAATGCAAACAGAGTTGGCGCTGCACCATTGGGCTGGGCGTCACCCCGATGATCGGCGTGGAGGGGCGATACGCGGCAACCAGTTTGGCCGTCGCTCCACTGATTGTCGGGGCAATGATTGCGGTTGCCTCTAACTCTTCAGCCGTCTGCATGGCAGCATGACAGATGGCACTGGTAGCGCTCATCATGGTTGGGCGTTCATAAGATTTGCGGACACGCTCCAGATAACGCTCGGCCTCTTCGGCGATCTTGGCCATAGTTTGTACGGCCAACACTGGATAGGCCCCACTGGCTGTTTCACCCGAGAGCATGATGGCATCACTTCCATCGAGGACGGCGTTCGCCACATCGCTCGCTTCGGCGCGGGTGGGCCGCGGGTTGCGGATCATCGAGTCGAGCATCTGGGTGGCCGTGATCACCGGTTTGGCGGCACTGAGGCATTTGGTGATCAGCATCTTTTGCACCATCGGCACCGCTTCAGGGCTAGTTTCGATCCCCAAATCGCCACGCGCCACCATAATCGCATCGGAAGCCGCAATAATGCTGTCGATATTGCGTACGGCCTCTGGTTTTTCAATCTTGGACACCACAGGAATCCCACGGCCAAAGGTTGAATCGCGGCGAATAATGGCCTTCAATTCTTCAACGTCGGTACCGGTGCGCACAAAACTGAGCGCGATCCAATCCACCTGTTGGTTGAGAATAAATTTTACATCTTCGCGATCTTTCTCGGTCAGCGCCGGGATGTCGAGTGAAGCACTGGGCAGGTTCATGCCTTTATGGTCATGCAATACCCCGCCAATCAGCACTTTGACGCGAATTTCATCTTCCTCGGAGCCAAGCACCTGCAATTCCAAAAGTCCATCATCCAACAGGATGCGTTCCCCTGGCCGCACTCGCTTCGGCAATTCTTTGTATTGAATCGGGATCAAGCCCGGCACGCCGATGATCTCTTCGGTCGTGAGTGTCAGCTCTTCGCCAGCTTGGATCGGCACACCACCATCTTGCATCTTGCCAATGCGCAACTTGGGGCCTTGGAGATCGGCCAAGATAGCAACGGGTTTTTGCAGTTGTTCGGAAATGGTGCGGATGCGATCGATGGTTTCCGCGTGATACTCGTGGGTACCGTGGCTAAAATTAAGCCGAGCAACATTCATCCCTGCTTGAATCATCTGCGTGAGGATAGCTGGGTCTTGACTAGCTGGGCCAATGGTACATAAGATCTTGACGCGGAGCATGAGTCCCCCTTCCAAAAAGTAAGGTACCAAATTTTCTGCAGATCGTACCACATTGTTTCGTGGAACCAGAAAAAGCCCTGACCAGATCCGGCCAGAGCATTGCATTGTTCACTGAGCGGGGAGCTGGGCTAGTGCTTGATCATCAAAACTGGGTGCCCATTATACAGGTATTTCCCTAAATCTCAGTTAACGACCAACGCCTCCGTGTCCTCGTCTGATTCTGATGCCAGTTCGGCTTCGGCTTCCGAGAGTGAGCGTTCTCCAGCCCGGTGGCGGGCGCGCAACGCTTCAAATTCCTCTTCGCTCATCCCCAGTGGAATTTCATCGACAAAGAGACGGTGAAATCCTTGTACGAGCCCTTTCCAAGTGCGTCCGAATAGGTTATCGTCGTGCATGGACGCAAAGGTCTGCACGGCCGTATCTGGGTCTAGTGGAGCGAGGTCGTACTCGCGAGCCAGCCGTTCACGGTGGTAGGCTACCCAGAGATAGAGATCAGCCTCAGTGCGCCGCGGAAATTCTTGCAACAGCCCGTCACGGCGGATCGCTTCAACCACCGGCATATAAACGTTATCATACCAACTGCAGACCGCTTCGTCCCAAGAAAGCGGACGGCCGCCGGTTTCCATGGCTTCCCGATCGCGCAAGTACCGGTGTACCTCAATATGATGGTACATAATTTCATAGCGGCCAGGCTCGGTTACGCTGATTTGATGATCAGGGCGCAACCGATCCAGATTGGTTTGTTCTAGGAATTCAGCGCGTTCGGCTTTGATCAACCATTGATCACGTTCAAAATCATCGACCGTGAGCGGAATTGGCGTTTTGACCTCAGTCACCCGGGCCTCGATGTGAGAAACATCATTGGCACGAGCCACACTCACACGGTGATTGCCGTCGCGCACAAAATAAACGTCGCCAATTTTGAAGAGCTCGATCGGGGGCACATTCTCCAAAGCATTCACCGCGGCATCCAGCCGAATCCAACGTTCAGGGTTGGCGCTGGCCCGCGGCAGAAAACTGCGCGTAAAATCCCGATAACGCCCAACACTGCCAACAATCTTGTCGACTGGCACCATCTGTGTGCCCATCTCGACTTGTTGCCGGGCTTTTAATTTTTTAGCGACTTCTTCAAAGCTAACCAAGTCCGTGCTTCGTCCAGTGATCAAGCCAAGCAGGTCGGCGATCTGCGCTCGCTGGACATTCTGTTTATAATGTTCACGGGCAAGTGCCTGCAATCGTGAACTCGCCATAGGTCTTCCTTTCATCGGTTTCCCATGGGTCTTCGGCCTAATTTTGTGAAGTACCCGAGCCGCTTTCTCCGTTTGAGACTATTATTCGCGCAGAGCAAAGCGATTGGGATCCGACAAAATCACGAAAAAGCACCGATTCCTTGTATTCCAAGCTTATCAGTTGAGCGTTGCTACCCAGTTACATCCCCAATTTTGAATAATCAAACAGGCGCTCGTCGCCTGATTATTGGTATTTTGCACAATTTGCACAACGCCCAACTTGCCAAGGCTATGATGTGCTCCGCGAATAACCACACTTCCGAGGGTCATCGTAAGGCAACGTCGCGCGGCGCGTGCAAGTTCCGGCGGACGGAGATCACAACGCTGGTGTTACCAGGGAGCTTGCCAGCGCGACACATTCATCGGCACGTAGGGCCATACAATTGACGCCCTGCACGACGCCTTCTTTAGGCGGAACTTCGGCAGCGGCAAAGCGAATCAACTTACCTAGCCGCGAGATAACAAAAAGATCATGCTGGTCGCTGACTGGCACAACGTCAACCAACTTCTCACTTTTAAACAACGTTTTGCCACCAGCACCGGGCGACTTATTGGCGGCAAAGCCACTCAGCAGTCGGATAGTCCCTTTACCATCGGCACCGACCAAGAAAACCCCGCCATTGGGCTCACTGGCGGCTACGCCCGCTACCCGATCGGTAGGATCAACACGCATGCCCAAGCAACCACGTAAGGGGACGAGGCGCTCGCTAAAGCGGATGCCTTGGCCGGCTTGGGTGGCGATCACCAATTCGTCATTGCCCGAGGTCCAACACGCGGCGGCGGGTGCGCCTCCCTCTTTGATGTTGTACAATACTGTGCCTGCTTGGAGATTTTTGCCGAGATATTGGCTGCCGATCCGGCGGACATGGCCGCGCTCGGTGACCAAAGCGAGGTAGGCCCCACCTTGATCGACAAAGGCCAGCGCCAAACGCTCATCCTCGCGCCAGTTGAAAAAGTCGCGCAAGGAGCGGCCGCGGCTGCGCACAGGAGATTCGGCCAAACTGCTCAAATCTAAGCGGAAGGCGCGTGCTTGGTCGGTTACACAGATCAGTCCGGCACTTTCATCTGCAGACAACAAAAAAGCCGGGGGATCCGCCTCCCCCAAGTCGAGATCAAAGACGCCCATGCCGCCACGGTGTTGCCGGAAATAGAGATGGCGCGGCGTGCGTTTGATCATTCCCTGGCTGCTGATAGTGATGATATTGATGGTGGTCGGCGGCTCGCTAGGTTCTAAGGGGAGATCGCTGCGATCCTCCGTTTCGCCATGGCGCGTAGACAAATCAGCAAGTTGGGCTTCCAATGCTTCAATATAAGCCAAGACTTCTGGAGTTACTGTAGAAAGATCCGGGCGCTCTATATACATAATCAGGCTCCTTTTGTTACGGATCACTGATAGGAGGATGGGGGAAAAACTTTGCTATGAATTTGTACGATTCGCGAGAAACCGTAAATCCGCAACCCGCGTTCAACAACGAGGTGCGTCTACCCAACCCCGTATCTTGTAGCCAGCAGTTCAATTTTTAGGGCAACGTTTTAGCAATCCGCAAGACATCTTCGGCATATTGCCGCACAACGGGCGGCAGCGTATCCCACGTTTGGCCCATCGAAAGATGCTCATTTAATTTATCGATCCCCCAATTGTACGCCACCAACATCCATTCGATCTCCCCATAGCCGCGCTGGCCCAGTTCGCTGCGCAGAAAGTCCAAATAGAGGGCCGCGACCAGCGTATTGTGATAGGCATCAAAGGGATCATCGGCAGCGGCTTGGGGTGCCCATTCTTGCCAGGTGGCCGGCATAATTTGCAACAAACCCATTGCGCCCCCATTGCCCAGCGCCAGCGGGTCGAAACCACTCTCGATATACGCTTGCGCCGCCAAAACCCGCCAATTCAAATCATAATGAGTGGCGATCAGCTCAAACATCTGCTGATAGCTCAACTCAGCTGGAGGGCGTTCAAGGGCATTGGTGTTCTCAACCGGGAGCAAGGGCGCGAACCCACCAGCGCTCCCAACCCGATTGGCAGCCGCGGCAGGAGGTGACGCACCGGGAGCGGTAACTTGGTCTGGGCGGACAATTGGGGCCGAACTATCCGCAACTTGGGCCGGCGCCGGACCGATATCGGTAACAATCGGGGCCACGGGTTGAGCAGAATGCGGGGGTAACTGCCCTAATGCAGCACTGGTGGGGGCCGGTTGGGCCAGATTGACGATGATCGTGATCGGTTGGGGCTGTGCGGTTGGCACCACCTGCGGGGGCGGTGCTGGCCGACTAGTGACCTGGCTGAGCATAGTGGCCACCAGCGCCACCAACAAGGTCGTTCCCCCCATCCCCACCAGCAGCAAGCTCATCATACCCAGCAGCGGCCAAATGCCAATGAGGGGGCGGGAGCGGATATTCACAAACGCGGCAAGGGGCGTCTGTTGCCCTTTGCTAATCCCTGCAGCCAGCCGCACCGAGAGCGTACGAGGGCGTACCCCCAACAGCGGTGGACGCGGTGGGTGGACTTGTACTGCCAGCTGCTTTGTTTCCCCTGCAGCCAACTTGAGTGTGATACGCCGGGAATGGCCCGGTTTGGCGGGATCCGGGTCGCGGAAGTGGATCTGGCAACGGCGTTGGGCGTCGTGGCCTTGTACAAAGATTGTCGCCTCGGTGTTGCTAAGGTTGGTCACCGGC
>CAZMRA010000021.1:0-33395 GCA_964568485.1 uncultured Caldilineaceae bacterium | reverse complement strand
GAGAAGTGGCGGCGATCATGATGGAGCCAGCCCGTAGCGAATTACCGCCCCCCGGCTACTTGGAGGGCGTTCGTGAGCTAGCAACGACCTATGGCGTGATCTTGATCTTTGATGAAGTTTCGTGTGGCTGGCGGCTGCGCGTGGGTGGCGTACAAGCAGCGGTTGGGGTCACCCCCGATATGACCGTTGTCGCCAAAGCCATGTCCAACGGCTATCCGATGGGAGCCGTCGTGGGTAGTCGCGCTGTGATGGAACCAGCCGCCCAGATGTTTATTTCCAGTTCCTATTGGAGTGACAACGTTGGCCTCATCGCCGCGCTGACAACCATTCGTGAGTTAAAGCGGCGCAACGCCGAGCAGCGATTTGAGGAAATCGGCGAAAGTTTGCGGGCGAAGCTCAACAGTGCGCTAGACGCGGCTGGGCTGGATGGGGCTTGTGTTGGGCTCCACATCAACCCAGCAATCAGCCTCAACTTGCCCCCGGGCGTGGATAGCCGCAAGGTGAGCACCCTCTTTATCCAAGAGATGGCGCGGCGAGGCGTACATTGTTACATGAATTTCCGCGCGACCCTGGCCCATGGTCCAGCCGAGATCGAACAGACCGCCAATGCTGCCTACGAGGTATTTTGCATGATCAAGCAGGGGCTAACCCACAACACGCTCGATCAATTGCTACAGGCAGATCTGCGCAAAGACCCATTCCGTCGCTTGGTGCGCTAACGCGCCAATAATTTGAGCCGACTTCTCTTTTGATTGTATTCGAGCGTTTTTTGTACAGGTGAACATTTTATGAGCAATGCAGATCCAGGTAGTCATTTGATCTATCTCAATGGAGAATTTGTACCCGCGGCAGAGGCGAAGATCTCGGTCTTTGATTCCGCAGTGATGTTGGGCGACACGGTCACCGAGTCGACTCGCACCTTTGGCCATCGTCCCTTCAAACTCAAAGAGCATATCGACCGTCTCTACAAATCACTCAAAGTGACGCGCATCAACCCGGGCTTGACCCCGGCTGAGATGACCGACATCTCGTTGGAGGTCCTAGAGCGCAATTTGTCCAAAGTCGACAACGACACCGATCTATGGCTGGTGCATAACATTTCGCGTGGCTTGTCGATGGCCGGTGCAGACCCAACCATACAACGTTCTCAAGCGACCATCATCATCCACACGGCACCGATGATCTTGACCGATTGGGCCCGCTTCTACACCGAAGGCTGTCACGCCGTAACGCCGATGAGCCGCGCAGTACCACCAGCGGCATTCGACCCCCGCATCAAAAACCGCAGCCGCATGCCTTACACGCTGGCCGAAATGGAAGTCAAGTTGGTCGATCCACAGGCCCAAGGCATCCTGCTCGACATCTATGGGAATGTGGCCGAGAACAAGGGCGGGAACTTCTTCATCGTCAGCGAAGAGGGGATACTCAAGACCCCACCCACCCGCAATACATTGGCGGGCATCAGCCGAGACACCGTATTGGAACTGGCTGCCCAACTTGGCATCCCCAATCAAGTCGTCGATTTCCAACCCTACGACATCTACACGGCCAACGAGGCCTTTTTCACCAGCACGCCTTACTGCATCATGCCTGCTACCCGCTTTAATGGCTTGCCGGTGGGTGATGGCCAAGTTGGCACCATTACCAAACAGCTGTTGCAAGCCTGGAGCGAGCTGGTTGGGATCGACATTGTAGCGCAAGGCCAGGCACAGTTACGCGCCAGTGCCTAAGTAAAACTCATCATCGCATCCACAGCCTGCACCGGCGGATGTAGAGTTTCTGTTGCATCCTGTGCAGGCTGGAGAGAAACATTCCAGCGTTATAAAAATTTCATTTGAGGAGATTTAAATGCGTAAGAGCAAAATGCTCGCCAAATTTCGCAGCGGCGGCTTTGCCCGCGTGGCTGGGCTTGGCCATATGCTGCCCTTTTTTGTACGTTATGCCGCTCACTACCGCTATGATGGCATCTGGCTCGACCTCGAGCACCGCACGATGGATGACCGCGAGGTGCAATATCTGATCAACTTCTGCAAAGTGCACGACATCGATTGTATGGTGCGCCCGCCGACGTTGGAACGGACCAAACTGTATCGCTATTTGGAAGAGGGTGCAGCCGGCTTTTTGGTGCCGTTGGTCTCTGATCCTCAAATGGCCGCCGACTTGGTACAGGCGATCAAATACCCGCCATTGGGCAACCGGGGCATGGATGGCGCTGGCTTCGATGGTGATTATGGGCTGGATGTTTGGTTCCCCGGCAGCACTTATAACGCCGACGCCAACCACGAAACCTTTATCATCACCCAGGTAGAGACGCTGCAAGCCGTGGCCAACGCCGAAGAGATTGCCTCTATCCCAGGCATTGATGGGCTGTTTGTCGGGCCGGGCGATCTCAATTTGCGCATTGCTACCGCCCCCAATGGCACCGATATGACCCTGGAAAAGGCCATCGAGATTGTTGCAGCTGCGGCCGAGAAACATGGCAAGATGTGGGGCACAACCGCCGGCTCGCTGGACGAGCTCAAGCGCTATCGAGCCATGGGCGCGCAGATGGTGCCCTACGGCGGCGACTTTGCACTAGCGAATTTCCTCAAAAATGCCAGCGCCGATTTGGATACAGTACCAGGCGCGTAATCCTTTGCTTCACCGCAGTCGCATCGGGTGTGGAGCTGCCGGAAAGGAAACAAGATGAATTATCGAACATTGGGCAAAAGTGGATTGAAGGTTAGCTCGATCGGGCTGGGTTGCGTCACCTTTGGTCGCGAAATTGACGAGGCAACCTCGTTTCAGGTGATGGATCATGCCATTGAACGTGGGATCACCCTCTTCGATACGGCAGAAGCGTACGCCAAGGGTGCATCTGAAACCACGGTTGGCAACTGGATCAAGTCACGCGGGTTGCGCGACAAAATTGTGCTGGCCACCAAGGTCACCCCGCCGCTAGACGCCGCACGCATCCAAACCGCTGTGGAAGATAGCCTGCGCCGCTTGCAGGTGGATGTAATTGATCTCTATCAATTGCATGCATTCGATAAAAACACGCCGCTCGAGGAGACGCTTGCCACACTGGCCAAGTTGGTCGAACAGGGCAAGATCCGCTATCTCGGCTGCAGCAATTTTGCCGCTTGGCAGCTCTGCAAAGCGCTCTGGAAAGCCGATGTGGCCGGTCTGCCTCGCCTCGAATCGGTGCAGCCCAATTACAACTTAGCGATTCGCGACATCGAGACCGAACTGCTGCCCCTCTGCGCGGATCAAGAGATTGGGGTGATCACCTATAGCCCACTAGGTGCGGGCTTCCTCACCGGCAAGTATACACGCGACAAGGCCGCTCCAGCCGGGACACGTTTTGATATCATGCCCGGCCACTGGAACGTCTATGATAGCGAGCGCTCATTTCAGCGTATGGAGAAATTGCGTGAGCTCGCCGCAGCCAGTGGCTCTACCATGATCCATCTGGCGCTGGCCTGGGTGATTGGCCAGCCCGGCGTGACTTCGGTGTTGATTGGTTGTCGAAATACGGCGCAAGTAGACCAAGCGTTTGAAGCCGAACAAAAAGGGCTGCCAGACGATATGCGCGCCGAAATGAATAGTTGGTAAGTTCAAGCCGACAGTCATAGTCACGAGGTCGGCGACTATGACTGTCGGGCACTAATCCCGATAGGGATCGCGCTCATTTTCACCGGCCATGGCCACGCCGATCGGCGTCAACTTGTGCAAAACACGGACGGTGTTTTGGTGATAGGCAAGCACTTCATCCAAACGTTTGTACGCTTGTGGCGCTTCGTCAACGCCGGCCCCGCGTAGCTCTACTCCAGCCTTGCGCACCCATTCCATCATCATCTTGCGGCTGATCGCCCCTTCTGTCATGGGGACTTGCCGTCCTTTGACCCATTTTCGCTTTCCTGCCGCCTGGGTCCGTGACATGATGCGTCCCGCACCATGCACCGTCGAATGCAGCGCAAGACGACTCTCCTCATTGTCGATCCCTTCGAGGATCACCGCAGGCTCAGCCATGGTGCCCCCGACAAAACAGCGTTGACCTGGAAAAGCAGGCGTTGCACCTTTGCGCACCACCCAGACAGCTTCGCCATGATGGGTCTCGCGCCAAGCAAAGTTGTGGTGATTGTGCACCTCGTCCAGGATGCGCGCGCCCAACAGATCAGCGACCTTTTGGCAGACCCAATCGCGGCCAGCATAGGCGTAACGTCCCGCCAGCTGCATACCGGCCAGATACTCTTCGCCCAAAGCCGAATTGACGGGCAGCAACACTGGCTCAACGTGCATACCATCTTTGCCGCCGCCCGCTTTGATGTAGTGCGAAGCAATGTGATGGCCAAAGCCGCGCGAGCCAAAATGCACACCACACCAGACTCGCTCCTGCTCATCGATGAACAGATCGACATAATGGTTGCCTGAGCCCACGGTGCCCAATTGTTCGCGCGCCAAATCTTTCAATTTTTTGATTTCAGGAATGGACCAAGCCGGATCATCGTCAAAGAGGGGATGATCAACCGATTCGGCATTTTTGCGCCCGACCCCAAAGGAGATCACCGCCCAGATGTCATCCATAATGGTTTGGATGTTGCGGCGAACATCGGCAGCATCGGCATCCAGCAGCACCGCTTTATTGCCACAAGAAATATCAAAACCCACACCAGACGGGCTAATATGCTCCGGATAAGCAGCAACGCCGCCAATCGGCATGGCATAACCCAGGTGATGATCAGCCATCAGCGCAAAGGCCGAGGCGCGCCGGGCGCAAGTTTCCGCCTGAGTAACCGCATCCATCAGCGGTTCACCCCATACAGGGATCTTATTAATGAGTTGATACATGACGTTACATTTCCAGATAAAACTTCCAAGCCGTTGGTATCGTCCCCGAAGCGACCAAGTAATCGACGCGTGGCGTCTTAGGTTCCCATAAAAGCGGCATACCAGCTTCAAGTGGGGTGCGGTCGCCCTTGCGTTGATTGCAAGCAGGACATGCGCAGGCTGTATTCCCCCAACTATTCTTGCCCCCTTGACTGCGCGGAATCAGGTGGTCAATGGTGAAATCATCTTTATAGAGGGTACGATTCCCGCGGCTTTCTCCGGCACTGATTCCACAATAAATACAGCGGTATCCGTCACGCCGCAAAACGCCGATGCGACTCCAGCGAACACCGCGCTGGGGGACCCGGACATAGCGACGCAAGCGCAACACCGAAGGGATGGTCAAGCCACTATTCGGGCTGGTAAGGGTCAAACACTCATCCGTGGCAGCATCCACCCGATCGCGCATCAACAAAGAGAGCGCCCGCCGAGCAGGAATCACAGCTAACGGTTCATAACTAGCATTTAAGAGGAGCACAACAAACATAAGCAACCCCTGTTCTGCAACATCTAGCCTCGCGGTTAACCCATCAAAGCTATCCATGAACACGCTTCGGGAGTGGAATAAGGACTGGGCAAAAAGTTGGAGGATGTGGCGTACATCATGCCTTTTTGCACTGGTTCTTATTCCGACATCCCGTTAAGAACCTGAGCAAGTATGGTTTATTGTACACCGAGATAGCTTCGAGCAAAACCACTCAGATCTCCCATAATGTAGCAAAAAGGCTGGAGATTTTCAGTGAGATAGCTGGGATTTGAGGTAGTGCCTAGTGAGCGGGGGAAGGCTCACCAGACACTTTATTGATACTACAGAGGCTCTTAGGCGGGTGCAGACCGGCGCACGCGTAGCCATTCCACCATGGCAGCGAGCCGCATCAGTTGGCTCTTAATCAACCAACGAGCCGGTAACGCACGAACATGTGACCGATTGTCAGCCAAAACTCGGCTCAACTCAGCCTCTTTGACCATTTGGGCATGGCGTTCTTTCGCCATCTCAAATAAATGCTGATTGTAGGATTGCGGAAACATAAATTTATCCTTGTAAATTGTGGTCTGCAAACAACCACAGCTGTTTGTTGAATGAAGAGCCCTCAGTTGCACTGGGGCGAGAAATAGGTGGGCAACGGGTATTTGCTATGCCACACCGTCACTTCAGCTTCGATCTCTAACTGACCAAATTGTTTCGCCACCGAAATACGATGGTGACCATCGCGTACAAAATAGCTATCCTCGATCTGCACCAATTCCACAGCCGGTAAGGCGACAGCATGATTGCGAGCAATGGCTAGATCCACCCAGCGATCTTGAACATGTATGCGCAACGGCCGAAACTTAGCATCAAAGTCGTTACAGCGTCCCTCACTCCCGCGAATCTGCGCAATTGGCACCCAACGGATGCCGAGGTAGGCGCGTGAATCGACAGGGAATTGCTGTTGAACATCGGCAAGATTGAGCAGACCTTTTGGTCGGCGACCGATCAAAGCGCTCCATATTTTGTCGCGGACAGCTTGGCTTTGTAGATTCCGAAACTGTTCGCTAACTTGGATGCGTTCCTGCTCAATTGTGAAATAATGATTACCAAACATACTTCCTTCTTCGCTTCTGTTAACCTCGCCTTGTCACTATTCGGAGGCAACAAAAAAGCGGACCATTCGGTCCGCCTGCGCAAAAGAGATCGAGAGAACGTCAGTTCATCCCGTTGCTTCTTGCCTCAGGCGAAAGTACAACTTCAATTGTTGACCCAATTCACGTGCAAAGCCACCAGAAAATTGGCGCGCACCAGCAACCAGCCTGCAAGCAGGCCAACAAAAAATGCCAAAAATATATGCAAATATCGCAATATTAAGAATAAAATTATTCGTAAGCAATTGGTCTATCCAAACCATCAGGCACCTCCCTTCGCGGTTGTAGGGCAACAAAAAACGCAGGCTGATCAGCCTGCGTTATTGGAGAGATAGCCTTGCAAGTTAAGCATCAGCTTGCAATCTGCTCACTGCCCTCAACAACACAGGAGTATTCAGTTGGCCACGGACGGTACGGCCGGAGACAATTGCTTGCCCACGCATTCCAACCAATCCTTGAATCATTCGGCTAAACACTCCCATGCTCCTTTCATCCATATTTGAAATGGCGCAGTGCATCGCTGACGACAAGAAAAGCCGAGCATTAAGCCCTCTACTTTTCTCCTTTAAAAATCACCAGGAGCAAGAATAGCATACGGTTTGGCCCTTGTCAATCCCCAATTTGCCAAATCTGACCGTGAGTTTTCCGAGTAACAGCAATTAAATTTGCCAATCTTTCATTTCTGGAAGACAACAAAAAAACTCGCTGGCACCCTCAGTAAGATGCCAGCGAGTTTCAGCTAGTTAGGCCAACCGATCAGTTGGTTTTGGTGATCGGGTTAGTATTGGTAATCGGCTCCCCAGCTTCCAGAATGGGAGGCGTATCCTGCACATCATCATCGCCGTTACCATCACCATCATCCGGCGGGATTTCAGTAGCTGTGGCCGTTGGTGTGGCAGGCTCATCCGTTGCTGTTGGCGGGGCCACTGTATTGGTCGGAACCGAAGTCGCGGTCGGCGGTAGCGGCGTTGCCGTAGCGGTATTCGTTGCCGTTGGCGGTACCGGTGTCGCCGTATTGGTAGCCGTCGGCGGTACGGACGTCGCCGTTGGCAGCACAGGCGTCACAGTTGGGGGGACTGGTGTGGCTGTGTTGGTTACTGTCGGCGGTACGGACGTCGCCGTTGGCGGCACCGGTGTATTGGTTGGAGCCGATGTTGCCGTCGGTGGGACCGGTGTGGCCGTATTGGTCGCGGTCGGCGGTGTCACCTCGGCGGTATCTGCCGGGGGTTCACTTGCATCCCCAGCAGCACTCGTGCCTTGGTACATAAAGGTCGCCGTGGCCTGCTCGGCAAAGCCATTGGTAGCCACCACGACCAAAAGCCGCCCACTGCTGATCCGTTCCCCGTTTGGCCATTCCGTTGGCATAGTGAAGGCCAAACTGTAGTTCCCATTGCTATCCGCCGTGCCAGCCGCATATTGCTGATAGTCTTCGTCTGATTCGCCCTCGCCCTCAAAGCTTGCCAAATACAGCGTGAGTGCGGTACCGGCAGGGAAACCATTACCAGTAGCTTGCACCAAGGTACCTGCACCGCCACCGGCTGGGGCCAAGCTCAACCGTGGTTGCGGCACGGTGGTTGGCGTGGCTGGCGGCAACGGGGTTGCTGTCGCAGGAGGCGGACTCGGCAACACATAGGTCAAGCTCTCGCTGGCTTGGACGCTCAGGTTGTCATTGGCGACCAAGACCACCAAGCGCTCCTGAGCGATCGGCGAACCATCTGGCCAGGTAGCCGGCAAGGTGAAGGCGAACTCATAGCGCCCTCGGCGGTCGGTGACCGTGCTGGCGTAGCGTTGCTCATCGCCACCACCAATCTGCTCGCCAAAGGCACCCAGATAAAGGCTGATCGGTGTGTCGGCGGGGAAACCGTCACCACGGACAATAATCGCCGTTCCTGCGCCGCCAGCGGCAGGCGACAGATTGATGGTCGGGCGCGGGATATCCACAAAATAATCAAAGGAATCGCTGGCTTGTACGGTAAAGTTATCAGTCGCCACCAGCACCATCAATGTCCCAGTATCAATATCATCATCGGTGCCACGCCATTGCCGTGGAATGGTAATGGCAAAGGAGAAGTTCCCCTGGGCATCGGTCGTAGTGCTGCCATACGTTTCTGGTTCACCGTTGCTTGCTGCCGAAACCACGCGCGCCAGGTGGGCATTGATGCGGGTATTGGGCGGGAAGCCACCGCCACTCAGTGTGACCGGTGTGTCCGGTCCACCGGACGACGGATTCACGTTGAGATAGGGCACACCGCTTGGCGCGTCCACTTGGAATTCAAAGATGTCACTGGCTTCGGTCGTGAAATTGTCAGTCGCGACATGCACGAACAATTCCCCAGCCTCAATCTGGCTACCATCAGGCCACGTCGCCGGCATGACAAACGAAAGCTGATAGTTGCCATCGCGGTTGGTAACCCCACTAGCATACCGTTGCGGCGGACCAGACAATTGGCTGGATTGCACCACCCCACCCAGGTACACATGGACCGGACGATTGGCCGGGAAGCCACCACCAGTCACGATGATAGGCGTGCCCGCTGGGCCAGAGGTCGGATTGACATCAGCATAGGGTTCCAAATCATCAGGTCCGGGATCATCGCCAATCCGATCCCACCAGAAGCGGACGCGGGCACCACCACGCCATTCAAAGTACTCGACCCGCAGATCGGTATCGCCATCAACAAAGCGCTCAGCACTGTAGGTTTGACTGTAATCGTTCTGCCGCCACTCGTCGATGATCAACTCGCCATCGAGCCACACGCGGATGCCATCATCGGCGCGGGCGTTGAAGCGATAGCGGCCACGCTCAAAGTCTACAGTGCGAGTCCAGCGCACCGAGAAGGTATCGTTATCGATGCGATCATCGGGTGAGCCATTGCCCCAGTTGAAGTCGATACGATTGTCTCGGCGCGAGAAGCGGCGATTCCCTTCTAGATTCTCGTTGTTCCAATATTCGCCACGCCATGGGCCATCATCATCATCGTCGTCATCATCGCGTACCCGTTCCCAAGTCAGGCGAGCGCGGGCCTCGCCAGTGCGGTCATAATACTCCATCCGCACCGTGTGGTTGCCGGAGCCGAGATAGATATCGCCGGTGTGTTCACGGGCGCTGCCATCGCGCCATTGGTCGATCACCAAATGATCATCCACATAGAGCCGCACACCATCATCCACCAAGGTGCGGAAACGGTAGGTCCCTGCATCAAAGTGGAGTGTGCGTGCCCAGCGCACGGAGAAATTATCCGAGGGAATGCCACTAGCCGGTGAGCCATGTCCCCAGTCGAAATCTAGCGTAGTATCGTTGCGGACGACAGCGGGGCTACCCGAAAGTGAGCGATTCGTGAAATATTCACCGCGCCAAGCGTCACCGCTGCCCCGCAACTCCCACCAGAACTGAATCCGGGCAAACTGGCGAGCCTCGAAGTATTCAACGCGCAGATCGTGATAGCCCGCGCCGACGCTCCGTTCAGCACTAAAGGTCGTGGCACCCTGTTCACGCCATTCATCGATGATCAATTCGCCATCAAGCCAGACACGGACTCCATCATCAGTCGTGGCAGAGAAGCGATAGGTGCCACCTTCCAGATAGACGGTTCGTGTCCAACGCGCCGCAAAGTTATCATTGGGGATACCCGAAGCCGGTGAGCCGCTGCCCCAATCGAAGTCGATGTTGGCCTCGTTGCGCACCACGGTCGGTTCACCCGACAGCCAGCGGTTGGCGAAATATTCACCGCGCCAGCTCTCACTTGGGCCAGGCGTGGCCGTCCGGGTCGGCGTGGGATAAGGCGTGCGCGGGGTTGGTGGCGGCTCATTTGGCTGGACGATCGGGGCAGTGCCCGTAAAGTTGGTATAAGGCCGCGCCACCCAGCCCATGGTGCCATTGGCGGTGGCGACATAGAGCCAGTAAGCATCGCTGCTTTGCCCCAAGACGCTGAGTGTATCACCAAAGCTCAACGAGCGGATGATCGCGTAACTCGCACCCGGTCCTGAACGCAGGTTCAGCCCCCGGCTAACCACTTGGGCATCTCCACCCGATTGCACGGGAGTGGATGTCGCCGTGGCGGCTGCCGGTGTGGCCGTAGCCGAGCCGGATGTCGCTAGCGGTGTTGATGTGAGGGTCGACACCGCAGTCGGGGAGGCATCGGTATCACCGCCCAGCGTGAGCACCGTAGTCGCTTGCTTCTCAACATCCGCCCCGTAGACCGTTACGGTTAACTCACCGCTATCGCTTTGGGCCACATCGCCGGGGAGGAAGAACGAAACATTGAAGCGTCCATCTTCGTTGGCCGTGGTCACCGCCACGGTCGTGGCAATCCGCTCCCCATTCTGGATCGACTCCAGATTCACATAGATCGTTTCATCGGCTGCCCAACCAGCGCCAGACACCGAGATAAAGTCACCTGATTGCACCACATTCGGTGCAACCGCGATGATCGGCTCGTCAACGGGGCCAGGGGGAAGTGTATCCAGTTGACCGGTTTGCGGTACGGGAATGACACAGCCACTCAGGACAAAGAGCATCACAACCAGGGCTATCCACGAGATGGAGCCCCTCATCTGCCGTTGTAACTGTTGTTGCAAAGATAATTCAGAAGTCATTAAAAAATTTCTCCCTATCCAGGCGTCTTATAACGCAACTGCCGCACACATGCAGGGGTTGATAAGCAATCTGCAGTACGCTCAGGGCCTGTATAAAAACAACGCGAATTTATCTATCGAGACTAGTTTACACGCGCTTTTGTTCCCGCAGCGACCAGTAAGTTTGCTCAAGGGCAACAACTCAGCGGACGCGGCGCTGTTTAAAGAAGTTGATCAACCCATTCGTCGAACTGTCGTGGGTGTCCACAGGTCCATCACCTTGCAATTCTGGCTCGATGGCTTTGGCCAACACTTTGCCCAACTCTACCCCCATCTGATCAAACGAATTGATCTGCCAAATCACCCCCTGTGTGAAAATCTTATGCTCATAGAGTGCAATCAACATGCCCAACATGAAGGGCGTTAGCTTTTGGAAAAAGAGCGTGTTCGAGGGGCGATTGCCCGTAAAGGTTTTGGAGGCGACCAACACTTCCAGATCCTCACCAGAGATCCCCTGCGCCGTCAACTCGGCGCGCACCTCATCAGCGGTCTTCCCCTTCATCAACGCTTCAGTCTGGGCCAAGAAGTTAGCAATCAGAATCGGGTGATGCTCGCCGAGCGGGTTGTGGCTTTCGACCGGGGCCAGGAAGTCACACGGGACCAGCTTGGTGCCTTGATGGATCAATTGGTAAAAGGCATGTTGCCCATTTGTGCCCGGCTCGCCCCAAATGATCGGCCCGGTGGAGTAATCGACGCGTTGCCCGCTTTTGGTCACCCCCTTGCCATTACTTTCCATATCTCCCTGTTGAAAATACGCAGGAAAACGCGCAAGGTATTGGTCATATGGCAAAATTGCATGACTTTGGGCGTCCCAAAAGTTGTTATACCAGATGCCCAGCAAAGCCAAGATCACGGGCATGTTTTTGGCTAGAGGTGCGGTGCGGAAATGGTCATCGATCGCTCGCCCGCCGGCCAACAATTCTTCGAAGCGATCCATGCCGATCATCAGTACGATCGGCAAACCGATGGCTGACCAAAGCGAATAACGACCACCAACCCAATCCCAGAACTCAAACATGTTGTCTGGGTCGATGCCAAATTTTTCTACCGCGGCTCGATTGGTAGAGAGCGCCGCAAAATGGCGAGCAATGGCCGCTTCATCCTGGGCATGGCGCAGGAACCAAGCACGCGCGGTGTGCGCATTGGTCATCGTCTCCTGAGTCGTAAAGGTTTTGGAGGCGATCAAAAAGAGCGCGGTTTCTGGATTCAGCTGCTTGAGCGTTTCGGCAATATCAGTGCCATCCACATTCGAGACAAAATGGGCACGCAAGCCAGCCTGGTGATAGGGCGTCAGCGCCAGCGTCACCATCTTGGGCCCTAGATCCGAGCCACCAATGCCAATATTTACGATATCGGTAATTGGTTTGCCGGTGTATCCACGCCATTCACCGCTGCGCACGGCGGTACTAAATTGCCGCATTTTCGCCAATACTCGTCTAACCTCAGGCAAGACATCGGAGCCATCCACTAGGATCGGCGGGTGATCGGCAGCGGCGCCGGCGCGCAACGCCACATGCAGCACTGCTCGGCCTTCGGTATTATTGATCTTTTGCCCGCTAAACATGGCTTCAATCTGCTCAGTCAGCTGGGCTTGCTCGGCCAGATCCAGCAGCAAGGCCATAGTTTTTTTGGTGATCCGATTTTTCGAATAATCTAATAATAAATCACCTACGAGCAGCGAAAATTGCTCAAAGCGCTGCAGGTCCGCAGCAAACAAGTCGCGCATATGCACCCCCTCCATCTCCTGACGATGGGCGGCGAGTGCTTGCCAAGCTGGTGAAGCAGTGAGCGAAGTCATAAAGCATTACCTTTCATTTCGTATGCATAAGAGTGAATAAAGTTTTATTGATGACCTAGCTATGATTTTACCATCGAACTTTCGGCTGCTAGAATAGCCTTTCAAGTTGCAACATGTGTTTATTCGATCAAAAAATGATGCTTATGACGACGCAGTTGTCCTTGCCCCTGTTTGTTTACGGTACCTTGATGAGCGATCAACCAGCCTTTCACTTTTTGACCGAGGCGGTTGTGCGCTCAGCGCCGGCGAGCTTGCGCGGAGTTGCCTTATACAATGTCGGGCGCTATCCTTTAGCCGCGCCAGCTGCCGCCGATAGCCAGATTTTGGGCGAATTGCACTGGCTGCAAGAGACTGGCTATGCCGAGCGCTTGGCTAGACTCGATGCCTATGAAGGCGCCGAATATGAGCGCGTAGTCTATTGGGTAGATTGTCCTACGGTAGCGGCCAACCCACTCCAGGCTTGGGTCTATGTTGGGCAAGCGGATTATGCCGCTCGTCTACAACCCATCCCACATGGGGATTGGCGAGCATGGATACGAGAGAGAAATGTTACAACTACGCAACGTAACCAAGAGCTATGATGGCACAACCCCAGTACTGCGGGGGATTGATCTAGATGTGGCAGCGGGAGAAATTGTCTGCCTGTTGGGGCCGAGCGGTTGTGGCAAAACTACCCTCTTGCGGGTGATTGCCGGTCTAGAGCAAGCCGAGCAAGGCAAGATTCTGCTCGATGGCGAAGCCTTGGCCCGCCTGCCTGTTCATCGCCGCAACTTTGGCTTTATGTTTCAAGACTTTGCGCTCTTCCCACACCAAAGCGTGGAAGAAAATATTGGGTTTGGGCTCCAGATGGCGGGGGCAAGTGCAGCACAGATCAGACAACGCGTCGATGAGATGTTGCGCTTGGTCAACCTCGACGGCTACGCGAAGCGCTCTATCTTTGCGCTGAGCGGGGGAGAACGCCAACGAGTCGCCTTAGCCCGCAGCCTGGCCCCCAATCCTCGCCTCTTGATGTTGGATGAGCCTTTGGGCAGTTTGGATCGGGCCTTGCGCGAAGAATTGATGAACGAGCTGCGCCAAATCCTCAAACAAGTGGGTGTCACTGCCCTCTATGTGACGCATGACCAAGAAGAGGCCTATGCGGTTGCCGACCGTTTGGTTGTGATGAACCGCGGGCGCATCGAGCAGATTGGGCCCCCAGCGGCGCTTTATCAGCAACCAGCTACCGAATTTGTCGCGCGCTTTTTGGGTTTTCACAACCTGCTACCAGCCCAGCCAACCGCAAACGCCACCATTCAGACCCCAATCGGTAGCTTTGCCTTGGCAGCCCCACCCAAAGCGGGAGCACATGCCCAGATCTTGCTGATCCGCCCGCAGGCTGCGCGGGAGCTTCGTCAAAGTGCCGCCCCTGGCCTCAACCAAGTTTCTGGCCAGCTGACAACAATCACTTTCCGCGGTGATCACTACCGGTTAGGATTGACCGCACAAGGGGCCGATCAAGCCTACAAGTTAGACTTTTCGCTACCCAATAGCGGCAGCGAAGCGCCGATCTCGCCGGCGTGGCTCGGCCAGCCAGTCACCATTCAGTTGGATCCGACCCACCTTACGCTACTGGGCTAGCTCCAAGACTGGGCCCTCGCTGGTATTGGCCGGGGCCCAGGCACTCGAGTTATCACCCAATTGGACACGCCACCAGACAATGGTATCGCTTGTGCCTTGAGTCAAAACTGGCCCGTCGATAATCGTGGCTTCATCGAGTGCTTGTAAATAGCCAACTACCTCTTGATCTGCCCCCGGATTCGCCACCAAAGCAAGGCGCAAACCGGGGCGCACACGTGCCCGCATACCAACGGCCAAATTGGGATCGGCATGTTGGCTAGGCGGCAGCAGATTATTGGTTTCAGTCAACGCGACTGAAGCAGCGGCAGTATCCGCAATGTTGGTGGTATTGGCTGATTCAAGTGGTGCACTTGCCTGCTCATCGACAGTCGAGGGGGGATTGGATCCACCCCCCAGGAACGAAGAAGCTGCCCACACCAAAGCGACGAGAAAAACCAGAATCCCTGCCGCCGCAGCTACTTGCCAACGCTGATACCACCGTTGGCTTTCCCCAGCCAAACGATAGAGCCCCGTGGTCTGCACCTGTACGGTCTCGCGTCCGAGATAGGCTTGAAAAATTTTGAGCGGCACCGGCTCGTTGCTGTAATAGCGCTGCTCCAGCAGACTGCGGGCTTTGCGGAACGCATCTTGGCGCACATCGTCGTCAAGTTCTTCGTAGAGATGGACCTCGGCCCGAACCGGGTCGCGCTGCCGGTCGAGCAAAACAATCAGCGAGGCCACCGGCCAGCCGGCATCATCACTAACGTTGTAATAATCAGCGTGAATAGGCGAAATATACTCTGGGCTTGGTGAACCAAGGGTAGCGGTTGGGGCAGAAAGCGTCATATCGCTCCTCATTCTTATCGGATGGTTAGAGTTACGATGCCACCCACGCGGGCTTGATCTGCATTGTAAAAGAGGATGCGCAATTGATAATCGGCCAACACATCGGAACGTACGTGGCCTTGCCAAACCAGACTATCCCCCAGTTTACGGTAGGCATATTCACCTTCGGCGAGTCCCCCAAAGTGAGCCCCTGGGTCGGCGCTGCCTTGATAGCGCAAGGTTGTACCGGCAATCGTATCGCCTGTGTTAACACCAACAGTGAAGGGGAATTGAATGGTGGTTCCCTCAAATTTGCCGGAGGATGCTGTGGGTACAATCTCATTGAGGATCAATTGCTGCACACCGGCGGCGCGCACCGTCGTATCTCCAATGCTATAGATACGTAGTCGCAAATGATACTCGTTTTCGTTGAGGCCCACAAATGGACCATCGTAGTCTAGTGCATCGCCCAATTGCCGCGTGACACGCTGACCATCGATCGTAAAGTCTGCGCTCGTGCCATTAATGGCTGTCAGCTTGATGTTGGTGCCGCGGATCACATCTCCCACTACCAAAGCGATTTCGGTCGGCCCATTATAGTTGATCGCCCCGGGCGGTGTCTGTTGAATGGGGAGATCACCCAGTGCAGGAAGATTGGGCACGGCGCTCAGATCAGGCAGGCCGAGATCACGCCAGGTCGCTTCGAGATCCGCCAGCTCCTTGGGCAATTCAATCGTCGGGATTTCCAGATCGGGCAGCTCCACATCCGGCAATTCCACGTCTGGCAGGGTCAGCGTCGGCAACTCGGGCAACTCAGGCACGGCAACATCACCACAAGCACTCAGCCCCAGCAGCAAGATTAGACAGATGAGCGGGCGCAACCAACTTGCCATTTAATAAGCTCCTAATTCTATCAACCGCTCGTCGCTAATCCCGAAATGATGTGCAATCTCGTGGAGCACGGTGCGGCGCACTTGCTCACAAACCGCCTGTTCATTGCCGCGCGGACAAACTTGCAGGATCGGCCCACGAAAGATCGTGATCAAATCCGGTGGGACAAGAGCATACCCAGCGCTACGCCCAGTAAGTGGCACTCCTTCATACAGGCCCAACAGGAGATTCCCAGGGGGAATGTCCGCCGCAGCGCGCTGTTGCGCAGTTGGCCAATCAGCCACAGTGACTGCGACGTTGTCGATGGCGGCCCATAATTCATCGGGGATGGTGTCAAGCGCAGCTTGCACTAATTCCTCGAACTGCGTGCTGGAAAGCCAAAACATCCCGGCGGAATTCTCTATCATAGGCCCCAAGTTGTCTAACTACGCCTAGAAGCCGCCGCCGCTCAACAACGCCCGCGCCAAAAAATTGAGTACGATCATCACAACGATCGGGGAAACATCGACCATCCCAATCGGCGGGATCAAACGACGTGCTGGCTCCAAGACTGGGTCGGTAACTTGATGCAAGAATTGCACAATTGGGTTGTATGGATCCAAATTTGGGATCCACGTCATCAAAACGCGGGCAAAAATGACAAATGAATAAAGTTCAAGCAACATTCCCAATAAGCTGATAAGCCCCATAATCCCCCTCTATCTCCCTAGCTGGTGCGCCCTAATTCTTGACTCCGCCGATAGGCTGCAAAGATCCCATCAGCCAACAGGGACCGTAGCCCGCCTTTTTCCAATGCATACAGCCCAGCGGCCGTAGTCCCGCCCGGACTGGTGACACGATTGCGCAATTCTGCCGGGTGCAAACCCGATTGGCGCATCAATTCCACGCTACCGCTCACCGTTTGCAAAACAATGGTCTGGGCGTCCGCACGACTGAAGCCCATCTGCACCCCAGCATCGATCATCGCTTCGAGAATCAGGAAGACGAAGCCTGGACCGGAGCCCCCCAACCCCGTTTGCATATCGAGAAAATCTTCTTTTTCAACGGCAATCTCTGCGCCCAACGCGCCCAGGATCAGCTTGGTTTGTTGGCGCTGTAGCGGGCTGACTACGGGGGTGGCTATCCACACCGTTGCCCCTTGGTTGACTTGGGCAGGGGTATTGGGCATGGCCCGCACAATCCGTTCGTGGGCCAAAGCCGTTTGCATGGTCGCCAGCGGCACCCCGGCCATGATGCTGATCACCAGCGCCGAAGAATCCAAATAGGCTTGCAAGCCTGCTGCCACCGTGTGGATCACCTGCGGCTTGACTGCCAAGATCACCACATTCGCACCTTTGACGGCTTCGACATTGTTGTCGGTGGTGCGGACATTATAATCGCGCGCCACAATCTCACGACGGGCAGGCATTGGATCGCTCACAATGATCTGATCTGGGGTCGCCAATTGCCGGGCCAGGATGCCTTTAATCATTGCTTCGCCCATAGCTCCGCCACCAATAAAAGCAAGGTTGATATTCTCTAAGTTGATGTGCTCGCCCATGGGCCTTTCCAATCTCTTGCTAATGATGCTCTCAATGGATGATTTACTCTCAGAAACGGCTTAACGCCGGCAGACGCTAACGCTCACATCGCGCTTACTGGGGGAATTGACTTAACTACGTTCGCCAAAGATCGCCGAGCCAATGCGCACCAAGGTCGCGCCTTCCTCGATGGCCACTTCAAAATCATTGGTCATCCCCATGGAAAGTTGGGGCCAGTGGATGCCTAGCTCAGCGTCCAATTGATCCCGCAACAGGCTCAATCCGCGGAACACTGGTCGAGTGGCTTCGGCATCAGCCTCAAAGGGTGCCATGGTCATCAACCCTTGGATGGTCAACCCCGGCAGCGCGGCCAACTGGACGGCGTGTGTGCGCAATTCCTCAGGCGAAAAGCCATGTTTGGTCGCTTCCCCGCTCACGTTGACTTCCAATAACACTGACAATACGCTGTTTATCGCTTGTCCGTCGCGGCTCAGGCGTTCGGCAATCTTCACCCGATCTATGGCATGGAGCAAGGCGGGCAACGCTGCTGCCGCTGTAGTTTTGCGGCTCTGGATCGGGCCGATCAGGTGCCAACGGATATCCTGCATGCCCAATTGTGCGGCTAGCTCGATCTTTTGCGTCAATTCCTCGATGCGATTCTCGCCAAAATCGCGCTGACCAGCGGCGTAAGCAGCTTGAATCGCCGTGATTGGCTTAGTCTTGCTGACGGCCACGAGCGTAATTTCGGCGGGATCCCGGTTCGCGCGTGTGGCAGCGGCAGCGATCCGTCGGCGGACTGCCGCGAGATTGAGTGCGATCTCGCTGGTGTTGTCTTGCTCGATCGTGTGGGACGGTTGGTGCAATTCACTCATAATCGTTTTGGTACCCGTATTGGATGAACGTTTCGATTGTACCAGCGAATGGGTCGCCATGCAATCTGCCGGCCATCGTCTAGTGAGCATGGGGAAAGAGGCGTTCCCTGCCCACTGAAGCTATGGTAGAATAGCAGCACGCCGACGCCAATACAGTTCTCTGGGAGGGTGTGATGATCACGCGTACGCAACTGTCTATTGCAGGCTTGATGATGATCGTTTGGTTTGCCGGTTGCACAGCCGGGCAGAGTTCGGTGGGCCAGCAGGCGGGCACGATTCCTCCACCAGCGGCCGTGGCCAGTTTGGCCCCTTGTAGTACCGCCACCGCCATCCATAGCTCGCCGCTCACCCAGACCGAGCCAATCAGCCAAACCAGCCCACTTACTACGACCCCGGGCCTAACCGATACTCAACTCATCACGATTGTCCCACCCATTACGATTACGCCGCCGATTTCAGGCACGGTCGTAGCGACGGGTACAGTGAGCGCTACCCCGCCGATCACCAGCACAGGGACGCCCCAACCGGGACCGATCACCTCCCCGGTTAGCTCACCCACCAGCAGCACTCCCTCAAGTGGGACGACCACACCAGGAACATCACCAACTGCACAGCCGACAACGCCAGTAGCGCCACCCGCGACTGCGACTCCGCCACTGCCGACCGCTACAGCGACAGTGACCCCGTTGCCACCGGCCACAGCCACCCCATCGGCAACGCCACCACCAGCTACAGCCTCGCCAACACCCACTGGCGGCACACCCACGGAGACTGCAACCCTGGCCCCCGTGGGCACCGTCTATGTGCGCAGCCAGCGGGGCTTTGCCCAGGGCGATAATTATGTAGTCGTGGGCGAAGTCATCAATGCAACAAACGCGGCCATCTTCCATGTGCGGGTTGTGGGCACTTTTTATAATGCGAGTGGACAAACTGTAGCCACTCAAGAAGGGGTGGCCTTCCTCGTACAGATTTCGCCAGACCAGCGCAATCCTTTTAAGCTGCAAGTGCCAAACCCAGCCCAAGACATTGCCACCTACGAATTGTCTCTGAGTTGGGAAGAGATCAGTGTCGTTTCCTACCAGGATATCACCATTCTCAGCCAGGCCATGGACGAGAGTAATGGGGGCGCCAGCGTAATGGGTGAGCTTCAGAATGATTTTGGGGAGAATCTCGGCTCAGTGGTGGTGACTGTCGCCCTGTATGATGAAGCCGGTGAGGTGGTGGATGTTTATCAGGGGATCCCGCGCGCCAGCCAGCTTGCCCCTGGCGAAGTCACGCCCTACCAGATCGCGGTAACGCCCGCCGTGCCCGTTACCAGTTTCCAGGTACAGGCCCAGGGGAAGCGGGCAATTTTCTTCTGAGCGAAGGTGAGGTATCCAACAACAGAAGCGGGAGCATTCGCGGGTTGTTGTGATTTGAGCGCACAAACAACAATCTCCTCAATCTCTGCATTTGGGGTGAAACGAGAGATTGGGGAGATTGAAAAGACTTAGTGATTATTTGGGCTAGCAGCCACTAATCACCGTCAGTCACGCAGCCCTTCGAAGCCGAAGAAACGTTCTTGATATATTTGTAGAGCACGCCCTTGGTCACTTTGTAGGGTGGCGGCGTCCACTTGGAGCGGCGGGACTCGATCTCATCTTCGGAGATGGCCACTTCCAGCCGATTCTTCTCAGCGTCAATGGTGATGACGTCGCCATCTTGCAGCAGCGCGATGACGCCACCTTCTTGCGCCTCCGGCGTGACGTGCCCCACTACAAAGCCATGGGTACCACCCGAGAAGCGGCCATCAGTGATCAATGCCACGCTCTTGCCCAAGCCAGCGCCCATGATCACCCCAGTGATCGACAACATTTCGCGCATGCCTGGGCCGCCCTTGGGCCCTTCATAGCGGATCACCACCACGTCACCGTGGGTGACCTTGCCAGCTTGGATCGCTTCGAGCGTTGCCTCTTCGGAATCAAACACTTTGGCCGGGCCGGTGAAGGTCAAGCCTTCCTTGCCGGTGATCTTGGCCACTGCACCGGTGGGCGCCAAGTTGCCATAGAGAATCTGCAAGTGGCCGGTCTGCTTAATCGGCTGGCTGAGTGGGCAGATGATCTTCTGGTTATCGCGCAATTCGGGCAGCTCATCCAGATTCTCAGCCAAGGTTTTGCCAGTGACCGTCAGACAATCCCCATGCAGCAACCCTTCGCGCAGCAGCAGCTTTTGCACACCGGGCACACCACCCACTTCGCCCAGCTCTTCCATCACATATTTGCCACTTGGTTTGAGATCGGCCAAGAGCGGGGTGCGGTCGGAGATGGCTTGGAAATCATCAATGGTCAGCGGGATGCCAGCGGCGTGGGCGACTGCCAATAGATGCAGGACCACGTTGGTGGAACCACCCAATGCGACAGCCACAGTGATGGCGTTCTCAAACGCCTTGCGCGTCATGATGTCGCTGGGCTTGATGTCATTTTCCAACAGGTTAAGCATTGCAGCCCCGACGCGATGGCACTCTTCGATCTTTTCTTTGCTGACGGCGGGGTACGAAGAAGTATAGGGCAAACCCATCCCAATCGATTCGATCACCGAGGCCATGGTGTTGGCGGTATACATACCACCGCAGGCGCCAGCCCCTGGGCAAGCATGGCGCAACACATCTTTGAGCTCTTCTTCGGTGATCTGCTTGGCCAGCCATTGACCATAGGCCTCGAAGGCCGAGACAAGGTCCAACTTTTGGCCGTTGAAATATCCAGGCTTAATCGTGCCGCCATACACAATGATCGTGGGGCGATTGACACGTGCCGCAGCAATCATGGTGCCAGGCATATTCTTATCGCAGCCAGGGATCGGCACGGAGGCATCATACCACTGGGCATTCATCACCGTTTCGATCGAGTCGGCGATGATATCGCGCGAGACGAGCGAGTATTTCATCCCTGCCGAACCCATCGAGATCCCATCACTGACCCCGATGGTGTGAAAGATCAGCCCAACCAATCCTGCATCCTGCACCCCTTTCTTGACTTCTTTGGCCAAGTCATTGAGGTGCATGTTGCAGGTATTACCTTCCCAGCCCATGCTGGCAATGCCAACCTGGGGCTTTTGCATGTCTTCATCCGTCAGACCCACCCCATAGAGCATGGCCTGCGAACCAACCTGCGAGCGTTTTTGGGTCAACTCAGCACTGTACTTGTTTAGTTGACCATTGAGCGTTTTGACGGTCATGCGATCCCTTTCCTATTGCATTCAATAATCATATTTCGCTAAATCTTTACCATCAACCAGATCATAAATAGCACCCAGAGAATCTTTCGCTTGTTCGCAGATAGCACAGGGGGTTGGTGGCACCTCAAACCTACACAAGCTGGCTATGGTGTTCGCTTTCAAAGCCCGTTGCGTTCGCCATCGGTCAGAATAAAATATTCGACCGAGTCGGCCAGGGCGATCCAGCTAGCCTCGATGATATTGGTGCTGGCACCAACTGTGCTCCACGTGCGTTCACCATCAGTGCTATCGATCAACACCCGCACCGTAGCTCCGGTCGCCCGATTGCTATCCAAAATGCGGACCTTGTAATCGATCAAATTAACGCGGTGCAGGCGCGGATAGAATTGCTGAATTGCCTTGCGCAAGGCCAAGTCCATTGCATTGACCGGACCATTGCCTTCGGCCACTTCGTGGAAGATGCGCTCGCCCACACGCACTTTGACCGTTGCCTCAGAAAAAATGCCACGGCCCGCCCGATGCTCCACGCTGGTGGTGAAATCGATCAGCTCGAAAGGTGCGTGATAGCCCGTCCTGATCCGCCGCAACATCAGCTCGACGCTGGCTTCGGCGCTTTCAAAAGCGAACCCAGCATTCTCCAGTTCTTTGATCTTCTGCAGGACTTTGCGCTCTTCATCACGGCTCAGCCCATTCAGGCCAAACTCACGGCTCTTAACCGCAATGTTATCCTTGCCACTCAACTCGCTGACCAAGACACGCGTCTCGTTACCCACCAGTGACGGGTCGATATGTTGGTAGCTCATGGCATATTTCACCACGGCGTTGACATGTGTCCCCCCCTTGTGGGCAAAGGCGCTTGTCCCCACAAAAGGCTGGTGGATGTCGGGGCTGAGATTGGCCAATTCGCTGACATAGCGACTCAGATCGGCCAACTTGCCCAGTTGTTCCTCCGACACCAGTGCATGCCCCATCTTCAATTGCAGATCGGGAATAATACTTACCAGATTGGCATTGCCGCATCGCTCGCCATAGCCGTTGATGGTGCCCTGAACATGCGTCGCGCCATGCCGTACAGCTTCAAGCGTGTTGGCCACACCGGTTTCACTATCGTTGTGGGCATGAATGCCGAGCTTGACGCCAGCCGCATGATGAGTAGCAACAACCCCTTCTTCCAGGCCGAGTACCTCTTGCTTGACTTGCTCGATCGCTTCGCCAATCTGCCAAGGCAAGCTGCCCCCATTCGTATCACACAGCGTGACCGTGCTGGCTCCGCCGAGGATGGCAGCTTTGAGTGTGGCCAAGGCATATTCGGGATTAGCGCGATAGCCATCAAAAAAGTGTTCAGCGTCGTAGACAACTTCACGCCCCTGATCCACCAGATACCGCACCGAGTCGCGGATCATACGCAGATTTTCTTCCAAGTCGGTGCGCAACACTTCGGTGACGTGTAGATCCCAGCTCTTGCCAAAGATGGTGATCACCGGCGCCTGCGATTCAATCAACAAGCGAATCTGGGGATCGTCGGCGGGGTCGACTCCAGCCCGGCAAGTCGAGCCAAACGCAGCAATACGAGCTTGTTTGAGCGATAATTCATGCTGAGCGCGCTCAAAAAACTCCATATCTTTGGGATTAGAACCGGGCCAACCGCCTTCAATGTACTTGATGCCGAACTCATCCAAGCGGCGGGCAATACGCAATTTGTCGTCGCAACTCAACGAGATGCCTTCGCCCTGAGTACCATCACGCAGCGTAGTGTCGTACAATTCGATTTGCATAGCAGGAACCTTTCCAAATGATAAGTGACGAGTGATCAGTGCGAAGCATCACTCGTCACTATCACTCGTCACGGGTTACACGTCAATAATAATGTCCGAAATGCTGTTGAAGATGCGGTCTGGCCAAATGCCGCGCGCCAAGTCTTCCTTGCGGAAACGGCCTGTCTTGACCAACCATCCTTGCATCCCCATACGCTGCGCCCCTCGCACATCTGCCTCCACATCGTCACCAATCATGGCAATGCGGTTGGGCGGCATCCCCAAATGTTCAATCACCATTTGAAAATAGGCTGGGCTGGGCTTGCCCACCACTTCGGCATTCTTCTCGGTGGCATATTCCAAGGCCACAACAAACGGACCAGCATCCAAAAAGAGGCCGGATTCCGTTCGCCAGATGCGTTTTTTGTGAAGTGCCACCAACTTGGCCCCGTTGAGTATGGCTTGCATGGCTTTGTTCAGGCGGAGAAAGTTAAAACTTGCCCCGAGATCGCCTACGACCACAAATTCCGGTTGCTCTTCATCCACATCGAGGCCGGCAAATTCCAGTTGTGCGTCGGGCAACAAAAGCGGATAATAGCTCGTTGCATTTTGTTCACGCAGATACTTGGCTGCCGCATAGGTTGCCGTAAATAATTCTTCGACCTCGACATCAAACCCCAGCGCTTGGAGCCGTTCACACATGCTTTGGCGCGAGTAGATTGTTGTGTTGGTGATAAAGCGATGTGGTATGCCCCGCTGGCGCAAAGCTGCAATTGCCTCAAGCGCGCCAGGGATCACTGCACTGCCCCGCAACAACACCCCTTCAATATCAATCAACAGCCCATCGATATGGGCGAGATAATCAGTCACAGGCTACTTTCCAAACTATGGTTTCCACCGTAAATGCTGCAGTCACCCTTTTGGCAAGAGAACACACGCTCCGAGCGGATCACCCTACGTTTTGCAGGCCCGCAGCAATGCCATTCACCGAAAGCAACATCGCTTGTTGCAGTTCCGCAAGATTTTCTGGCGTCCGATTGCGCAAATGGCGCAAGATAGCAATCTGCAAATGGTTGAGCGGATCGACATAAGGATTGCGCACCTTGATGCTACGCTGCAACCATTGCTCATTTTCTAACACTTCTCGGTACCCAGTGATCTCCAATACGATGGCACGGGTCCGCTCAAATTCAGCTTTGATGTCGGCGAAGATGGTTTCACGCACCGTCTCGCTGGTCAATTCAGCATACAAACTGGCGATGGCAATATCGCCTTTGCTCAAGCCAACCTGCACCTGATTCAATACAGTGCTAAAGAATGGCCAATCGCGATACATGGTGCGCAGCGTCGCCAAGCGTGCTACTCGCCCAGCCTCGTCAGCGGCCTCATCCACCCAAGAAGCTAACGCGGTGCCGACCCCATACCAACTGGGTAACTCTACGCGCGTTTGCGTCCAAGAGAAGACCCACGGAATGGCGCGCAGATCCGCAATGCTGGCACTCTTTTTGCGGCGAGCAGGCCGCGAGCCAATGTTCAGTTGGCCAATAAATTCCAGCGGCGTTGTATCACTGAAATATTGCAAAAAGTTTGGATTTTCCACCAGCGCCCGGTATTTGAGATAAGCTTGCTCGCTCAATTCTTCCATCAAGGCAGCCCACTCATCCTCCTGAGTCAAGGCTGGCTGGGGCACACTGGCCAACAAAACCGCGTTAATCATCTGCTCCAGATGGCGATGCGCGATATCGGGGTCGTCATACCGGCTGCTGATGACTTCACCTTGTTCGGTGATCTTAAAGCGCCCACGTACCGATCCGGGCGGCTGGGCCAAAATGGCGCGATTGGTCGGGCCACCACCTCGCCCCAACGTCCCACCCCGGCCATGGAAGAGGGTCAGGCGGATGCCATACTGGTCACAGACCGCCGCCAAGTTGCGCTGGGCTTGATAGAGCATCCAATTGGCCCGCAAATAACCACCATCTTTGTTCGAATCACTGTAGCCGATCATGATCTGCTGGTGGTTGTTGCGCGCTGTCAAATGTTGGCGATAGACTTCATTCTCAAACAACTCGGCCATGATCGCCGACGCATTTTGCAGATCTTCGATCGTCTCGAAGAGGGGCACGATATCGAGCTTGCCAAACAGTCCCGCATCTCGAGCGAATAAGAGCACTTCCAGCACATTGCTCAGCTGGGTGGTCATGCTGATGATGTAGGTTTGGATGATCTTCTCGTCTACCCGCTCGTGGGCTTGGCGAATGAGGCGGAAGAGGGCAACAGTTTCGTTGGTCTCCTCACTGAAGCAGAGTTTAGCGGTCAGCGGCCGGCGGCTACGGATCTCCTCGCTGAGCAAGGCGACTCTTGCCGCTTCATCCATCTCCGCATAATCGGTAATAGCTCCATAATCTTCCAAAATTTCCGCCATAGCTGTGTGGTGCCGTTCAGCGTGCTGGCGGATGTCGAGCGTGGCCAAATGGAAACCGAAGGCTTGAACCGCATAGATCAACCGGCTCAAATCCCCCTGAGCCAAACGCTCGCCCTTATTGGCCAGCAAGCTGTCCCGCAGCAGATAAAGGTCGTTCAAAAATTCTTCGGCTCGCTGGTAGGCACGCGGATTCGGCTTGACCGAGTTTCTCTGCCAAGAACGCTCATTCTCGGCCCGCGTGGCCCGCAAGCGACGGAACATCATCAAGAGCTTTTGGCGATATGGCTCCAGCCGGAACCATTCTAGTTGTTCCATCTCCTCGGGCGGGACGAGCTTGAGATCCGCTTGAATACTCTCGGCGAGAGCAGGCGTAATGCCCACGCGCGTCACAGCCGGGCTAATGTGATCGAAAAGCTTATCCACCATCACATTATAAAATTCGAGGATCGTCTCTTGTTGGGTGCGGATGGTCTCTTGAGTAATTTTGACGGTCACATAAGGATTGCCATCTCGGTCGCCACCGATCCAAGAGCCGTAACGCAAAAACGGGGAGATGGCAAATGTTCGCTCTGGATAGTATTTGTGCAGGGCGCGTGCCAACTCTTCGTAGATGATGGGCACCAGATAGAGGATTGTATTTTCGAAATAATACATCCCATTGCGCACTTCATCCATCACCGTTGGCGGACGGTCACGCGTCTCTTCACTCTGCCAGAGTACAGTGATATTTTCGCGCAGGCGCTCGAGCAATTGCTCCTGCTCGTGTGGTAACAGATCTAACCGTTCTTTGTCGCGCAACAATCCGGCAATATCTTGCAGGCGCTGCAAAATCACCCGCCGCTTCGATTCGGTGGGGTGCGCAGTAAACACCGGCATGATCAGCAGATCAGACAACAAAGTCTCGACGTCATCCGCCGAAATACCCGCACTGCGCCAGCGTCGCACAGCATCGGCAATGGTCTCACTCAGGGGCACGTCGAGCTGCTGGGCCACCCGAGTACGATCACGCAGAATGTTGACCCGCTCTTGCTCTTCGGCCAAATTGATGAGCTGGAAATAGGTGGAGAAGGCCTTTAAGACCGCACGTCCGCGCGGGAGATCTTCGATCAGGCCAGGCATCAATTCCTGGATCGTGGCTAGTGCGGCGTCATCGCCGGAGCGCCACGCCTTGGAGAGTGTCCGAATTTCCTCTTCGAGGTCGAACATCTCTTGGCCCTCTTGTTCGATGATCGTCTCGCCTAATAAGTCGCCGAGCAAGCGGATGGTATTGCTAAGCCGGTTTTGGGATCCGTTAGTCATAAGAGATTGCAAGCCTAGAGGCTGAGAGCGTAGAGGCTGAATACAGCCTCCGCCCCCAGTCTCTACTCAAACTACGCAATTAGCTTTTCAACAACCAGATCGCCCATCACTTGGGTGCCAACCACTTCGGTACCGGTGTCGGCAATGTCGGGCGTACGCACACCCTCAGCCAACACTTGATCAACCGCAGCTTCGACCGCTTGGGCTTCACGTTCGAGTCCCAAGCTATGGCGCAGCAACATCGCGGTGCTCAGAATGATGGCCAACGGATTGGCGATCCCTTTGCCCGCAATGTCTGGCGCGCTGCCGTGGATCGGCTCATAGAGACCAAGCGGCAATTGGTGCGAATTGATCAGATCACCCAAGCTCGCCGAAGGCAACATCCCCATCGAACCGGCTAACATTGCAGCTTCGTCGGTCAGAATATCGCCAAAGAGATTCTCAGCAACGATCACGTCGAAGCTGGCCGGGCGGCGGATCAAGTGCATGGCCATCGCATCGACCAGCACATGCTCGACTTCCAGATCGGTATAGTCGGCCAAGACCTCGGTGGCTACGCGCCGCCAAAGTCGGCTGGAAGCCAACACATTGAACTTATCGACGCTTGCTAACTTTTTGCGCCGCAGCCGAGCCGCATCCGCCGCCAGCTTGACGACGCGCTCGATCTCGGGGCGAGTGTAGAGCATGGTGTCGTAAGCTTCATAGGCCTCTTCACCAGCTTCCTTGCGGGGACCAAAGTAGACGCCGCCGGTCAGCTCGCGGATGACGAGCATATCAGTGCCACGCAACGCCTCTTCTTTGATGGTACTGGCTCGGATCAGTTGGTCGTTGAGCTTGACCGGGCGCAGATTGGCAAACAAGTTCAGCGCCTTGCGGATCCCTAACAAGCCACGCTCAGGGCGATCTTTGGCGTTGGGGTTGTCCCACTTGGGGCCACCAACTGCGCCAAGCAGCACTGCATCCGCAGCTTTGCAGGCGGCCACGGTTGCATCAGGCAGACTGTTGCCGACCTCGTCGATGGCGCGTCCACCCATCAGTTGTTCATCAAACTCAAAAGTATGATCAAATTTCCCAGCAACAGCAGTCAGTACTTTCTGTGCTTCGGCGACCACTTCGGGGCCGATACCATCGCCGGATAAAACGACAATTTTTGCCTTCATTGACAATCGTTCTTTCTGCAATATGCTGTTTATGCGTCCATTTGTTGCACAAACTCAAGGAGTGCTTCCAGTTGCGGATGCGAAGAGCATGTCATTGTTCAGCTTGCCCTGTTCGCATCCACAACATAGCGCAGTAGTCTTCAGACTGCTGGCTGGTTACCAGCGAACATTGTAGAACGCAGCCTGTTGATTAGGTGCTTTCCCGTAAGAAATCGCTCACAACCTGGCTTGTGCAACCGCTTGCTTCGTCCATTATAGCACGATTCACCAACCCGATCAGAAGGTGGGCGTAGCCTCATAGGCCGCAATCGCCGCATCTTGCTTCATGATGTACCCCAGATCGTCCACCCCTTCGAGCAAGCAGATCTTGCGGAATGGATCGATGGCAAACTTGTGTTGTTGGCCGTCGGGCAAGGTGACCGTCTGGTTTTGCAGATCGATCGTAATCTCTGTGGTTGGCTCTTCTTCGACCAGATCAAGCAGCATGTTGACTGTCTCAGTCGGCAGGGTGATTGGCAGCAGCCCATTCTTGAGGCTGTTATTGTAAAAAATATCGCCAAACCCAGGGGTGATCACCGCGCTGAAGCCATATTCAGTCAATGCCCAGACAGCATGTTCACGACTCGAACCACTGCCGAAGTTACGCCCGGCGATCAGCACACGGGCCCCATCGAATTCTGGCCGGTTCAGGACAAAATCTGGCTTGGGCGAGCCATCCGCATTGTAGCGCCAGCTCGAAAAGAGCCCATCGCCCATGCCGGCTTTGGTAACGGCGGTCAAAAAGCGCGCCGGGATGATCTGGTCGGTATCGACATTTTCTGCCCGTAGCGGGACAGCGGTAGCCGTTAATTTCTGAAATGGTTGCATGATAGTTCCTCTATAGGCTGATGGAGATTGCAGAGATGTTCACGTAATCCATAAAAACTACTTGAGCATCTACAGGCTCAAGCTCCGCAAGGCTCCGGATCAGAGCATTTCGCGCACGTCGACGACTTTACCATTTACCGCTGCGGCCGCGGCCATGATCGGGCTCATCAGCAAGCTGCGTGCCCCTGGCCCTTGGCGGCCTTGGAAATTGCGATTGCTGGTGCTGGCGACATATTTGCCCGCACCGGCCTTGTCATCGTTCATGGCCAAGCACATGCTGCAGCCAGCGCCGCGCCATTCAAAACCGGCCTCGCTGAAGATGCGATCCAGCCCTTCTGCCTCGGCCTGCGCCTTGACCGCCTTGGAACCAGGCACAACAATGCCCCAGACATTATCGGCGATCTTTTTGCCCTGTACGATTTTGGCAGCTTCACGCAGATCTTCGACGCGGCTGTTGGTGCACGAGCCGATAAAGACAATATCAATGGGTTGGCCTTCCATTGGCTGGCCGGGTTGCAAGCCCATATATTCCATCGCGCTCAGTAAACTGCGGCGCTCGGCGGGATCTTCCAATTCTTCGGGCAGCGGAATGCGGCTGCTTACAGCGACACCCTGGCCAGGATTGGTGCCATAGGTGACCATCGGTGCGAGTTGGCTGGCATCGAGCGTTAATTCGCGGTCAAAAACAGCATCCTCATCGGTAGCGAGTGTCCGCCAGTAAGCCACAGCCCGATCCCAGGCTTCACCCTTCGGGGCATAGTGGCGCCCCTTGACATACTCGAAGGTCGTCTCATCGGGTGCGATCATACCGGCGCGTGCGCCACCTTCAATGCTCATGTTACAGATGGTCATGCGATTGGCCATGCTCAAGCTGCGGATGGCACTGCCGCGATACTCGAAGACATAGCCAGTACCACCGGCTGCACCATTCTTGGCAATGATCGCCAAAATGATATCCTTGGCGGTCACGCCGACGCCCAATTCACCTTCCACATTGATGGCAAAGGTCTTAGGTTTGGTCTGCAGCAGACATTGGGTTGCCAAGACGTGCCCTACTTCGCTGGTACCGATGCCAAAGGCCAACGCGCCAAATGCACCGTGCGTGCTGGTGTGGCTATCGCCGCAGACGATCGTCATCCCCGGCTGAGTAACCCCCATCTCGGGCCCAACCACGTGGACGATGCCTTGCACATCACCTTCAATATCCCACAAAGTCACGCCAAACTCTTCGCAATTCTGCCGCAGGGTGCGTACCTGCATCGCCGCGTCGCTTGGCCATAAAGAAATATCCACGCCGCTGCGGGTGGGGATAGCATGGTCCATCGTAGCGAAGGTTTTATCGGGACGGCGAACTTTAAGACCGCGCTCGCGTAACATGGCAAAAGCCTGTGGTGATGTCACCTCGTGGACGAGATGGGCATCGATGTACAACACCGCCGGTGCGCCGGGATCTTGCGCAACGACATGTTTCTCCCAAACTTTTTCAAAAAGTGTCTTACCCATTTCCTTATTCCTCAATTGTTATAATAATTCGATATGATTGACATATCGAGATTCAAAACTCATTCTGACCTCAAAATGAATCCAACGCTATCCATTACCTGCCTGTGAGCGGCGGCGCCACCATAACGCCCCAGCCACAAGCAATATCAACCCCAAGACGATCAACGAGGCGACCACCACGCCATTCCCCGCAACACCGCCAGCTGGGACCGGAGACTCGGTCGCGGACGGCGCTGTAGCCGTCGGCAGGTCCGTCGGTGGTGCGGTCGGTTGCAGCAGCTCTTGCATAGTGACTTCGCGATTGGCGAGTCGCGGGGCCAATTCTGCTGCCGGTACCGATGTCGCTTCCGCTGGTGGTGCCTGTAAATACCCAACCAATTGCTCAAGCTCGGCGGCACTCATATTGAGCGCCAATGGACCAAGGCTCGAGGCAGCAAAGGGAACGAGCAGCGCCAATTCCGCCCGCTCCAACGTCAGCAGCTTATCAATCGCCGCTTGATCTGCCACATCCAAAACAGCCTGCAAGAGTTCCGGCGTAAAATCTGCTGGTTGTTTATGACGATGCAGCCCATAGGTCAGCACTTCATTCAAGCGATCCCCAGCTAATTGCGACCAGGCCAACAGCGGGGCCAACGACCGTTCATTCTGGATGATCACATATGATTCAATCGGCAACGCCAAAGCTATTTCAAACTGGCCACTGGCAATCGCTTGCGTCAATTCAGCCCGCCCAGCAAAGTTGATTAAAACCTGCACCAACAGCGCCAGTTGATCCAACTGCGCCAGCGGCGTGTCGTTGAGAATCGCCTGGAAGGTGGCGTTCTCCTCGGCCAAGCTGCAAACATCGGGATAGCGCCCGCAGAAGCCTTCCCACTCTTCCAGCAGCGTGACGGCAATCTCCAGCGCCACCACTGCAGCTTCATCGGGCAGGCTGTTTTGGATCGAATCGCTGATCTCGCTGCGGATGCGCTCTTTGACCTCTTCACTGGTCAAAGCCTCTTCGATCTGCGGCAAGGCGCCTTTGCCCCCTTCCCACAGATCCCAGACGATCAGCCCGAGGCCGATCACCCAGCCGGCAATGGGCAGTAGACTGGAACCAGCCCGCCCCAAGACTCGACTCACGATGCGGCCAGCTACCCGTTCGGCAATGCGCTGACTTAAGCGCTGGGTAATGCGCCGGGCGATCTCGGTGACGACAATCACCCCAACACCGCCCAAGGCCTTGTTATGCACATCCAACACCGAAACATCGACTTCGGCTTCGCTAGGCACATCGACCGTCGCCACCTGAACATCGATCTGGCGTTCAAAGGCCGAAAAGAGCGTGGCCGAATAGTTATCGCCGATGTAGGCCTTCATGCACAAAAAGGCGGCCGAAGCGGCTCGGGCAAAATCAGCTTCTAGATCACTGGCAATCTCACCGGCAATGGCTGCAGACAATTGATTGATCTTAGCAGTAAATGCGGGCGAGCTAAAAGCATCATCAGCAATGCGCGTCGCAAATTCCTCGGCCCGCTCCGCCGACCAACCCGACCACAAGCGGCTAAAATAGCCTTCATTGGCGGCCACGGCAGCCACGGCACGTGCCACTTCTTGGTCGATGGTCGTATCAACATCCAGCTCGATCCACTTGCGCTCCACCAGCGTGGCGAGATCGGGCGCGGCTTCCGGTGCGGCAAGCACATTGTAGGCGGCAGTCTCAATCTCGCTGCGCAACCTTGCGGCTTCAATCCGGCTGCACTCCCCATAGGTGTAATCATTGGTGGCTCGGTTAGGCGAAGGGGTTTGTGCATAAATAGGCAGCCACTCCAGCGCCAATAGCAGACTCAATACCCCCAAAACCACCTTTTGCCAAAACCGCACCATAGACTGCTACCTCAAGCGGTTGGCTTCCGGTATCGAAAGCCATTCCCGTATATCACTACCTCGACGCCACCTTCGACGATCTTCGTATTTGTGATCTTCACGCCGATCACGCCATCGTAGCCGCGGTCGCGCGCCTTTTGCTCCAGCTCACTCAGCGCCGTGTTGATCGCTTGGTCGATCAGCCGCTCATAATGAACCATCCGCCCGCCGATCAGGTTGCGGATGTTTTCACGAATATCTTTGACCACATTGGCGGCGTAGACCACCACGACGGTCAATAATTCGCCGAGTTCGACCTCTTTATCTGGGCTGACATCCAAGCTGATCAACATATCATTGCTCTCTAAAAAATACCTCGATCGACCTACGCGCTTAGCGCCGCCACAATCCCGTTAGCGGATTGATTAACCATAACACAAAAGCATAAAGTACGCGTAGGACAATCAACAGCAACAGCACCAAGCCAATAGTAATCAACGTACTCTGCCCAGCGCCATACTTATCCACAAACAGACCGACGCTCACTTGCCCGCTCAACACAGCGGGGACATCACTCCAAAGGCGATCCAAGCTGCGGGGCGATGCCAAAAAAGAGAGCGTCGCATCCACATCGGCGCTGTCGACAATCCGCCGCTGCACCGAATCATTATCCAGCAAGGTGATCAACTCAGGATTGCTCGCT
>CAZMRA010000020.1:2825-33959 GCA_964568485.1 uncultured Caldilineaceae bacterium | reverse complement strand
ACTTTATCTTGAAGACGCATTGCTCCTCCCTTTCTCTTTATCTCATCCATATCCTGCAACCAGTATAGAGGCCTGTATGATCGGCTGTCAATCGGTCAAGTAGGTATACCGGAACCTAGCCATCTGACCAGGGAGCCAACCCGCTGGGTTGCCGGTACGAGGTCTAGCCGCTCGCCCGGCGTTTATGGGGATGCTTCGCTGTATAGTAGAGGTAAGTTGCACTATGCCGATGCTTTCAACCCTTGGCACTTTTGCGACGGGCTGATCTGAGATACAGAAATGGGACAGCACGTAAATGGCTGAATTTGATCTGGCTGTGATTGGCGGTGGACCGGCAGGCTTGACTGCTGCGGTCTACGCCCTACAAGCGCAATTGCAAGTCGCTCTGATCTCTCCAGACTTGGGCGGCAAAGTGAGCTATGCGTTCCAGCTTCGGGGACTGCCACCGGTGGAAAGCGCCTGGGGCGTCAGCTTGACCCGCCAGTTGGAAGCCTATGTCGATGCGAAACTAACCCGCTTAATCCATCAGCCAGTCGAGCGCCTGGAGCGCCGTCCCGGTAGCGGCTTCCAAATCACGCTGTCTGATGGCACCATCCACGGCGCACGCACGGTGATCTTCGCGACCGGTGCCCAACCGCAACGCTTGCAGATCCCCGGTGAGCAGCGCTTTTTAGGTCGCGGTGTCAGCTACTCGGCCGTGAGCCATGCCCAATTTTTCCGCGATCGCATGGTGGCTGTCATTGGTGGTGAACGAGCGTTGGCGGCTGCGCAGAAGTTGGCCCCGATCGCCAGTCGTGTCCATTTTGTCATCACCCCGACTCATGACATGCCCTCTTCGCGCCTCGCCCACGAGGTTTTGCGGCACCCCAAAATTATGATCCACCAGCATTGGTCGCCGCAACGCATTGTCGGCGACGAGTTTGTGACGGGGCTGGAGTTGTTAGACGGCGAGCAGCAGCCGCAGACGTTGGCGGTGGATGGGGTCTTTATTGAGCAAGGATTAATCCCCAATCAAGCACTGGTACGTGACTGGGTAGAGCTGGATTGCAATGGTCATGTGATAGTGAACCAACGCTGTGAAACGAGTGTGCCTGGTCTCTTTGCCGCGGGCGATGTCACCAATGTGCATGCTGAGCAGGTGTTGGTAGCCATTGGCGAAGGTGCCAAGGCTGCGCTCAGTGCTTGGAACTATTTGGCTGCACATCGGTAATGAAGACGGTATCCATGCCGCGCTTTGGGGCGCGTGAATTCGCCTATGGCGCGGTTGCGCTTTTGGTGATTGCGATCTTGGCCTTTGCGATCGGGCGACCTATCCAAGTCTTGCCGCGGATCACGGTGAGCCCGGCGTTTATCTTGACTGATCAGCGCGGTGCAAGGCTGACCAGCGAAGATCTGCGCGGGCAATTGGTGCTCTACACCTTCGCCTATCAGGACTGCGAGACGCCATGTGAGTCCATCCACGCGGTGATGCAGGCCTTGCAAACCCAATACGCGACAGCCACCACACAAGATGTGCCACTGCATTTGGTCACAGTGCTCTTTGATCCGCTGGACGATTCGGCGACAGACGCTACGCTCTTCGCTGAGCAGATCGGGGCGGATCCGACGGTTTGGTCACTGCTGCGCGGGGCGACCGACCAGATCCGGCAGGTGATCGGTGGGGGCTTTGGGGTTTATTACGCCGAGGCCGAGGACGAGCCAAGCCACTATAAATTTGATCCTGTCTTTGTATTAGTTGATGGGGCAGGCATTATCCGCGCTCGTTATCGCACAGCAGTTCCATCTTTGGAGATTTTGCAACGTGATATCGACCTGATCCTCACCGAAGCTCGCCAGAGTGAAGGGGCGATGCGCCTTGCCTATGAGGCCGCTCATCTCTTTCTCTGCTATCCGCCGTGAGTGGGCAGGTGGTGCCTGACAAGGGTTGTTTCACCCGTAAACACGAGTAATCAATGGTGAATGACGCATGACGGTTGACGCACGACGTTTGATGATCGATAGACGCTGGCTGTTCTGGGGCTTGGGCGCGCTCCTGGCTGGGTGGCTGGTGGTATTGCTGGGGCAGCAATGGTTGAATCGCCATAGCTATGAAGGCATCTTGTTGCAGGCGGACGAACCTGTGGCCGATTTTGTGCTAGATAGCACACGCGGCGAGCCACTACGCTTGAGCGACTTGCGCGGGCAATATGTGCTGCTCTTTTTCGGCTACACCAGTTGTCCCGATATCTGCCCGTTGACCATGGCCGAATTGGCCCAAACCAAACGTCTGTTGGCTGATCAAGCCGACAAGGTTCAGGTGGTCTTGGTGACGGTTGACCCCGCCAATGATACTGTCGAACGAATGAGTGCCTATCTGCGCCTCTTTGATGACTCATTTCTGGGTATGACCGGTTCACCGGAGGCTTTGGGGGCGGTTGCCAGCCAGTTTGGCATCTACTTTGCGAAATCTCAGCAATCCACCTCAGGCGGCGTTGACCATACGAGTAGCGTTGCGGTGATCGACCCGGCGGGATACCTGCGCCTGATCTTCGCGCCGAGCACGCCAAGTAGCCTGATGGCAGCCGACTTAAAAGCATTGATGCGGTAACCGGTGCAGTGGCTTCAGGACGCAGCCGCGGGACGACTGCTGCCCTGTTTATGTTCAGTGATTACATCACACAAATTGCAAGTAAGGAAGCAACTATGAAAGAACCAGTAACACCCCAGGGCACCATTGCCCTCTTGTTGGTCTACTTGGTCATCGTCATTGCGCTTTGGGGCAATGCCTACTTAACTGTCCTTTCTCGCGGAGGTACCCAATGAGTGAGATGGAAAGTGGCGCGGCCGAAGGCCAATTGCCTAATCTGCATGTTGATCGCTACGAAGCTGGATGGATGCGGATTGCCTTCTTTGTCATTGTTGTCTTTGTGATAGCCGTTGTGATCTCTAGCGTTTCCTATGGGGTGCAAGTACCCGGTATGACGGGCCGCATCGATCCGGCGACGCTCATGACTCCACCCAGTCCCTTTGCCGACCCGCAATTGCGTGAAATTGCTCCCGGTAAATACGAGTTATACGTACGTGCTCAAACTTGGACGTTCGTTCCGCTGGATCCGCTGAAACCATTGCGCTTACCCGCGGGCTCTGAAGTCACCTTTTATGCCACTTCGTTGGATGTACAACATGGCTTCAAGATCACTGGGACAAACATCAACATGATGGTGTTGCCTGGTCAAATTTCTACGCTGAAAGCTCGGTTTGAGGATCCAGGTACGTACAACGTGATCTGTCACGAGTATTGTGGCAGTGGGGGGACGATGATCGGTCACCATACGATGTATGGGCAGATCATCATCGAAGATGCAACCACCGCAGCAGCTGATTGAATATCAAGGTCTTGATAAACGACGCTATCCCAAGAGGAGCACTTCATGTCTGTACAATCCATGCCACTTGATCGGATGACGACTACGTCCGTGGCACCTCCGTTAACCAAGCAAGATCTTGCCCACGCTGACCGCATTGCCGGTTGGTCGATCGGGATCGCTATCGGCTCATTAACCGTGGGCCTGGCGCTTGGCATATTGCAAGGTTTGGAACATGCTGGGTGGGATCTTTATCCAGCCATCTCCCCAGTGCTCAAAAGCTATTATCAGGGGCTCACGATCCACGGCGTCCTCAATGCCCTGGTCTGGACCACCTTCTTTATTTGCGGTTTCTTTACCTTTGCCACCGTTCGCAGCCTCAACCGCCCTTTGCGCTGGCCGGGGTTGAGCTACGCTGCATTGATTGTGATGAGTATCGGGCTTTTAGTGACGGCCTATCCGCTACTGGCCAATATGGCGACGGTACTCTATACCTTTTACCCACCGCTGCAGGCCCATTGGCTCTTTTATGTCGGGTTGACGCTAGTCGTCGTCGGCTCGTGGATGGTGGGATATAGCCTGCTCTTTACGTATGGGGCTTGGCGCAAAGAGAACCCGGGTGTCCGCACGCCATTTATCGCCCTGGGTAGCCTGATCACCATGGTCATGTGGCAGATTGCCACGTTGGGCGTTGCGGCGGAAATTCTCTTCTTGTTGCTGCCGTGGTCACTGGGGTTGGTTTCCGGTACAGATCCGCTCCTGTCCCGCTCGCTCTTCTGGTATTTTGGCCACCCGCTGGTCTATTTTTGGTTGCTGCCCGCTTATGTCTCCTGGTATGGGATGTTGCCCGCCCAGACCGGTGGCAAGATGTTTAGCGATCACTTGGCGCGCTTGGCCTTCTGGCTCTTCCTGCTGCTGTCGACGCCTGTGGGGTTCCACCACCAATATACCGACCCAGGGATTCCGCAAATCTGGAAGTATATGCACATGGCCTTGACCTTTGGCGTGACCTTCCCCAGCATGATCACTGCATTTACGGTGGTGGCTTCGTTGGAGATTGGCGCTCGGGCCCGCGGTGGTAAGGGGTGGCTTGGCTGGATTCGGCGCCTCAACTGGGGCGATCCCTCGTACGCGGCACAAAACTTGGCCATGATCCTCTTCGCCTTTGGTGGCATTAGCGGGATCACCAACGCCTCGTACGGTTTGAACTTGGCGGTCCACAATACTTCGTGGATACCCGGTCACTTCCACTTGACGGTCGGCTCTGGGGTTACCCTGACTTTCTTTGGCATCTGTTACTGGCTCGTGCCCAAACTAACCGGCCATCAACTCTTTACGCGGCGGCTGGCGCAGATCCAAGCCTGGACGTGGTTCTTTGGGATGCTGTTCTTCTCCAATGCCTACCATGTGTTGGGCTTGAATTATGGCGCACCGCGGCGTACCATGCTTGGGGCCTCGCCCTATGCTTCGCCAGAATGGACTCCATTCTTGATCGAATCAGTCGTCGGCCTGGCCTTGTTGCTGATCAGTGCAACGCTCTTCTTTGTCGTGATTTTTGGTACGGTATTGATCCCTCGCAAATTAAAGACGCCGATCGAGATGCCGGTGGCTGAGCCCCTGGATCCCACGCCGGCTCCGGCTTGGCTGGATGGCTGGTTCCCGTGGGTGGCTGGTGCTGTGGCTTTGATCCTGATCTCGTATGGGCCGATGCTCTTTAATTTGATTCAAACAATGCAGTTAACTTCCCCCGGCTACCAAGTTTGGCCTCGCTAGCCTCATACAGGACAAGCGCTTACCCCGATAGGCGTTTGCCCTGTGTCTAGCGTTGTCAACCTGAAGAGCAGCAAGTAGTTGAGTCCCCCGCTTGTTGCTCTTCAGGCATATTAGCTGCTTTTCTGAACGGCAGCCGTCACCGCAGCTGCACAGCCCCACGCCAATGTGTGACCAATCGATCCGTGACCATAGTTGTGGATCACCAACTTTTGCTCGTTGATGCGCTCCATCTCGAAACGGACTGTGCGGCGGCCTGGCCGTAGCCCGACCCGATGTTCGAGAATGGTGGGGTTCGCTACTGCTGGACACAGCACCGCACAGCGGGCCAAAATCCCCGCACTGATGGCTTCATCCGGTTCCAGCCGATTATCCCCATAGTGATACGTGCCCCCTAAGAGACAATCCTGACTGCGCGGAATGATGTAGGTGACTTCCCCCACCCCGTCTGCAGAGATCATCATGCTATCGTTCAGCTCTGCTGGCTTGGCAATCCGCATCACTTGTCCCCGAACTGGGTACACCTCGTCGCCGGTGAGCGCTGCCGCACCTAAGCCTGCACAATTCACAACAATCGAATGCTCGTCCAACAATTCATCGAAGCTTTGGATGGTTGTGACAACCAGGCGACCACCAAGCTCCTGAAAGCGAGCGAGCAACCGCGGCATATAGATCGGTACGTCGATTTGTGGCACGGTCACACAATATCCCGTCCACGGGTTGGGAAATTCGCCAGGAGGGATTGAGCGTGCCGGGACGGGTAAATTTTGCGGGGCTACATAATTGCCTTCGGCGTTCAACTTGTAGAGTTCTTTGAAAACAACACCATTGCTAGGATCTGCTGCTAAGGATTGCAAGGTCGCTAGCCCTTCCATTGCCCATTCGCGCAGCGGACCAGGGCCAAAAAGTGTGCTGGGAGACCAATAGGCCGCGGCCACATCCGACGTGGTATGCGGTGGTTGCTCGCGGGCATAGATGGTTACTGGAAAGCCCGCTTCGCGGAGGCGGATTGCACTGGTCAAGCCTATCACCCCGCTACCAATCACCGCAATTGCCGAATCTGTACTATTTCCTGCCACAACCCCTCCTCATTTCTGTCTTTCTGTGAAGTATTACAGTGCTCCCTCATCTCCGGCGGCGAGGAGATCAGGGAGCGGATAAGCCATGTTTGCTGCCGTTAATCCAGATCCATATCCGGGTTATCGCGGTAAAAGCGCGCCAAATGGACGCCCAAGTTCTCCTGTAATTGGATGGTCAGGCCACCATCGACCACCAACGCATGACCAGTGATAAAGGATGCTTCATCTGAGCATAAGAAGTTGATCGCATTGGCGATGTCTTCGGGCTTGCCCACCCGACGTACGGGATATTGTTGGATGAAGAATGGCATCAGCGACGGGGTGCGATCCCACTTGCGTTCCTGCATCCGCTCGGTGACGATGTGGCCCGGACAGATGGCATTAACCCGCACGCCCAGTGGGCCGAAATCGCAGGCCATTTGCCGGGTTAGCCCAATGACAGCACTTTTGGCGGTTTCATAGACGAGTGCCTCGGGAGCCATCAATAAACCGTGGACAGAGGCAATGTTGACGATGCTGCCATTGCCCGTTTTGGCCAGTTCTGGGCCTGCATATTTGGCTGACATCCACAACGCTTTGACCATCACATCCATGCCATACTGCCAATCTTCCTCACTGACGGTGAGTGCGCTTCCGCCACTGCCGCGGCCACCCCAGGCATTGTTGACCAAGATGTCGATCCGCCCCCAGAGCTTTACGGCCTGTTCGACCATGGCTTTGATCGCGCTGGTCTGTGACATGTCGGCAATGGTATAGTCGGCCTCGCCGCCTGCACTGCGGATCCGCTCGACATTGGCTTGAGCGGCCTCTTCTTGGATATCGGCGATCAACACTTTGGCCCCAGATGCAGCCAATCGCCGCGCGGTGGCCCCGCCAATCCCCATTGCTCCGCCAGTGACAATAGCAACGCGCCCTTGCATGTTACTCATCTTTTCTCCTCTTTGCTTCCTGTTTTGTGATTCAAGCGGTACGCTATGGCTTATCTTACGCAAAGTTTTGAATCGAGCAAACAGGCGTATGAGATGTGGCAAATCTTACGACTGGAGTGCTCCTGCTCAAAAAAATTGCGAGTTGACGACTTATCTGGAATCTGCTATTCTGTCAGTACCCAGTTTGCTCCTCTTTGTAAGGTCTAACCGTAAAGTCTGTGCCCATTTCTGTCTAACACAATCGCCCCCTTTCCGCGATTGTGGATGGGTAGCTCCAACCAACTTGTTGCCATAACTCCCTTCACAAAGCTCGCTGGCTACGTGATATGGCGAGAGTTGAACCCGCAAATCCATAGTTGTACTCAATGTCACACTTGGTTTTCAAAGGAGGTCCTTATGAAGCAGTTTGGCTTGTCTCGACGGCAGTTCCTGCGGCTCAGTGGTGGTGCATTCGGTATTGCTGCCCTGGCCGCCTGCGCACCAATGGCCCCAACTGGCAGCGCACCTGCCGCTGAGGGTGGTACAGGTGGTATCTCTGTAGCAGCTGATACGCCTCTCTGGGTGCTGCAAACTCAAGATTTTCATCCCGACTATAACGATTTCATTCGTAAACATATTGAAGATTTTGCCCGCGAAAAAGGCTATGCCTTAGAAGTGGCTGACGTGGCCGGTTTTGTTGCTGGCGGCGCGGAATTACAAAAAATTGCTGCCCAAGTGGCTGCGGATGACGCCCCTGATGTTATTCAGCGCAACTATAGTGTCGCCCAATACAACCAGCTCGAATTGATCGTCCCGGTCACCGACATTGTGGATGAAATTGTCGCCACCCACGGCGAGACCTCAGCCCGCCAACAGCGCGATCTGCGCATTGATGGAGAATGGCTGGCGGTGCCTTTCCATGTCCGCAGCGATGGAGGGTGGGCTCGCAAAGACATTTGGGACGCCGCAGGGATCGATGTCACCGCGCTGACGACCTTTGATGAATTGCGCGAAGCTTGTTTGGAAGTCTCCGACCCATCAGCAGAGATGTGGGGCTGGGGAATTTCGGTCAACCGTGGTGGCGATGGCAACTGGATGATGCATCGTGTCGTGCACGGGTTTGGTGGTGCATGGACAGATGAAACCGGTCAATTTGTCACCATTGATTCGCCGGAGACAGTAGCAGCTGTAGAATGGTTGTACGACACCTACACCAATCCGCAGTGGGAGCCGATGTTGCCGCCTGGTGTCTTGAGCTGGACAGACCCAACCAACAACGAAGCCTTCCTCGGGGGCAAAATCGCTTACACCCAAAATGGTGGCACTGTTTACTCCAAAGCGGTGGTCGATCAAGTACCGTTTGTGGACGATATTATTTGGGACTATCCTAAGGGTGGCCCCGTGCTGGAGCGCTTCTTTGGGATTGGCAGCATGAATTTTGGCATGATCCGCGGTGGCAAAAATCCCGAAGCTGCCCGTGAATTGATCCTCAGCTTCTTCCAAGATGATGTGATGAAGCAAGTCTTCCAAATTGCCACAACCTACGCCTTGCCCGCGTATGCAAACATGTGGGATTGGGAAGAGATCACGAGTGTGCCCAACAGTATTGTGCAGCGGGATGCTGCCCTAGACCCAGCGGGTTGGAATGGGATTGCCTTCCCTGGCCCACCGACAGCATGGATCTCGGCGGTAGATTCGCAGAACCTCGCCACCGATATGATCGCTGCTGTACTGACTGGTCAGGCTAGCGCTGCAGAAGCGGTTGCGCAAGCGCACGAGCGGGCGGTTCAAATCTTCCAAGAGATGGGTGCACCCGGCGTGCAATAGTAAGGCTGTGAGCTGCAGGTTGCAGGATATAGGCTGCGCTTTAATGTTCAGAAGGTAGCTTCCTGCAACTTGCGCTTGCAACGAACAGGAGGATTTTATGAGTCAGTCGACCCTTGCTGGGATGCGCGTCACCCCCAGAGCTCCCGCTCGCTCTTGGCAGATTACCCTACGCGAATGGTTGGGCCGGGATTGGGCTGCTGCGTATGTCTTTGTGTTACCGACCATTTTGTTGATGGGGGGCTTGATCGCCTATCCGCTCTTGCGTGCGGTCTACATCAGCTTCACCAATACTGTCTCGTTGCGCATCGGTCCCTTTACCGGCTTCACCAACTACGAGGTAGTCTGGTCTGATCCAAACTTTCGCTCGTCGGTAGCCAACACAATCACCTACACCTTCTGGTCGGTCTTTTTTAAATTCTGGTTGGGGTTGACGTGCGCCATCTTGCTGCATCGCCTCAAACGGTTTGGTGGCATTTTGACAGCTGCCATTCTCTTACCCTGGATCGTGCCATCGGTGGTTGCGGCGGTCGCCTGGAAGGGGCTGTTAGATCCGGTTTATGGTGGTGTGAATCAATTCCTCTTGCAAATGGGGTTGGTCGAGAAGGGGTTCCCGTGGCTGGGGGATTTTAAGACAGCAATGCCCTCGTTGATCATGGTCAATGTGTGGGGGGGCATTCCTTTCTTTGTCATCAATTTGCTGGCTGGGCTCAAAGCCATCGATAAAGAATACTACGAAGCGGCCATCATCGATGGCGCGAGCGCTTGGCGCACCTTTTTGCACATTACGTTGCCAGGGTTGCGCTATGTGATCATCGTGGCGACGCTGCTCTCGACGATCTGGACCTTCAACAGCTTCGATATGATCTTCCTCCTTACCGGTGGGGGACCAGTCAATGCGACGCGCGTCTTCTCGGTGTTGGCCTTTGAGGCCTTTGGCGCAGCTCGCTATGGGGTGGCTGTCGCCATTGCCATCACCATGGCCCCAGTTCTGTTGATCTTCATCTTTGCGCTAGGGCGACACATGTCGGCGAGCAGCCAGCGAGACGAGTCCACCAGTGACGCGAAACCCGGTTTGGTCTCCCGAATTCTATCGGCGATTACCTGGCCCGTGCGCCAATTGATCTCGGGTGGGGTGGCGCTGTTCTTCCTGATCAATGATCGGGTCGAACAAGTCATCGAATGGATTGGGCAAGCACTGGGCAGGCTCTTTGTCGGGGATTCTCCCACACGCCAGCGCGGTGTTCGCCACATCGGACGCTGGTTTTTTGGTGCCGTGGCTGCGATTCTGTTGCTGCTCTTCTTGATTTTTGAGCTCGTGCCCTTCTACTGGACGGTGATCACTGCGTTTAAGAGTAGTCGCCAGGTGACTGCCTTTGAATCGGTCTTCTGGCCTGCGCCGTGGACCATGCAACAGTTCGACACACTCTTTGGGCCAACCCGCAACTTCGGCCTTTGGTACCGTAATACGCTGCTCGTTTCGGTTGTCAGCACTGTGCTCTCGGTGATTGTGGCGGCCATGGGCGGCTACGGCCTTACCCGTCTGCGCTGGCGTGGCTCGAACATATTCGGCAGCAGCGTGCTGATCGCCTACCTGATGCCGCCGATCATGATGTTCATCCCGATGTATCAGATCTTCACCGCGCTCAAGCTGACCAATAGCCTCACTGGGTTGATGATCGCCTACCCAACTTTTGGTCTCCCCTTTGCAACTTGGTTGATGATGGGGTATTACGCTTCGATTCCGAAAGAGATGGAAGAGGCTGCGCTGATCGACGGTTGCAATCACTTCCAAGCTTTCTGGAAGGTGGTTTTACCCCTGGTCATGCCAGCGTTGATGGCAGCGAGTATGTTTGCCATTACGCTGGCATGGAAAGAGTTCATCTTTGCCTATATCTTCCTCTCGCGCGATTCGCTTTACACCTTAACAATCGGTATGGCACAGATGATTGTCGGGGATGTGTTGCCCTGGGGGGAACTCTCCGCCGCTGCACTCTTGATGTCGATCCCGGTGGCGATTTTGTATATCGTCGGGCAACGCTTTATGGTCGCTGGTCTGACGGCCGGTGCAGTCAAAGGCTAAGCAGCAGCGAATGTGCTAGTGCCAATCGTTCAGCGTTGAGCGAGCATTCTAGCCATTTTGCTCGAACTAAAGAATCACCAAACGTGATGCGTGCTGTCTAGGGCGCATCACGTTTTTGTTGGTCAAATCCGAATGCAGCTACAATCCACATCTGCGCGCTGGTTTCAACCATTCAACCATAACTTGTAAGCTGAGGAAGATTGTATGTACACAACAACGATGCGCTATCTGGATGATGGCCGCATTGAACTGCTCGAACTGCCAATTGCGGATCCCGCTCCCAATGAGCTGCAGATCCAGGGTGGCGCTTGTGGTATCTGTTCTTGGGATATTAATACCGCCAAATATGGCAATCAATTGCAGCCGATGGCCCCGCCCGGACACGAAGGTGTGGGTTACGTGCGCAAAATAGGCAAGGATGTCAAAGGCTTTAAGGAAGGTGATCGCGTCGCCGGTGGTGGCTTTGCTACCCTGCGCAACCTATCGGTCGATCGCATCTATAAGCTCCCCGAATCCGATTTGGCAGACGAATATTGGATCGTAGAGCCGGTGTCGTGCGCCGTCACCGGGCTGGATCACTGCCAATTGCGCCCGGGGGACCGGGTGGCGGTCGTGGGGTGTGGCTTTATGGGGCTGTTGATCCTTCAGGGGTTGCTGCATTCCCCGCTTGATCAACTGGTGGTCTGTGACATCAATCCGCAACGCTTGGCGCTGGCCCGAGAGCTGGGCGTCGCTGAGACGTATGATCTTTCGCAGATCAATGCCCAGGAATTGGCTGCTGAACTCAAGCCGCGTGAATTCGATGTGGTGGTGGATACCTCTGGTGCCCAAGCTGGGTTGGATCTAGCCACGGGAATCGTGAAACGGGGCGGGTTGATCAACCTGTTTGGCTGGCTCAAAGGGCAGACTGCCTACTTCAACCCAACCGCTTGGCATTTGGGCGGGTTTAGGGTGGTTAACTCTGCCCCATCGGCCAGATTGCGCGACCCCTTCCCGCCCGCTATTCGCTTGATCCACCGGGGTATTTTTGATCTACGCCCGCTGGTCACCCATGTGCAACCGCTAACTGACTATAGTTCGCTGATGAGCCAGATCCTAAGCGGCGACCCGACCTACATCAAGGGTGTTGTGACTTTGGCCTAAATCATGCCGTTGACTCAAGTGGGCCTGCCCGTCGGCGTGGTAGCTACTGCGGACGAGCGGGCCACTTTCTACCCATTTGAATCCGCGCGCTTCTCCCTCTTCTTTCAACCGAGCAAATTCATCGGGATGGACATAGCGCTCGATTGGCAGGTGGAAGCGGCTCGGCTGTAAATATTGGCCCATGGTGATGATATCGACATTATGGGCGCGCATGTCGTCCATCACCTGCAAGATTTCGTCAAACGTTTCGCCCAATCCCAACATAATGCCGGATTTGGTCAGCGTCAACGGATCCATCTCTTTGGCCCGCTGTAGCAAAGTCAACGTGCGCTGATATTTCGCCTGCGGTCTTACTGTTTTGTAGAGGCGTGGCACAGTCTCGGTGTTGTGATTCAGAATCTCCGGCTTGGCATCCATCACAATCTGAAGTGCGGGGTCGCTGCCCTTAAAATCGGGGATCAACACCTCGATGGTGCAACCCGGCACCAACTGGCGGATCCAATAGATGCTCTCGGCAAAGACCCAAGCCCCGCCATCCGCTTGCTCGTCGCGATTGACGCTGGTCAAGACGGCGTGGCTCAGATTCATGGCGCGCACACTTTCCCCCACCCGTCGTGGTTCGTCGGGATCCAATGCACCGGGACGGCCAGTTTTGATCTTGCAGAAGCCGCAACTGCGTGTGCAGGTGTCACCCATCAACAAAAAGGTGGCGGTGCCTCGACCCCAACATTCGCCGATGTTGGGACACATCGCCTCTTCGCACACGGTGTGCAGGTGTTTGCCGCGGAAGAGCCCGCGCAATTCTTGGAATTTAGGGCTATCTGGCGATTTGACGCGTAGCCATTCAGGGCGGCGACCGCGTGTCAGCCCGTTTACCGGCGGGGTTGGCTCCAAGGTAATGGTGCCGTATTGGTTATTCTGGGTTAGTTTTTGTTCAGTCATGAGAAAAGCCAGACAATCATGCTGTCGATGTTCGTTCAGAACAATGAATTTGGCATATCATACCGCATAGTACCGACAAGCCTAAGGGGTTTGGCTACAATTTTCAAATTCTACACAAACTCATCGCTCGCCCGTTCGCTGATCGAGCGACCAGTTTTCCCTGGTGTTTTGTGAACATGTTGCGTGCGCCGGCCTTTGCGCCGCGGGCGATTGGCGGTGTCGGGATGGCTGATCTCTGCTTGGGTGACGACTGGGTAAGCAGCAAAGATCGCTTCGTCCGCAGGATCTTGGCTAAAATAGAGCCGATCGCGGCGCAGTGTGCGGGCCCAATCTTCCAGCTTCAACGCCATGACTACCTCATCAGGCCGGCCGGTGGCCCCGGCTCGCTGTTGTACCCGCAAGAAGATGCGGTGCTCCTCTCGCTCGGCGTCGTAGCCCTCGTAGCGCAATTCAAAGATCAACGGCCGTAGGTTATAGATATATTTCTCGCTCTTGCGCTCGCGCTCGTGCCAAAGTTCGGTTTGCGCCAAGACACGATCAATCGCTGCTTGGATCGTCGCTGGGCTCAGCTCGTCCGGCTCCGCATAGAGCAGAATTGTATAATCCGCGCCGATCAGCCGATTTTGCAATCCTTCACTCTTGAGTGGTACTTCGCTCCACTCGTGCAGCGTTACACCCGGCGGCAACTTGCGACGGATGCGCTCGGCAATTTCGTCGAGCGGAAGCGGCGGGCTGAAGGTGCAATCGATAAACTCGCGCACGCCGATGATGCCCACCCCCAAGGGCGAAGCGAATTGGATCTGCGGTTGCGGTGTAAAGCCCTGACTGTAAACCAAGGGTAAATCAGCGCGGCGCAACGTGCGCTCCCAAAGACGAAATTCATCCTGGTGTGAAATGAACTTGATCGACTCGCCTTTTTCATAGATCAAGCGCACACGCTGGCGGTCAGGTTCGGTGGCGTCTGGAGCCTGGGGACCCGTCGTGTTTTCCATGATTGTGTCTGTGCCCAATTCGTGTTCTGACAAGGCCCGCCTCAATGATTCTCCAGTTCAGCAACACGTTGACTTACCGTTCCCATACGTCGTTGTGGGACCCGCTCGCTAAATTGGCCAGTCAATTCTGGCGACATCTCGTCGTTGAAATAGAGTGGAATTGGCGTAATGTCCACGGGCTGGCGTTGCTTGTTGCGACCCAGCGGTGGGCAAGCCCAGGCTTGATCTTCCGCCACGCGGCGCTGTTCTTTGAAGGCCCCTAAAATGCCGCAACTGAAGCAATGTTCGCGGCAATCATCAACCACCGCTCCCTGATAGGTATGCACATATTCCTGGATCAAGAACTCTTTGTTTAGCCCGGCTGAAATATGCTCCCAGGGCAGGATCTCGTCCAGCGGACGTTCGCGGCGCGCGTACCAATCCATCTCCAGGCCAAGCTCTGCAAATGCTTGCTGCCAAGCGGTGAAATTGAACCATTCCCCCCAAGCTTCCAACTTGGCACCCAATTGCCATGCCCGCTCGATCACGTCGGCCAGGCGGCGATCACCACGGGTGAGGAAGGCTTCGACCAGCGTCTCTTCCGGATTATTCCAGGTAAAATGGATGCCAGGGCCTCGTAATTCTTGTTGCAAAAGTTCAATCTGCGCTTGAATGACCGATTCGTCTTCCATAGGCACCCACTGGAAGGGCGTATGGGGTTTGGGCACCAGCGTACTAACACCGATCCGCACATTGGCTTTCTTCCCCAAGACCCGGCGCCCCACAGCCAAAACTTCCTTGCTCAGATCGGCAATCGCCTGCACATCGGCCAAGGTCTGTGTGGGATGGCCGATCATAAAGTACATTTTGATCGTCGTCCAGCCGCGCTTGTACACCTCTTCAGCCGTGCTCAGCAGATCCTCCGAGCTGATCGGCTTGTTGATCACATCGCGCAGGCGGTCGGTGGCGGCTTCGGGCGCGAAGGTAAAGCCAGAACGGCGCCGCCCCTGGCCCAGCAATTCCATCAGATCGACGCTAAAACTTTCGATCCGCAAGCTGGGCAGGCCAATACTCAATTTTTTGGCCCCGTGGCGCTCCATGGTGCGCCGCACCAAGCTTTCAATATAGGTGTAATCGCTGCTGCTCAGGCTGAGGAAGCTGACTTCTTCAAAGCCGCAGTGCTCGATCATCTCATCGACGGCCTGTAACACCTCGTCGACTGTGCGCTCCCGCACCGGCCGGAAGATCATACCCGCCTGGCAGAACCGGCAGCCGCGCGTGCAGCCCCGCATAATTTCGATGGCGGCCCGGTTGTGCACGGTGTTGATGAAGGGCACAATAAATTTGGTGACTGGCGGCGGTAGCTTGGTGACAATCCGTTTCTGGACTTGCGCTGGCGCCGCCGGGTGATTAGGTGTGATAGCTGCAATGGTGCCATCGGCCGCGTAGTGCACATCATACAGTGCGGGCACGTAAACGCCGGAGATGCGTGCCAGCCGGTGCCAGAGTGTGCTACGCTGCGCCGTACTCAGATCACCTGCCGCGGCTTTCCATTCCTCATAGGCGTCGATCACCTCGAAGATGACCTCTTCGCCTTCGCCAATGACCATCGCATCAAAGAAAGCGCTCATCGGCTCGGGGTTGTAACAGCCGGAGCCGCCAGCAAGGACCAGCGGGTGAGTGCCGTCACGATCGGCTGCGCGCAGCGGGATGTCGGCCAGATCCAACATGGTCAGTACGTTGGTGTAGAGCTGCTCGTACGGCAAGCTGAAGCCGATGATATCGAAATCGGTGAGGGGGTGACGGGTTTCCAAGCTGAAGAGCGGAATGCCATCTCGTCGCATGATCGCTTCAAAATCGGGCCACGGGCAATAGACGCGTTCCGCCACCAACGCGGGCCGCTGATTGATCAAGTCATAGAGGAGCATCAAGCCCAGGTTGCTGCCCCCCAATTCGTAGATGTCGGGGAAGGCAAGTGCTACCTTTGTGCGCAGTTGTGGATCCTCCCACGCTTTGGTGATGCTGTTGAGTTCACCACCGGTATAACGGGCCGGTTGGCTAACTTTATGCAAAACACGGTCAAGCGCCCGTGTAATCTGTTTTGGGGTTTGTAACATCCAACAACCTCCTTAAGTGCGAAACAACCGCACGAGTGCAACCAGATGAATCAGCACCTCGAACGTGGGTCGTGCCATTATAGCACAGGCGTCAATAGTCGCCGTAAACCCTGCGCAAGGTGAAGTGGCCTTCGGCATCGTGATCTCGGTCAAATAGCGGAGTGCGGGTTGCGTCGTCTGACGGATGCTCGGTGGCGCAGTTGTAGAGATAATCAACCCTACTTGGGCCCAGGTGAATAATGGAGTGGATTATCAGGATCCTAGCTTGATGTTTTGTAACAGAAAGGTGGAACTATGTATCAACAAGTGACGCTGATTGGCAATTTGGGGAATGATCCTGAATTGCGTTACACACCAAGCGGCGACGCAGTGGCAAATTTCAGCTTGGCTGTGAACCGACGAGTCGCCAGCCATGAGGGAGAGTCCTCTTATAAAACAACTTGGTTCCACGTTACGGCTTGGCGTCGTCAAGCCGAAGTGGCCAATCAATATCTGAGCAAGGGCCGGCGCGTGATGGTCGTAGGCGAGATCGATGCGGTGCGTGCTTACTTGGATCGGGAAGATAAACCGCGGGCAGTCATCGACTTAACGGCCCGTGAAATTCAATTCCTCGATCATCGGGCTGAGCGCGAGGAACTGACCGAGACTGCGGTCGCAGAGGAGATTCCAGCGTGATCGTCACCAGCCATAGCTGAGACGGTCGATCAAACGGCGTGGCAGATTCACCGCGCGCATTTGGCTTTGTGTCAATTCAATGGGATAGGCGATCCGCTCGTACTGCCAGCTCATCCGTTCAAGATCCAAAATGGCATAAGCGGCTCGCGCATCGTTATCACGTGGCTGGCCAACACTCCCCGGGTTGACAATCACTCGATACTCCGGGCTCGTATTTAGGTGAATCTGCGCGCCTGCAGGCAATTGTAGCATGGCGACTTCGGCCACCGAGGCATCATCGTTCTGTTCGCCATCGAGCTCTTGATATAGCCGCCAGCGGAAGATCGTTGGCTTGTGGGTATGGCCGACCAGACAGATCTCTTGGTCAAAGAGCACAAAGTTTTCCCAAGCCACATTCGGGGTTAGCAAATATTCCCAAACAGGTTCGCGTGGGCTGGCGTGCGTGACCAGAAGCTGCGGCAATCCTGGCGGTTGTAGGGGCTGCCCCGACAAATTTGCTAGAAAGTCATGGTTCTCTGGCGTCAAGGTGTCGCGTGTCCACAACACTGCTTGACGGGCATGGGGATTAAAATTTTCGACATCCAGATCGGGATGCCCCACCGCGGCCAGATCGTGATTCCCCATGACACAAAGCGAAGCTCGCTCGCGGATGAGGTCAACACACTCGTTGGGGCGCGGACCATACCCGACAATATCGCCCAGGCACCAGATAGTATCAAACTGCCCGGCGGCATGGGTCAACACTGTTTCTAGCGCCACCAAATTGGCGTGAATGTCCGATAAAACTAGAATCCGCATCGCCACATCCTAACAACGTTACTGAACCGCATAAAACAACCAGGGAGCGAGTATATCATATAGCTGTCTACGGTGCGAGTTTGACGGAATTAGGGTGCTAGTCTATGATCGGCTCAACAGTGAGCCTGGCTCACCCGGAACCAGCGGATGAATCGCTGTTGCCACAGCCACCACGAAAGACTGAGCTGCATGACTCTCTACTCGACAAATTCTTGGTCAGCCACAACCGCCGATGGCACGCGACCTTTCAAGCGGATTGGGATCTTACACCACCCCAAAAAGCCAGAATCGCTCGACTTGGCCCGTGAGATTGAAATCCATTTACAGACATTGGGTGTAAGCGAGATTTGGCATGCTTCGGCTTGGGCCAGTGACGACGTCGCTAGTCATTTGCCTGATGTCGACCTGCTGATCACCCTGGGTGGGGATGGCACTTTGTTGCGCGCTGCCCGGATTGGTGCGCGTTATGATGTGCCAATGCTCGGTGTCAAGATGGGCCGCTTGGGCTTTTTGGCTGAAGTTGCCCCAGAAGATTGGCAAGAGCCGCTGACCCAGATCCTCTCTGGCAACTATTGGGTCGAGCAGCGGTTGATGCTGCGGGCACGCGTCGAACAAGTCGACCCGGATGGAAATTCCCTTGGCGTATTGTGTGAATACGATGCGCTGAATGATATTGTCCTGAGCCGTGGGGATCTCGCCCGAGTGGTGCGGATCGATGCCTATTTGGCTGGCAGCCTGTTGACTACCTACACTTGCGACGGCTTAATTATCAGCACGCCGACGGGCAGCACTGGTTATGCATTGGCTGTCCATGGGCCGATTTTGCCACCGGAAGCACGCAATATTTTGGTTATTCCGATCGCCCCCCACTTGAGCATGGATCGGGCAATTGTCTTGCCTGAAGGCATTGAAGTACGCCTGCGCGCTTTACCGGGCTATGATCCTGTCCTGACGGTCGATGGCCAAGTAATGGTCAACGTAGCAGATGATCATGCCGTGGTGGTGGCGAGCAGCCCCTACTTGGCGCGCTTCATCCGTCTACGCGAGCGTAGCTATTTTTATCAATCGCTGATGGAAAAGCTACGCTGGGCAGGCTGAGCCTTGTGGCTTCTACTGGTAGACTGACACCAAAATCGCTCTGAATCCCTCGCCCATTCAGGCGGTGAGGAGATTCAGAGGCTATCTCCCCATCAATCAACCATCAGAACAGGACCATCGTACGAACTCTATGAACCAGCGACTGAAAATTGCCTGCATCAGCACCATTGTCCACAAATATTCACACACCCAACATTTTATTGACCGCTTTTTAGAAGGGTATGGTTGGCAGGGCCGCCATCATCGCCCGCCGATGGATCTGGTCTCGCTCTATGTGGACCAGGTTGGCGAGGACGATCTGAGCCGAGAGCGTGCGGCGCGCTTCCCGACCATGAAGATTTATCCCACCGTGGCCGATGCCCTCACCCTCGGCACAGATACGCTGGCCGTGGACGGCGTCTTGCTGATCGGCGAGCATGGCAAGTACGGCACCGACGAAAAGGGTCACCGGCTCTATCCTCGCTACGAACTCTATAAGCAGATCGTCGCGGTCTATCGCATGACCGGCAAGACGGCCCCGATCTTCAACGACAAACACCTCTCTTGGAATCCTGTTTGGGCGCAGGAGATGGTTGATATTGCTCGCGAAATGGGCTTTGCCCTGATGGCTGGCTCCTCGTTGCCCGTGACTTGGCGCACACCGTCAATCGACATGCCGTTGGGGGCAACCGTTCGCGAAGCCATGTGTGTTGGTTATGGTGGCGTGGATAGCTATGATTTCCACGCGCTGGAAACTTTGCAGTGTATGGTCGAGCGGCGCAAGGGCGGTGAACAGGGTGTACGTTGGCTGCAAGCCTACCGCGGGGACGCCTTCTGGGCAGCGCATCAGGATGGGGTTTGGTCGCGTGAACTCTTTGAGAGCGCGCTGAGCCGTAGCCACACGCTAAAACCAGCACGCGCTGGCTTTAATCACGTCTTTCCCACGATCGACGAATTGCGCGAACTGGTGCAAGACCCGATTGCCTATCACTATGAACATCTCGATGGCTTGCGCTCGACGATGATCTTGCTCAATGGTCTGGTGCAAGATTTTAACTTTGCCGCGCATCTTGATGGGCAAAAGGAACCACTCTCGACGCAGATGTATCTGCCAATGCCCCCGGCGCGCACGACTTTGGCCAACTTCTTCTCGCCCCAAGTCAACGCTGTTGAAAAGATGTTCCTGACTGGCAAAGCGACCTATCCGGTTGAGCGCACCTTGTTGACTAGCGGGCTAACTGATGCGGGGGTTGAGAGTCTCTTCCAGGAGCAAAAGCGCATCGAGACGCCTCACCTGCACATTGCCTATCAACCAACACCGGAATCGACCTTTTGGCGCGAAGAACGGCCGCATCTGGTGCCAGCACCGGTCAAAAGCAAGGTGCCTGCCTTGGCCCAAGGCAAACCAACGTTGCGGCTGGCCGTGATCGCCACGATTTATCGCTATCTCTCGCACGCCCAGCATTTTGTCGATCGCTTCTTGGTGGGTTATCCGATCGATGGCGCGTGGCACCGGCCCAATGTCGAGGTGGTTTCACTCTATGTCGACCAAACGCCAGTTGCGGATCAAAGTATCGATCGCGCCCGCGAGTTCGGTTTCACCGTTTACCCGACCATTGCCGAAGCGCTGCGCTGCGGTGGCGATCAGCTCGCTGTCGACGGCGTATTGATCATCGGTGAACACGGGGAATATGAGCGCAACGAGAAGGGGCAGATCCTCTATCCGCGTTATGAGTTCTTCAAGGCCTGTGTCGAGGTCTTTGAGGCGGATGGCCGCAGTGTGCCTGTGTATAACGACAAGCATCTTTCGTATAGTTATGAGAAAGCCAAAGAGATGGTCGAGGATGCGAAGCGACTGGGCTTCCCGCTCTTGGCCGGCTCATCGCTGCCTGTCACCTGGCGTTTGCCCGACGTGGAACTGCCTCTCGGCTGCGAGATCGAAGGTGCGTTGATGGTTGGGGTCGGCGGCTCGGACCCGATGGATTATCATGCCCTGGAGGCGATGCAATCGATGCTGGAGCGTCGCGCCGGTGGGGAAAGCGGTGTCCGCAGCGTGCAGATGATCGAAGGTGAAGCAGTTTGGGAGGCCGGCAAGGCAGGCGAGTGGTCGATGGAATTGTTGGAAGCCGCGCTCTCGGCCAGCGATACACCTTGTGGCTTGCCTGATGAGGATGGCCGCACCATCGACCTGATTAGCACTGGCGAACTCTACCGGTTAGTAGAAAAACCCGCGGCATACTTGATCGAATATAACGATGGCTTGCGGGCCACGTTGCTCATGATCAATGGCGCGATTAAGGATTTCTGTTTTGCCGCCCGCCTGAAAGGGGAAGAACGGCCAGTTGCTACCCAATTCTTCCTGCCACCGGTGCCCAATGTGACCTACTCGGCCCGGTTGGACGAGAAGATTGAGGAGATGTTGCTGAGTGGTGTGGCTCCATACTCGGCGGAGCGCACATTGATCGTCAGTGGCATGTTGGAAAGCTGCTTAACCTCCAAGGTGCAAGGCGGTAAACGGCTGGAGACGCCACATCTGAAGGTGATCTACCAAGCGCCGGAAATTTCGCAACGGGCGCAGTCCTAAATCTGTTTGGTGATGAGCGAAATGTTAACGAACAATCACTCATCACCAAACACTGAGGCCAATCGCTAACCTCAATCCATGCAGGAAAGGTGAGTACGTAGCTATCGTTGTGCGAGGGGGAAATCCGATGTGGATCCAGCGGCAGGAAATCGTTGGTAGGGCACGTCAGAGTCCGCTTTTACCCGTGGGACTTGATGATTTTGAGCTTATTCCTGGTGGGACTATCGCTCCAGAACGGTTATGGCTCGATCCTCTGATTTCGCTTTATTCACTCGATCAGAAAAACCGCCAAGCGATATTCGTAGAAACCCCGCCAACGGTCGATCTGTCGCAAGCCCCTTTCCTGTATCAAGCCCAGTTTGAACAAGCCCAGCAAGTTTATCTGGTTCCGTATGAAATGTTTTTTCGGCTGGCCGAAACTCACACGAACCGAGGCGATGCGCTGATCTTTATTCATTCCACGGGCCGGTGTGGTTCGACTTTGCTGAGTAGCATCTTTAATCAGATTCCCGATGTGGTCAGTCTATCTGAACCGGATGTTTACACGTTGTTGGTATCGTTGCGCAATGTCGAGCGCGTGCCCGAGCTTGAGATCAGCAACTTGTTGGCTGCCTGCACTCGTTTTCTCTGTAAATCAACTCCGGGCAAATTAGCACCAGCACGTTGGGCGATTAAGTTTCGTAGTATGTGTCTGGAACTTGGGGATCTGCTGTACGCCCAATTCCCGCTAGCGAAGACACTTTTCCTCTATCGCAATGCCGAAACCTGGGCTCGCTCCAATGTCAATGCCTTTCGACTTTTGGACCCCGAACTATCGACGTTGCTTGCGGCGTTCATTAATGATTTTCCAAAAATGATGCCGTTGATGGCAGACTATGCACCGCCAGTCGGAGCGGCTCACCCGGTCAGTATCCTGACAGCGACATTGTGGCTTTCTATCATGCAGCGTCACAGCGACTTGGTGGCCCGCGGCGTGCCAATCTGTGCGCTGCGCTATGAAGATCTACAGCTTGCGCCGCAGAAAATTCTCACTGCTGCTTTTCAGCACTGTGGCCTGGGTGATGTTCAATTAGATCTGCTGCACTCGCTCCTTGCTGGAGATTCGCAGCAAGGGACGAGCATTTCGCAAGAACAAACACGCCAGAATGCCTACCATTTGACCGCGGCACACTTGGCTGAAATTCGGATGATCTTGCAGCGACATTCGTCGATCCAAACCGCCGATTTCATTGCCCCTGGCACGGTTTTGCCTTAGACTCGAATTTTTATCATCAATAGACTTATGAATAATCATGTTTAATCTTCGACGCAGTCGGCGCTCTGTTCGAGGTGAAGAAGCCCCGCCGATCACAACGCCACTCAATTGGCGACGGCTTCTGGCCTATTTGCAACCCTATCGAGCACGCATGGGATTGGCGATTCTGGCCCTGGTGATCGCCCAGGGAATGGGTTTGGCCTTTCCGCTGGTGATTGTGCGCTTGCTCGATTCGGTCCTCCAAGCGCAGAGCCAAGCTCAACTCAATCAATTTACGCTCCTGCTGCTAGGGGTCTTTTTCGTGCAATCTGCCTTTACTGTCGTGCAGAGCTACAATCTAAATTACATCGGCGAGCGGATTGTACTGGATCTGCGCGCTGGGCTCTATCGCCATTTGCACCTGCTCTCACTCGACTTTTTCGCCAATCGGCGCACCGGCGAGCTCCTCTCACGTATTGCCAGCGATGTCACGCAGGTCCGGTCACTGCTGACCAACAACATCACAACCTTGCTCAGCAGTTCGATCTCTCTGATTGGTTCCTTGGTGATTGTCTTTCTGCTCAATTCGCGCTTAGTGGGGTTTGTGGTGGTCTTGGCCGTGGTGATCGTGGGCATTGCTGCGGGATTTGGTCGGTACTTCCAAAAATTTAGCACCACCGTCCAAGATTCCTTGGCCGAGGCGACAGTGGCCGCCGAAGAGGGGCTACAAGGGGTGCGGATTGTCAAAAGTTTTGCTCGTGAAGAGTACGAAGTCAATCGCTATCGCAACGCGTTGTTAAGTACTTTGGATGCTGCCCTGCGCTTAGCACGCTTTCGCTCGGCCTTTGGCGGGTTGATGGCTTTCCTGGGCTTTGGCGCGGTGGCGGCGATCCTGTGGTACAGCGGTCGTGAAGTGATCCAAGGGCGCTTGGCCTTTTCGACGATCAGCGGCTTTTTGATCTATGCGATCACGATTGCTGCGAGTTTGGGGCAACTCTCTGGGTTGTACGGTCAATATCGGGAAGCGCTGGGCTCGGTGCTGCGTGTTTTTGAAATCCTTGATACGCGACCGGGCGTGGCGGATCTGCCCACTGCCACGGTGTTACCGCCGGTTCAGGGCGCAATCCACTTTGATGACATCTCCTTTGGCTACGAGGCGGAACACCTCGTGCTCAAAGAGATTTCTCTGTCAATTGCGCCGGGTGAAATTGTGGCACTGGTCGGGCCGAGCGGTGCGGGCAAAAGCACCTTGTTCAACCTGATCCCGCGTTTTTACGACCCGACGCAAGGCACTGTCAGCATCGATGGCGTCGATCTGCGCACGGTGACGCAGCAGAGTTTACGGGCGCAGATTGGGCTAGTGCCGCAGGAAACGATCCTCTTTGGCGGCACAATCCGTGAGAACATTGCCTATGGTCGTGAAGGCGCGAGCGAGGAAGAGATCGTCGCCGCGGCCAAAGCGGCCAACGCACACGACTTTATCAGCGAGTTCCCGCGTGGCTACGACACGATTGTCGGCGAACGGGGCATCAAACTGAGCGGGGGGCAGCGCCAGCGCTTGGCCATTGCCCGGGCAATCCTCAAAGATCCGCGCATTTTGCTGCTCGATGAAGCCACCAGCTCCCTCGACAGCGAATCAGAAGAACTCGTACAAGATGCCCTCAACCGGCTGATGCAGGGGCGCACCGCCGTGATCATTGCCCATCGCCTCAGCACGATCAAGATCGCTCATCGGATCGTTGTGCTCGACCACGGGCAGATCGTCGAGCAGGGTACGCATGAGGAGCTGATGGCCCAGAATGGCCTCTATGCTCATCTGTACATGTTGCAATTCCGCACGAATGACGCTACCCTTTAGGCCTGAGCTTGGGGTGTTGCGCCCAAGTGCGAGCGATCAACGCACTCACAGCGATGCAATTCGTGGTGAGTGCGTTTTTTTATGCCCAGGGGATGCGGCGGCTCGTCTTGCCCAGTCTGCCATGAATCGGGAGAGGGAGAATTTCCCACCGCCGGGCGGGCCTTTAAGGAGGAGTAATTGTGATTGTATGATGCGGTGAATGGCGATTGGAACGCCGCCCGTGGGCCAAGTTCGCAGGGATGTCTGCGCAGCCCGGCCCACGTTACTACCTCAACGAAAGCGCTTTACCCCCAACGAAGCTCAGCTTTCCCTTGCTGAATCGTCACGGTGCTGCTGCTGCCATCCTCAAAGACCACGCGTAGCGAGCGATCGACACCGGCTTGGTCGATGATCTGGCAGGTGTTGCCGTCGATGGTGGCTACCACGCTGTCGATGCCAAAGGCCTGACCGCGTTGACGATCCACATAGAGATCGCCGAAGTGATCCCAAATGCGGTTGCGCGCTTCTGCGGCGGCACCATTGCCCCAGTCATAGATGGTAAATTCGCCGATGCCGCCCCCTTCGGGCGTGGTGTAACCGGTGTGACCGTAATTTTCCATGGTGAAGCCATAATCTTCTGCTCCAAAGAACGGCCACACCTTTTCCCAGAGCGCTTTAGCCTCTGGATTCTCGGGGCAATACATCATCACAAAGGAGCTTTTGAGCGCAGCCACACCCCGCTCAAAGAGTACGGCTTCGCCGGTTTCGCGGTAATATTCCATGAACAACTCGGCGAAGAGACATTGCCGGGAGTCATTCCACTCGCCATCGAAATTCATCACGCCGAAGCCCCCGAGCGCAGGAATGTAGATGAAGGGCGGTTGCCAGGTCTGCTGGACCATGGAGAGCTCGTCGAGGGTGCGATGGCCCCAGTCGAGATAACGCTGTTCGCCAGTGAGGCGATAACAGGCCAGTAGTGCCTCGGCCGTCCAAAACATTGAGAAGCTACACTGCTTGTAAAGCTGATTGCGATCGATGCGCCGCCCATAAAATTCCTCTTTGCCCCAGCCCGAACAGGACCAATAGGTTTCGAAATCCTCCCAGCGGCCATTGGGCACGATCTCGACCAACACTGCCTCCATCGCCCGCAGGGCTGCAGCCCGGTAGCGCTCCTCGTCGGTGATCTCTGCCAGCTTGAGCAAGAAGGTGACGCTCATGCTGGTCTCGGGCGATTGGCGCAAGATGTCGGAGGGTTCGTAGGTTTCGGGATGCAACCAAGCCGGGAAGAAGCCCTGTTCGTCTTGTAGGGTGAGTAAGCGTTCGGCATAGGTGCGGCTGTAGTCCAGCAGCCGGGGATCGGCTTCTAACTCCTCGTACCAGCGCAACATCAACAGCGCGGTGAAGCTGGCATCCAAAATGTGATACCACGCATCGCTGATGCCCCGCTCGCGCGGCGTGCGGTTGGAGTTGGTCCAATAGCCGGTTTCCCAACCAAGCGAGCGGCTGTATTCCTTGCCGTCGATGGTCACTCTGGTCATTTTGGTGCGGTAGACGCCAGGGAAGATGCCATCGGTCATCGGTGCGGCGAGGGCAAATTCTTTGGTAAGGTTAGCCTTGGCGCGCAAGGTCTCATCACCCGTACGTTTGGCATAGCGATAGAGGCCAGATGCACCCCGCAGCGACGAGAACCAAGCTTGGTTCCAAATCGACAAAAATTCGCGCAGATTGACTTCGCCCGGGTAATTGGGCGATTCGGTCACGTTGACGATGAAGGCGGGCGCGCCGACGCGCTTGCCTTCAAGCTCAAATTCTTGCCAGACCGCATCGGCCCACGAATTGAATGCCCAGTTATAGACATGCTCCACGTAACGATCCATCGGCACAGTCACCGGCTGCCCTTGGTTGTACAGAACTCGCCCATAACGATTCCATAAAAAGTGGCTGACGCGACGCCAGGGATTGAGCGGCGTTTCAGCATCGCTATAGGCAAGCCAGAAAAAGCCGAGCTGCACTTCGCCCGCGGGAAAGACCATACCGCCGGTTTTGCTGTACCGTACATGTTCGGGAATGGTGGTTTTGCTCATGCCCAGGGCCAACGTGCGGCGGGGTGCATCCACATCCATAAACCAGGGAGTTTCGGGATTGGCGCCGCAGATATCGAGATCGGGCACGATCACGAGGACCTGGTTGACCTTAGCCGTGATCAATGCGGGGGAACGAAAGACGTGCTGGGCAATTGCATCGCCCTCGCGGGGGGCCAAATGGGGTGCCCACCAAAAATCTGGTTCGAAATTGAGCGGAAAGGTAATGGTCAATTCGTCCTGCTGCACTGGCTGCTCAAGCTGCCAGGTGAGGCGGACGCGTTGCCAGCCAGCTTCTAGTTCTTGCGCGGTGATGGTCGCAGCCTGTCCCGCCAAGAGCGGCGCGTTATATTGTAGCAAACTCATAAAGTTCCTTTAGAGCTTAGATTTGTAGATTTGATCACTCGATTTGTGAAAGTTGAACTTTGCCGATGAAATGAAGCAATCGTGGGCCCACTGGGCATTGACCCTGAAGTTGGTCTTCTATCTTTTGTACTTTGTACAAAGAATTGAATGATTAGGAGCTTTTTGTGGACACACTGGTTCGGCAGGAAGATTATACACAGGCAAGGGGAATGCACAAAGTGATAGAAAGAGAGCTCTCCTGCAAAAAAGACCAGTTCTTGCAAGGTACCTCGCAAGAACTGGCTGAATGCTTATGGATGCTCGAAGGCTAGTGAAACGCTTGTGACAGTTAATCCTCTAAAGAGTCGGGGTGCGTTGGGAGCAAACCCTCGGCCAACCAGATCAACTGGGCTAGTTCTTCGACATCTTCCGTATCTGCGCCCTCGGCGGCCATGGCGTCGGCAATACGTTCGACTTCGCTGTGGACTTCGTTCAACCACGAGTCGCCATAATCGGTCTGGCGCAGCACTTGGGCAAACTCATCCACGGCGTTGGCTAGTTGGAAGTTGAGCGGTGCTTCCTCAAAGCTGCTGACCAGTGCATCTGCCGCAAAGCTCTGGGCTTTTTCGATTACTTCGCCGGTGGCTGGTTCCTGCCAGCGCAGGTGCACTGTGGCCAGCTCGGCGGCGGAATCTTCCACCTCTTCGTGCAGGATGACTTCGTAAAGCGCTGTGACGTTGTGGCCTGCACCGACCTCACCGGCATCAACATCATCGTTGCGGAAATCATCATCCTTTACTTTGCGGTTTTCATACCCGACCAAGCGATATTCGGCCACGACATCGGCGTTGAATTCCACCTGGATTTTCGCATCTTTGGCAATGGTCACGAGCGTGCTGGTCAGTTGATGGACAAAGACACGCTGGGCCTCTTGCAAGGTGTCGACATAGGCATAGAATCCGTCGCCATCATCGGCCAATTGCTCCATCAGCTCATCATTGTAGTTGCCCATGCCCAGACCGATGGTGGTGAGCGCAATGCCCTTGGCGGCCTGATCTTTGATCGTGCGCAGGATGGCATCGGGACCAGTTGACCCAACATTGGCCACGCCATCCGAGAGCAGCACCACCCGGTTGATGGCTTCGGGATTGAAGCGTTCGGATGCAACGCGATAGGCGAGTTGCAGACCGGCTTCGGCATTGGTGGCCCCCTCCGGCGCCAGTTGATTGATCGCACTGAGGATGGCCTGTTTCTCGCTGGCCGGGGTCATATCCAGAACGGTGTAAGCGGTATCGCCATAAACCACAATCGCCACTTGATCGGTCGGGCGTAATTCATTCACCAGCAGATAGAGCGCACGCTTGGCCAAGCCGAGTCGGTTTTCCATATCCATCGACCCCGAAACGTCGATCACAAAGGTGAGATTAGCGTCGGGGCGTTCGTCGGCAGGGATGCTGTAGCCTTGAATCCCCACCCGCAGCATGTAATGGCTGGGGTCCGCAGCAAAGGGCGACGGCGCGCCATCAATCGTGATCCCAAAGGTTTCGCCTTGCTCTGGGTTCGGGTAGTCATAGTTGAAGTAGTTGATAAACTCTTCGGGGCGTACAGCCTCGGTGGGGGGCAAGACCCCATCTTGCAGATAGCTGCGCACGACGGTGTATGACCCGGTGTCGACATCCACGCTAAAGGTAGATAGATTATCTTCGGCGGCGTTCACGAAGCCCCGGATCCCATAATCCTTAAAGAACATATCTTGCGGTATTTCGGGCTCCGCATAGGCTGAGGGGGCGTAGTTCCCGCCAGCCATGTCGTGGCTCTGGCTGCTAGAGTAGGTATTGCCCATCGCACAGCCGCTGAGTAAGAGCGAAGTGGCAAAGGTAAAAGCTGCAAGGCGCTGTAAAGCGGATTGGCGTCGCATGGTTGATATCCTCCGTTTATGATTATTGTAGGTTACTGCTTATCGTTATTGCGATTGTTGATATTGAATGTACTTGTTACGTCGGCGACAGTCATAAGACGATGAGCATCGGCGATTTGTTACTGATTGCGATTATGGCAGAAGTTGGTTGCAATTCAAGTGCCACAACTGTACCAATTGGGGCAAAAGGGGTGTTACATTCAGTGTAACAGGTGGCAAAATGGGGTGTTATCGCTGCTTTGAGAGGTATTTACAGCAAATCTCCGGCCATCGCTACATGAGGAGCGACCGCCGGAGATCGAGTGGACTTCAATTTACCGTACTTGCAAACCGATCTTGCCAATGTTCTGATTGGCGGCCATGCGGGCGTGTGCTTCGTTGACTTCGCTGATCGGGTAGACGCTGTCGATCACCGGCTGGATGGTGCCGACTTCTAAGTGCGACCAGAACCGATCCATAAAGCGTTCTTTGATCTCAATCTTCTCGGCCAGGCTGCGGCTGCGCAACACCGAGCCGATCAGCCGCAATCGGCGCCCCATCAACGCACCGATGTTGAGCGTGGTCTGTGTTCCGCTGAGGGTTGCAATAAAGACCATGCGCCCTTTCAGTTTCAACAGGCTCAAGTTGCGCTCAAAATAGTTCGCGCCGACCATATCGAGGATGACATCAACGCCTCGCCCGTCCGTAAATTCTTGGGTCCGGGCGACAAAATCTTCGTCTTGGTAGTTGATCACCAAGTCGGCGCCGAGTGCGGCACACGCTGCGCATTTCTCCGCCGAACTCGCCGTGACGATCACCGGGTTGCCGCTGGCTTTGAGCAACTGAATTGCCGCCGTGCCAACGCCGCTCGCTCCACCATGCACCAGCACCGTCTCGCCCGGTTGCAGATTGGCCTCCATATATAAATTGACGAAGGCAGTCAGGTAAACTTCGGGCATGGCACCTGCTTGGGTGAAGGTCCAATTGGCAGGAATGGGCATCAACAAGGCTGCAGGCACGGCCACTTTTTCAGCATATCCACCACCCCCCAGGAGTGCACAAACGCGGTCGCCCACCTGCCAATCGCGCACATTGGCACCAACCGCGCTGATCACACCGGCCATCTCTAAGCCGATAATATCCGGCGCGCCGGGCGGTGGTGGATAATTACCCGCCCGTTGCAGCAGATCTGCCCGATTGAGCGCGGTGGCATGAATATCAACGATCACCTCGTCGGCTCCGAGCACCGGGTCCGGCGTGGTTTGCCAGACGAGTGGCCGGTCGGGGTGGCTGGCATCAACATAGATCGCGTGCATGGAAGAAACCTTTCTGATCCCTATCTCAAAATCACTGGTAGATGATTGCTTGGTGTTGGATACTATTACACGGGTGTGGGGATTGAACCGGGTAGCCGTTGGCGTTTCTGACGCGCTTCCGCATCTGTGGTACACTGCAACACAGGATTGACACTCGCTCAGCAAAGGAGAACCCATGAAGAAAATTCAGACACAGGGCGTTCATCATATTACCCTGATCGGGGCAGATCGCCAAACCTCGATCGATTTTTGGGAAGGGGTCTTGGGCATGCCCTTTATCTTCGAGCAGCCCAATCTAGATGTGCCAGAGGAAAATCATCTCTACTTTGACCCAGGCGATGGCCGGCTGATCACGATCTTCACACGCGAAGACCGCAAGCCGGACCCCACACCCAACCCCGAAGGCATTGGCAATCTGCATCATATCGCCTTCACCGTGTCGCGGGCCACCTACACCCAGGTACGGATGCGGCTGGAGGAGCGGGGCATTCGGCACAGTGGCGAGGTTGATCGTGGCTTTATGGATTCGATCTATTTCCGTGACCCGCTGGGGCAACTTTTTGAATTGGCTGCGTATAAGTTTGAACCACCGGTTGGGGTCACGCATGCAGAGGTCTTGCTCGAAGCGCATAAGCTGCGCGTGGCTGAAGTGGCACATCACATTACCGATGCTCACTTGGCCGATGCGATCGAGCTGTTGACCCGCCGCACCCGCGAGACGCTCTCGCCGGATCGCACAGCTAAGAATCCGTATCGCTAACCTGCTAGGCTACACGCCCAGGGCAATTTGTGGTACGATGTACCCATCATCATCTTTAACCCGGTCCAGCTACGGGCCGAGTGTTCGTCTGTGAGTCGGTTATGTCTATTCTCTCTTTCTCCAATTTGGGCCAGTCTTTTGGCGATTTTGATGTTTTTCTTGGGCTGACGGCCTCGATTCCCAATGATGGGAAGGTCGGCTTGGTCGGGGCAAATGGCATCGGCAAAACAACGCTTTTGCGGATCTTGGCCGGGCTGGAACAACCGAGCAGTGGTGGTGTTCACTTCGCCCAAGGCACGCGGATTGGCTATCTGCGCCAAGAAGCGATGGAGGCCTTTGCCCAGCGTCA
>CAZMRA010000020.1:0-2815 GCA_964568485.1 uncultured Caldilineaceae bacterium | reverse complement strand
GCTCACGGTCTTTGATGAGGTGCGCAGTCAGGAAAAAGCCCTGCAGGCACTCCAAGAGCGCATGGCCCAGGGTGATACTTCGGACGAATTGTTGGCCGAATATGATGCCTTGCATTTAGCCTTTGAGGCCAATGGCGGTTACGAATACGAGACGCGCATCAGCCAGGTGCTGCAGGGGCTTGGTTTTAGCAAGGCGGAGTGGAATACGCCATTGAGCGTGCTTAGTGGCGGACAAAAGACCCGTGCCCTCTTGGCACGCCTCCTGCTCGAACATCCGACGTTGCTGATCCTTGACGAGCCGACCAATCACCTGGATTTTGCGGCGGTCGAATGGCTGGAAGGGATGTTGCAGACTTGGGATGGTGCACTGCTGGTTGTCAGCCATGATCGCTATTTCTTGGATCGGGTCGTCAACCGCATTTGGGAGATGAGCCGTACCGGCCTCGAAGAATACCGCGGCAATTACAGCGCCTATCTTCGCCAGCGTCAAGAGCGCTGGGAGCGCCGTGAGGTCGAGTTTGAGACGATCCGCGAGAAATTTCTCAATGAGCTGGATTATGTCAAGCGCAACATCGCACGCGACGCGACCAAAGATCAAGCCCAAGGCCGGCTTACCCGCTTGATCCGTGAAGTGCGCGTGGTAGAGCAGGGTGGCTTGTCGCTCTTGCTCAGCCAAAATTGGGGCAAAGTGATGGAGCAGGTCTCCATCTCCGAAACCAAGTGGGGTGTCGCCGATGTGGAAAGCGCAATCAAAGCGCTGCAAAATCCCATTACCCGGCCGCCGCGGCTGAACATGAACCTGAAGGCCGGGATGCGGAGCGGCAATCTAGTCTTGCGTACCAGCGAATTGCAAGTGGGCTATCCGGGAAAACCTCTATTCACCAGTGAGTCGATCACGCTGCATCGTGGGGAGTGTGCGGCTTTGATCGGACCGAATGGCGCGGGCAAGACTACCTTTTTGCGCACGATCACCGGTGAATTACCGGCTTTGGCAGGCGAGATCCGCCCTGGGGCCAGCTTGAAGATTGGCTACTTTGCCCAAGCACACGAAAAGTTGGACCCAAATAAGACGGTGCTGGAAACCCTGATCGACCACAAGTTTATGTTGATTGGCCCAGCCCGCAACTATTTGGCGCAATATCTCTTCCGTGGGGAAGATGTCTATAAACCGGTGCATTTGCTCAGTGGTGGTGAACGGGGCCGCCTAGCTTTGGCGCTCTTAGCGTTGGAAGATGCGAATTTTCTGTTACTTGACGAGCCAACCAATCACCTTGATATTCCGGCGCAAGAAGCCCTGCAACAGGTACTCGAAGGCTTCTCCGGGACGATCCTGATGGTCTCGCACGACCGTTATCTGATCGACCAACTGGCAACGCAGATCTGGTCATTGGAGGATGGACAGTTGCGGGTCTTCCCCGGCACCTATGCTGAGCTGATCGAACACCGAGCCCGCGCTGCGGAAAGTGCCAAACAAGCCGCGGCTCAGCAACGAGCCGAAGCCCGCCGCGAGCAGCAAGGTGATCGCCAAAGCAAAAACGAGGCGCGCAAGCGAGCCAAAGCCTTGGCCGATCAAGAGGCGGAAATTCACCGGCTAGAACAGAAATTAGCCAAATTAGAAACCGCTTTAAGCAAGGAACAGGATGTTGCAGAATTGCAGCGTCTTGGTGCCGACTATACGGCCACCCAACAAGCCTTAGAAGCCGCGTTGGAAATGTGGAGCGAACTAGCTGCAACCGCATAAAAGCACCCGAGAGGGAAGAGCGTTTGGGGAGTTCAGACAAAATCTCCTCGATGCTCTTCCCGCTTTGCGAATGGTGCGCAAGCACCCTAGTTGAAGTTTCAATCACCATCCTTCGATACCCCTCACATCTCTATTTTTAGCCGAGGTTTTGTCATGGCAACGCCAAAAATTTGTGTAGTCGGCTCTTCCAATTTGGATATGAATAGCTATGTGGAGCGCTTCCCTGCCGCGGGTGAGACCATCCACGGTCAGCGCTTTACCACGGGATATGGTGGCAAGGGGGCCAACCAGGCGGTGATGGCCGCTCGACTTGGCGGTGAGGTGACCTTTGTGGGCAAAGTGGGCGATGATCTCTTTGGCCGCGACATGATTGCCAATCTGCGTGACGAAGGCATCAACGTCGACTATCTGGGCATGACCGGCGAGGCTGCCAGCGGCGTGGCGGTGATCACCATCGACGCCACGGGCATGAATCAGATCATCGTGACTGCCGGCGCGAATGCGCTCTTGTCAGCCGCTGATGTCGAGCGCGCTGCCTCGGCGATTCAAGCTGCGGATGTGCTGGTCTGCCAATTAGAGGTGCCCCACGCCGCGACGTTGGCCGCCATGCGCCTTGCCCGCGCTGCTAACAAAGTGGTGATCCTCAACCCTGCACCGATCAGCGAACCATTACCTGCTGAATTTTATCCGCTGTGCGACATCCTCTGCCCTAACGAACACGAAGCCACCTTGTTGACTGGTCAACCAGTCGCCACACTGGAGGAGGCCGAAGCGGCGGCACGCACGTTGTTGGCTCGTGGCCCCCAGCATGTGATCTTGACCCTGGGCGAGCGCGGCAGTTTGCTGGTCAACGAGAGCACGGTTTTGCCGGTGTCCGCACCCCATGTCACCGCAGTGGATACAACCGGCGCGGGCGATGCTTTTGTCGGCAGTTTGGCCTTTTTGTTGGCGAGCAAGATGGAGTTGCCAGCAGCCATCGAGCGCGCCAATCAGATTGCGGCTATCAGCGTGCAGCGTGCCGGTGCCCAAACAAGCTATCCCCGAGCAGGCGAATTACCCACCAATTGATCCCTT
>CAZMRA010000019.1:9572-34162 GCA_964568485.1 uncultured Caldilineaceae bacterium | reverse complement strand
CACTGTGACAGCCAATGCTTCGGGCTTGAGCCGTTTCCCCTGGCAAACTGGGCAGGGGCGCATGCTCATAAACTCTTCGAGTTTGCTGCGAATATACTCGCTGTTGGTCTCTTGATAGCGCTTCTGCAGGCTGTTGATGACTCCCGTAAATCCCGTTTCGTAATGGCGGACGTCACCATTGCCTGTGCGATATTCCACCCGTATCTTTTCGCCCTTGCGCGGCGGCCCATAGAGGATGATGTCGCGCTGCTTGAGGCTTAACTCCTTCAACGGGACGTTGGCCGGAATGGCATATTGTTTGCTGACCGCCGTCAACAACTGCCGATAATAGCCATCATTCTCGCTCTCTTGTTGCCGCTGCCAGGCGACAACTCCCCCTTCATTGAGCGACAACTCGAGATTCAAAACTAGATCTGGATCAAATTCTTGCAGCGAGCCCAGCCCCGCACAAGTTGGGCAAGCGCCGTGCGGGCTGTTGAAACTAAAGGTGCGCGGCTCGATTTCGGGAAGACTTGTGCCACATTTGACACAAGCAAAATGTTCGCTATAGGTCCGGTCTTTCGGCTTGTCTGGATTGGTGACATCGGCCACGATCAAGACGCCATTGCCAAGGCGCAGCGCTGTCTCAACTGACTCACTCAGCCGTTGCAGGTCGGTCCCTTGATTGCTGTCCTCATCATCGGGATCTGCTTGCGGGTGGCGGACCACGATACGGTCAACCACAGCCTCGATTGTGTGCATCTTGTAGCGGTCTAGATCGGGCACTTCGCTCACTTCGTAGAGCTCATCATTCACCCGGACCCGCACAAACCCTTGCTTCTGCAACTCTTCAAAGACTGGCTTATGATGGCCCTTGCGGTCTTTGATTACCGGGGCCAAGATCAACAGACGGGTGCCCTCAGCCAATTCCATAATGCTATCAACGATCTGGGTGGCCGTCTGTCGGGTGATCGGCTCGCCGCAGTTTGGGCAATGGGGCTGACCAATGCGCGCATACAGCAAGCGCAAATAATCGTAAACTTCAGTGACAGTGCCGACGGTTGAGCGAGGATTGCGACCAGAACCTTTTTGGTCAATCGAAATCGCTGGACTCAGCCCTTCAATCTGATCGACATCGGGCTTTTCCATCAATCCCAAAAATTGGCGCGCATAGGCAGAAAGCGATTCAACATAGCGCCGCTGACCTTCGGCATAGATGGTATCAAAGGCCAGGCTACTTTTACCGCTGCCACTCAACCCGGTGATGACGACCAATTTATCGCGAGGGATTTCCAGATTGATATTTTTGAGATTGTGCTCTCGGGCGCCGCGGACGACGAGTTTGTCCAGAGCCATAGCGAATACCTTCACCCCTTTATGTTACGAACGTTTGTTCTCGCAAGCTATCATTGTACGGCATATTAGCTTAAATTGCAACCATTAATTTTGGACGGCAGTGATTAGCGACCTGCATTGTGTCTCAGGCCGGTTGCACTACAGACTAATTAGAATACCAAAATTGTTGGGGTTTTGCCGTAGGGAATTGTCCAAAAAATAAAATCGCCTTCAACGATTGGCTGGGTGCCGAATCTAGATGACGATGGGAGATACTACCAAACCACTAAGGAGCGCTGCCCAGCAAGATGACAGTGGTGGGGGTCTGACTACCTCCGGCGGGCTCGATGCTCACCCCAATGCCAACCAGCTCGCCGACGGCGGGATCTAGCGGGATGGCGAGTACTTCGAATTCAGGGTTGGTTACTTGAAATAGGTCACTCGGAATCGATTGCTCCAGCGAGGAGAGCAACCAAAGTTGATAGGTCTCGCCTTCAGCCAGCGGAGCTAACCCGCTCAGGAGGAGCAGCGCTTCGTTGCCGCGGCGATAAAATGCCCCACGGGCATTGGGTGTCCCCGTTTGTCCTGCCAGCGGAATAATTTGGTCGGCAGTCGCGATGAACTGCCACTGGTCGGTCTGCTGATCGAGTTGCGTCTGCAAGGTGGATGCAGTTTGCTGCAATTCGTTATTGCTTTGTTGTGCCTGAGTCAGCTCAGTTTGGAGGGCCTGCACCTGGGGTGTGAGTTGCGCGACCGTCTGCTGCAGCCGCCAACTGATCACCGCCAACAGGGCAATGGCCGCCAGCGCGCCGGCTATCCCTACCGCGCGCCAGAAAATGCCGAACCAACTGCGTGCCGCTGGTTGGGGTTTGGGCTGCGCGGCTGGAATGCGTCGCATACCCCGCACCCGGGAATCAGTGGGCGCGGCAGCCGCGGCGAGAGGGCGCAGTCGGCTGGCTGCTGCCTTGGGGCTGCGCGTCTCGATCAAGGGAATGTCGGAGCGGATGCGTGGTAACAATTGCTCGCGAACCCGTTCCGGCAGGGGAGCGCGTGGCGCGGCGTGTGCCAAGCTGGTCACTGTTTCCATCAACGCTGCTGCGCGTGCATACCACTCGGGGTGGGCTTGCAGATAGGCTTCGACCGCCGACATTTCGTCTGGGCTGAGGGCATCCAGCACAAAGCCGGGCAACAATGTTTGCAGGTCAATATCACTGAGGATGCGTGAAGTGACCGGCTGTTCCTCCTGGTTGGTGTTGTGGGCGGCAATGGGCGGCAGCGTATCACCAGGAGTATGGCTGCCTTCAAGATAGCCCACGGCTTGCAGAATCTGCTCCAGCTTTTCCAGGCCCAGATTCATGCGGGTTCTGACCGTGCCGACCGGTGAATTGGTCTGATGGGCAATCTCGCGCTGGCTTAGCGCTTCAAAATAGGCCAATTCCAAACATAGGCGTTGTTCGTTGGGCAGGCTATCCAAGGCTTGCATCACCTGTTGCCGGCGCCAAGCTTGTTCGACTTCACTTTCGGCACTGCTGGTATGGAAGTGGAGTGAGGATTCAAGCTCGGTGAGTTCGGGGGACGCCACTGGTGCGCGAACGGGTTGTTGCTGTAGAAAATTGAGCGCCTGGCTACGGGCAAGTTGGTATAGCCAAGCCACCACCGAACCCGAGCTTGCGTATTGAGCAGCCTTTTGCCAAACTTGCCAAAAGAACTCTTGGGTCAGCTCTTCGGCAGCACTTGGCTCATGCACAATGCGCAGGATCAAGTTGTAGATCACCTGCGCATGGCGATCATACAACGTTTCGAAGGCGCGAAGCTCCTTCTGGCTGATCCGGTTCAGCAGCATTCGGTCGATATCTTGCGTTGATCGCTCACGCGGTTGTCGCTGCATCACCACCATTTACTCCAGTTGGCTGTGTGGAATTGGCAAGGGGCTGAGGCCATTCTTGTTCCATATAGAGCAAACGAACAAACTTATCGCCGACCCGGTGGCGATCAGTCTGCCCAGTGAGTTGAAACCCGAGATGCAGACAGAATTGCAACGCCCCTGGATTAAATTGCTCCACGCCAAGTCTGGCTTTGTGCATCCCCGCTGTGTTCATTAGCCAAGGAACCAACAACTGCCAGGCTTGGGTGCCAATCCCCTGGCGCTGAACCGGCTGGGCGACCATAAACAGGCCGATCGAAGCGACCTGTTGTCCGGGCCAATGCAAACGGAAATCGATCACGCCCACCAACTCGGCCCCCATTTTAGGATCGTTCGCATCCAAGCGCCGAGCAATGCCCAGCAGGGTACGCCCTGGCGTCGCCGCGGCCTCGGTCAAATCATGTTCAGCCTGGTTGGGGGGCGCGCTTGGCCAGTGATAGCGTGCCCAGTAGTCCGGTGTTGCGTCGTAGACCCCTTGCAAGGCCGCTCGATGATGTTCTAGGGCAAGGGGGAGCAGGGATAAAGGCAGCCGATTCATAAGACTTGTTCAATCGTGTGGCGAATGGTACGGGCTTGGTATTTGGCCCCACTCAGGTCACCACTCATGCGTTCGAGCTTTTCCCGCTCAACCCGCACAAAGCGTGTATAGGGTGCAATCGCTTCGCGCAGTCGTTGGACGCTCGCTTGCAGCTCGGTTTCAAATTGACGGTTCATGGCGGTGGTGAGTTGTGCTCGCAACTGGTTGATCTGTTCGCGTAAGGTAGCTTTGATCTTCGAGCGCCGGGCGGGTAAGACGTATAATCCCAGCGCCGCGACCACACCCGCCCCCAGAATGCCAGTGATATCGAGCAGGGTCGATTGTAACATCACTACTAACAAGGCGCCTAACCCCAACGCACCAGCCTCGACCGCGGCCGTTTGAATGATCGCAGTCTGTACTTCTTGGGCCAGTTTGAGCGATTCTGCTTCACGGTCATAACTGTCGACGACGCGTTGAGCTTCCCGCCCTACGCTGGCGATCAAGTTTTGGCGGTTGAACTCAAAGTTGCTCGTAACCCCACCGATGATGCGGTCGGCATGTTGCGCGGCCCGCCGGTTGAGATAGTCCATCACAGCTTGCCACTGGCGGTAATCTTTATCCACCAGCCAATCGATCAACTCATTGACGTGGCGCTCGATCTGGCGGCTGGTATCACCGACGACCTGCCGTTCGAATTCTCCACGCAATTTGTCGCCATTCATCAGATCCAGCACACGAGTGAGGCGCATGGCCTCATCAAAAAAGCGATCGCCGCGCTCAGCCATCTCGTACAGCACATTGTCAATGTGGCTGATTTGATATTTGAAATCGTGGCGCATGTCATTCTCGTAGGCCGCAATCTGCTCTTCGATGGTGTCGAGCGTCTGGAAATCCCCGCGCAAGAGATCCTGCCGACCGTTGATCACTTCGTCGTACTTTTCGATGAGGTGCGTGGCCACACCGATCGGGTTTTCGAGCTTCAGTCGCAAGCGTTCGCGCGCGTCCAGTTGGTCGAGGATGAAATGTTCGAGTGCGCCAAAGTTGCTGGCCGTCCACTGGGGCTCCTGCGGATTCCCCGGCGAGCCGCCACTCTTGGCTTGCAGGGCCAACCGCGCACTCACGGGAAAGATCTGCGGATCGATGCCCAGGAGGGAGCGCCCATTTTCGCGCACGAACTCGAGGATCTGTTGGCGATCTGTCTCGTCGTCGATCATGTCAATCTTGTTGACGATGATGACAATCTTCTTGCCCCACTGGCGGATGCGCTCCAGGAAGAGCCGCTCGCTCTCGCTGAAGGGGCGATCCGCACTGGTGACAAAGAGCACCAGATCGCTGCGCGGCACAAAGTGCTCGGTGATCTCCTGGTGGCGCTGGATCACCGCGTTGGTGCCGGGCGTGTCAACGAGATTGATCTCGCGCAGCCACTCGACGGGCACGCTGATGATCAGATAATCCCCGGCGCTGGCATCTTGTTGCATGGTTTCGCCATAACGCAGGAGATGAATGTGGTCGGTGGTGGGGGTGACCCCTTCTTGGAGCAAGCGGCTGCCCAAGAGCGCGTTAAGAAACGCGGTTTTGCCGGCATTAAATTCGCCAACCACCACCAACAAAAAGAGCTCCTCCATCTGTTCTAGGCTGCGTTTGAGTAAGTCCAAATCACTTTCGGGAGCATCCAAACGCACCAATTGAACTCGTAGCTCTTCGAGCAAGCCACGTTCTTGGCGGAGCAATTGAATTTGTTCTGGAGAAAGCAAGCGTTGCAAAGAACGATCCTTCTTTTAACTAGCTAGAGTATACGCAAGCTTAACGAAACGCTTCTTGATTAGCGCTATTCGCTTTGCTTACGTTGATAGATTCAGAGTCAGGCGCTGCGCAAGTTGCGTTTCCATCAGCAGAGATGGTTGGTCTCAAAGCAACGGCACAACAGCTTGTGTAATGCAAACCTGTACGTTGATCGTTCATTTCGGTTGCAAAAGTATTTGGTTGAGCCTTCTCAATTGTAGCACAGCGTGGGGCTTTTGACGACAGACAAGTGACGGATATCAACAGACGCAGGCTGGTTGCCACTTTTGCCTATTCTGCGACCGCGGCGGTTAGACAAATTCGCCTAGTTGCAGGATAATCAAAACACAGTTGCTTAGTGTTGAATTGACGCTAACCCTGTGTCAAGCCAACAATTTACGTTACGCATGCGTTCATGGTTATCAACTTTCGGGTGGGATGCGTAACATCAATGAACGATCTGGAGGAACAGCATGGCCCTGAATTTTGTGGATGGCGAGCAGGTGGAGATCCCGCCGATTCCGCTGCAGAGCGCAGTTGAGTTACCGGCTGATCGGACGGCGATCATTGTGGTGGATATGCAGAATGACTTTGTCAGCGAAGGTGGTCGGCTGGTGGTGCCCGATGCCGCGGCGACCGTTCCGGCGATTCAAGCGCTGTTGGAAAAAGGGCGTGCCAAGGGCGTGCGCATTGCCTATACCCAAGACAGCCATCAAGAAGGGGACCCCGAATGGCAGATCTGGCCCGAGCACTGCCGGATTGGTACCTGGGGCTGGGAGATCATCGACGCGCTGAAGCCGCAAGCGGGCGATCTCGTCTGCCCGAAGAGTCGCTACGACGGGTTTTATGATACCGCCCTGGATCATTATCTGAGCCGCGTATGGCGGGTCGAGCATTTGGTGATCGTCGGCACCATCGCCAGCATTTGTGTGTTGCATACAGCGGGTTCGGCGGGGCTGCGCTGGTTCCAAGTCGTTACCCCGGCGGATGGGGTCTCGGCGTTGACCGATTTTGATCAAGCGTTGGCCTTGCGGCAAATTTCTTGGCTGTATGCGGGGAAGGTCGTGCGCAAGGGCGAGGCAATCTCGTTTGTATAGTTGCGCATAGGTGGAAAATAAAAAACGCGGGCCACTTCGTCTCAATGGCCCGCGTTTTGTTATTCAAATACTAGGCGACAATTGGCTGGAGGAGCCCATAATTGCCGTCGCGCCGGCGATAGATCAGGTTGATGCTACCTTCATCGGCGTTGAGGAAGAGGTAAAAGTCATGGCCGAGCAGTTCCATCTGCTCGATTGCCTCTGCTTCGCCCATCATTTCAACGGTGAACTTCTTACGGCGGACGATTTCGCCCTCGGTCGCAGCTTCGAGTTCGGCTGGGGTGGGGCTCATCTCTGCTTCTAAACTGGCAGCGGCAGATTGGCGGCGTCGCCCTTCAAAGCGTCGGCCTTTGAAGCGTGTGATCTGCCGGTAAAGCTTGTCGGCAGTAGCATCGATTGATGCAAAAATATCGCTGGTTGATTCCTCCGCTCGTAAAATCTGGCCATTGGCCCAGATGGTAATCTGTGCGGTATAGCGGTCCTCGGCGGCACGAGTAGGGCTGTGGGTCAGCTCAGCACGCGCCTCGCGTGCCTGAGGTAAAAAGCGCTCGAGCTTGCCGATCTTCTTTTGCACATACTCTTCTACCCACTCGGTCACTTCTACATTGCGGCCATGAACAATCAGTTGCATGGTAGACTCCTTTTTGGCTACACGACTACATAGTCCTTACGCAAGCCAGGACAGGAGAGTTTCGCATGAAATGGTGTTCCTCCTGAAGCTGTTAAAGTGCTGCGTAAGTTACCTTTAAAATGTACGTCTCACCATAGCCAAATTGTAGCCCTAGCCCAGCCAATTGTCAATCGATACAAAAATCCTACCCGTCCACGTCATCCCAATGGCAAAGGCTGGCACGAGCGGTTGAAATGTGCAGCATTGGTCAGTCAATCACCCGGCGCACTCGGTAACGCCCTGTGCCTTTGATGGCCTGATAAAAATCATAGCCCCAGTCTTGGCTCCATTTGGCCCGCTGCTGCGGATCGCCATAGGTGTCGCCGGTGATCTGCAGGTGAAAGCGATGGTTGGCCCGCTGGAGGTTGTCATTCGGGCGTATAGTCAGTGCGATCACCCCATTGCGGAATTGGTAGGCATTTTCATCTGGCAGGGCCTCCAATTCAATGGTTAAGATCTTGCTTATATCGGCGACAAAGTCGGCCAAAGATTGTTCGGAATCAACAAAGATATCAACACCTTTACTCATGCTACAACCTTTACTGGTTGCCCACCCTGTTCGGCAGAACGAAACATTGCTTCGATCAGCTCGACGGAGCGGGCTGCAACTTCGCCCGGTGAATCATTACTCCCCTGGCCTTGGATCAGTTCGACAAAGCGCAACGGTGGCGTATCACAATCGTAAGCGCCGGCATCCGGCGGAATGCTGAGCTGGATCGTCTGCCCATCATGACGGCGCACTTCCACGCGTTCGCGCTCGACATCCAGCAACAATACGCCGTCGCGGCCAAAGATGCGAATATCTACCTGGAATTTGGAGCCATCCGGCAGGGTAGCCGCTCCAGAAATGGTGCCCAGCGCACCGCCCACAAAGGTGACGCTGGCGGCATTATAGAGATCCACCTGGGCATTGGGCCGGCTCATGCGGCAAGCCACATCGGCTGTGCGCAGACCGGTCAGCCAAAACATCAACGCCGACGAGTGGGTCACTTGGCCATGGGCGTAGCCGCCACCTTGTTCGGGCGCCTGCCATGTGCGCGGATCGGGCGCGGCGACGGTGGGTGCCTGCTCCGATGGGGGCGCACCGGCCCCGCCAAAGAGATCTTTGGTCGGCGAGGCCATGTGGCACAGCACATATTCGATCTCGCCGACAATCTGCTCATCCATCAACCGCTTGGCTTCTTGCACAAAGGGTTTGTAATGCCAGCCATAGGGCACAATGAGTTGCAGATTTTTGCTTTGTGCCAACTCGACCAACTCCCAGGCTTGAGCGCTGCTCAATGTCATCGGCTTTTCGACCATCACATGACAGCCTGCCTCCAACGCCGCTTTGGCATGTTCATAATGCAGATGATGGGGCGAGCTGACCACCACCCCATCCAGGCCCAGGGCCAACAGTTCACGATAATCTTCGCTGGCAAAGGGAAAATTAAACTTTTCTTGGACCGTCTGCAGCATGGTGGTACCCAAGCGGCAGACACCGGCCAGTTCGACATCCGGATGCTGAGCCAACCGCGGAATGTGATTCCAGGTTGCCCACCAGCCAGCGCCAATAAAACCAAGACGCACTTTGCTCATCTTCGTTTCTCCAAGAGCTATTTGGGGAGCGATGCTAGCATGAATCAAACATAATGTTGAATGTGAATTCAGAATCCGGAACGGTTGCTCAGCGCTGGCTAGCCACAAGTCGGTAAGCAAGCAGACCAGCTTGGCGTTCGGTGGTCACCACGCCATGCAGGACCATTCGCTCCAAGTGGCCAGCAAACGGATTGCAGAGATAGATCCCCGCTTCAGCTGGCCACTCTCCCAATGTGGGATTAAGTTCGTCGATCAGCTGGCGCATGGTATGCGCTTCGCCATCGGCCAGGGCGCTACGAATGGCCTGCTCGATCCGCTCGACGTAGCTGCGACTTTCGGCCAGAAATTCGGCCACCTGCGCGCCGCGGTAGACCGGGTAATGGCTGGTCAGCAAGGTTTGCACAGGCATGCCGGCAAAGCGTCCCATGCTGGCAAGATAGGTGTCCACATACCGATAGGTCGGCGGAAAAGCTGGCTGGCCATTTTTGAGTAGGACTGCATTGTAGAGCGTAGCATCGCAGATAATCAAACTTTGGCTGTGCTGATCCCACACTGACAAGTGGCCGCGGCTGTGCCCAGGTGTGTGGAGAATCTCCACCTGCCAATTACCACCCAGGCGGATCGTCTCGCCGCCGTTCACGGTGAAATCCACTGGGATGTGGCGCGATTGTTGGCGGATATACTCCTTGCTGGCCGCGCTTTCGCCAATGCCGTGGTCGGCTTCGAGTTCGCTGTAGCGGTCGCGGATCATCGTCTCCACATCTTCGATCATGGCTTGATCCAGCGCATGGCACAAGAAGATGGCCGCCGGGCAAAGTTCGCGCATCGAAGCATTGCCGGCCGTGTGGTCAAAATCAGCATGGCTGGTGACGACGTAGCGAATCTTCTGGGGCGAGACCCCAATTTGATCCAAATAGGGCAAAATGTAGTCATACGGCATCCGATCCATGCCCGTATCGATCAGCAACGCTGCTTCATCGCCGACGAGCAGATACATCGCGACAAAGCGTTCGCCAAGGGGAGCTTCGATCCGGTGGATGCCAGGTGCAACTTCCATGCGTTCCTCCTTTGGTGACAGACGACAGGGGATTGATAGCTGTCAGCTACCATTCACTCGCGTCTACCGTCATTTCAGAACAGCATCGGCCAGGCCGGCTAAGCCATCGAGATCATCGAGTTCAAGCCACTGCAACATCACTCGTTGGATGCCAATCTCGGCCCGCTGCGCCAATTGGTCGCTGACTTCGTTGGGTGTGCCCACGATCGCGCCGCGGCTGCGCAATTCTTCGGCTGTGCGGCCGGTCCGTTCCAGGCGGGCTTTGAGTTCGCTGTCGGTGCGGCCAAAGAAGATGCCGGTCATCAACGAGCGGCGTACTTCGCTCGGTTGGCGGCCGCGTGCAGCTAACAATTCATCCAGCTTGCGGCTGCGCTCGGCGTATTGATCGAGCGGCAAAAAGACGCCATTCCACTCGTCGGCATAGCGAGCCACCAGCGGCAGCGTCAACTTTTCACCATTGCCGCCGATCAGAATGGGCGGGCCACCGGGGCGTTGCGGTCGCGGCAGCAAGATCGCCTCGCTGAGTTGGTAATATTTGCCCTGGTACGTGACCGGTTCATCGCTGTGCAGCAGCGAGCTGATCACATCCAACCCTTCTTCGAAGCGGGCGAAGCGTTGGGGAATGTCGAGCAGCGGGAAGCCGAAATTCTCATGCTCGCGCACTTGCCAGCCTGCGCCCACACCCAGGGTCAAGCGCCCCCCGGAGAGATCGTCAACATCTTTGGCGATGCGAGCGGTAAAGACGGGATTGCGGAACGAGACGGGCGAAACCATGGGGCCAAACTCAATGCGCTTGGTGTGGCCGGCCAGCCAGGTAAGCGAGACCCATAATTCGAGCGAATCCTTATCCGGCGGACCGGCGTTGGTGAAGTGATCCGAGCGGAAGAGCCCGGCAAACCCTAGATCTTCAACGGCCTGGGCCAAGCGCTGAAAGCGGGGCCAATTTAAGCCATCTTGGCCTTCGATCATGATATTAATATCCATGCATTCTCCTCTTTGATGCGTTGTATAGATTGCGGCGTGGGGTGCGGACCGCAAGTGGTTTGCTGGGTGCCGCAACCCATTGTAACGCCGACGCTGGCCGCGGCAAAACCCCGGACAGGAGAATCACAGGACAAGTGGGGGCTGATAGGACTGCTAGTTGTCTACCACCTTGAGGATGACATTGCCAATTTTGCGCTCTGTTTCCACATAGCGATGCGCTTCGGCGGCTTGTTCCAAACTGTAGCTGCGATCGATCACCGCACGCAGCTGGCCTGCTTCAAAGAGTTCGTTAAGGAAGGCCAGATTTTCCCGGTTCTGGCGTAGGCCCGCAGTGATCAGTTGGGCCTTCTTGCCAGGACGGATGGCTGTACGGGCCATGTCGAGCAAATTCCCCATGGTCAACACCGTCGTAAGATAGATGCCGTGGTCAGTGAGTGCGGCTTGACAATCGGCAAAAGAGCGCTTGCCGACTGCATCCAAGATGCAATGATAGCGTTCACCGCTGGCAGTAAAATCGCTCTTGGTGTAATCGATTACCTGGTCTGCCCCCAATGACTTGACCAGCTCCAGCTTGCGGCTGCTGCACACACTGGTGATGTTGGCGCCATAATACTTGGCCAGTTGCACCGCCGCGCTCCCCACCGCCCCAGAAGCGCCGTTGATCAAGATTCGTTGTCCAGGTTGCAAATGGGCGCCATCGCGCAGGAAAACCAAAGCTGTCAAAGCGCCATCGCTGATCGCAACGGCCTCTTCGTAGCTCATCTGTGGGGGCATGGAAACCAGCAACGCAGTTTCGGGCAGACAAATATACTCGGCATAGGTACCAAACAAGTTGAGACCAACGACCCGCTCACCAACCCGAAAGGTTTGGACTTCACTGCCCACAGCCACAATTTCTCCGGCAAACTCCGAGCCTGGGATTGGCTGGCGCGGTTTGCTCAGCCCGTAGAACAATTTGATGATCCAGGGGTCGCCTTTGCGGAAGGCACAATGGGCCGGGCCAACGGATGCCGCATGAATTTTGACCAGCACTTCATTCGGCTTCGGGCTGGGGGTAGGCACATCGCCAAGTTGTAAAACATCGGGTGGCCCATACGCAGGGCAGATAACAGCTCGCATCATTCCTCTCCTTTTTCTGAGCGGACTTGGATGATCACCTTGCCACGGGCGCGCCCCGTCTCCAGGTAGCGGATGGCCTCGGCGCCTTCAGCCAGGGGATAGGTGCGATCGATCACCGGCCGGACCCGCCCGGTCTCGATCAGCGCTTTGATCGTCAATAAGTCGCGTTGATTGGACTGCGCCGAACCCATGAGCCCAATCTGCTGGCGGCTGATAAGCGAGAGCAAAGCGCCCCCCAGCCCATGCTCGAGCAGGCGCGTTAGGGTATCGAAGCCAGCGATCACACAACGGCCTTGCGGTTTCAGGGCGCGTTTGTACTCAAAGAGTGAGCGATTGCCCACCGTATCATAGATAAGGTCATAGGTGTGGCCAGTGCGCGTAAAGTCTGTTTGCGTGTAGTCAATCACATGATCCGCACCGATGCTGTGGACAAGTTCTCGATTGCGGCCGCTACAGACACCGGTGACTTCGGCACCAAAGGCTTTCGCTATCTGCACGGCGAAGCTCCCCACACCGCCAGAAGCGCCATTGATCAAGACCGCTTGCCCGCGCTGCACCTTGCCTTTATCGCGCAGCCCTTGCAATGCTGTAAACCCCACAACCGGCACTGAGGTTGCTTCGGCAAACGAGAGCTGTTTTGGCTTTAACACAAAACTCTCGGCAGGGGCACAGACATATTCCGCAAAAGCGCCCAATTTCGTCGACGAGAGATCCCCAAAGACAGCATCACCCGGCTTGAACTGAGTGACTTGGCGCCCGACCGCCTCCACGATCCCTGCAACATCGGCACCCAGGAAGGGATGTTTGGGTTTCGTCAGACCTGTACCGAGACGCATCAAAAATGGGCTGCCACGCAGAAAATGCCAGTCGAGCGGATTGGCAGCCGCGGCATAGACGCGCACCAAAACTTCGTGATCCGCTGGGGTTGGCATGGCGACTTCCCGTAGCTGCAAGACATCGGGCGAACCATAGCTTAAATAAGTCAATGCTTTCATGGGTGACTCCGGATTCGTATCAATTAGCATGGATTAACCAGCAGAACTTTCGTCTGACATCGCACGGACCAGCAACAGGGGGATCCCTAAGTCGCGTACTCTTTTTAGCAAACCGTGGAGCGCAGCCTGATCGACCACGGGGCCGGTTAATAGCGTGTCGCCGCTCGCCTCATAGGTGATCGTCAGCCCCTCAAACCAAGTGACCCACTCCTCGCCGAGCTTGCCTTTGAGCTTGATTTGATAAATTTGTGATAGATGTTCTGGCGATTGCGTGTCGTTATGGTCAATCATGGTCTCTACTCGCTGCGCTGAACCTGTCCACTGGAGCGATTGCTGCATGCCCAAGAGCATAGCGGTCGGCTAGGCGCGTGTATAGACACTTTGGTGTTGAACAGGGTGTTATTGCTAGAGAAGACCCAACTCGCGGGCACGGGCAACCGCTTCGGTGCGCCGTTGCACTTGTAGCTTCTCGAAGATCCGGCGGTTGTGCCCTTTGACCGTGTCGAGTGCGAGGAAGAGGCGTTCGCCAATGGCCTGATTGGAGAGACCTGCGGCGATCAAGCGGAGGATTTCTTGTTCAGGCGGGCTGAGCGGGTCGATCAATGGGGATGGCGTTGGGAAGGTGGCTGGGAAGGCGGCCAACAATTTCTGCACATACGCAGGCATGATCTTGCGGTCTGCCGCGTGCGCTAAGAGCTGACGCATGCTTGGCCCTTCATTCACAAAGCTATGGATGAATCCGTTGGGCTCGGCCAGGGCGAATGCTGCACCCAAGTAGGCCAATGCTTCTTCTTGCTCGCCCAGCAGTTGGTAGGTAAGCGCCTGAACAATCAGCGTTTTGAGTTGCTGATCCGCCCAGCTGTTTGTGATAACCTGCTGTTGCCACGGCTGTAGATAGTTCAGGGCCGTGCGTGGATCACCCTGCGCCAACGCGACGCGGGCTTGGCTGAGTGGCAGTGCATGCGCGTGGGCCAATTTTGCCGCCGTTGCTAGGTTGGTTGCCGAAGGACTGGCGAGCAGGAGCTGGACCCGCGTCGTTATCAAATCGCCGATTTGATGGCCAAATTGCTGTTGATTGGCAATCCGTTCCGCCTGGCTGAGCAGGGCCAATGCCCTGTTGGCATCACCTTGCGCAAGCTTGAGGCGGGCCAGCACGATCTCGTAGGCGACAACGCGGTCTGTGTTTTCTAGCTGACGGGCCAGTTGTATCGCTTGCTGCGCATGCCGCTCGGCAAGCTCAAGCTCGTTCCACTCGAGGTGAATGCGCGCCAACCCGCAGTGAGCTTCGCACGCCACAGGCACCGGCGGATCACCAGCCAAGCGCAGCGCTTGGTGATAGGTCTCCGCTGCCAACCTCAGTTGATTGTCCAATTCTTGCATCCGGCCCAGCCCCAGGCTCGCCATCAAGTTGATGATCAGATGCCCAATCGCCGCGCTGGTCTGTTGCGCATCGCGGTAGGCTTGCTGGGCCGCGGCGCGTTCGCCTTGCAATTCGTAGGCATGACCCAAAGTCCAAACCGTCGCAGTGCGGACAGGTACATTCCCGGGATGTAGATATTCCAGTGCGTGACGCGAATTGGCAATGATGGCCGGGACATCATGCGTGGCGACGGCCAAGCTCGCTCGGATAGACGCTAGGTGCCCCAGCAAGTCCCGGTCTTCGGCACTGGCTTCGCGATCGGCGAGATAGGGGGCGAGGGCCGCTTCGGCCCGTTGAATTTTTTCGGCGACGCGTGGGATTTGCCCAACAAATAGTAGCACCGACGCATAGATCACCCATAACCCCGGCCGCCGATCCAGCACCGCACTGGGTAGCGTTTCTAACCAGTTGAGCACGGGTAAGGCAGCGCCGCGAAAATGCAGCGGCATCCCCTGCCCTTCCACCAAATCTGCTGCCAGATCCACGTCCTGCGCGGCTACTGCATGCTGAAAAGCTTCTAGATCGAGCCCCTGGGTGGCAAACCAGCGGCTGGCCCGGCGGTGATAAAGTGCCACGCGGTCGGGCGAATCCGTGGCTGCCAAGCGTTGCCGCAACAAGTCGCCAAATAGATGGTGATAGCGATACCAGCGGCGCTCATTATCTAGGGGCACGATGAACAAATTGGCGCGTTCCAATGCGGTTAAGACCGTTTGCGCCGGGCGAGTGGCAAGGGTTGGGTGATCGGCTAATAGTGCATCGCACAAAGGGCCACAGAGACGATTGAGGATGGACGTGTAGAGTAAGAAATCTTGGATCTCGGCGGGCTGTTGTTGCAACACTTCGCTCATGAGGTAATCCAAGACAAAATGATGGCTGCCCGTAAACGACTGGAGAAATGCGTGGCTGCCGGTTTGCCCTTGCAATGAAAGCGCGGCTAGTTGTAGACCAGCAATCCATCCCTCGGTGCGCTTTTCCAAGGTCGTGACATCGGCCGGCGAAAGCGCGAGCCCCATCACATCTTGGAGGAAGTCGGCGCTCTCGGTAATGGTGAAACGCAAATCTCCGGCGCGCAGCTCAGTCAATTGGTCGCGAGCCCGTAGCCGCGCCAACGGCAAAGGCGGATCCGCTCGCGTTGTGATCACCAAATGTAGTTGCGCGGGCAGGTGCTCCACCAGGAAAGTGAGGGCCTGATCGACCTCTGGAGCGTCGATGACATGGTAATCGTCCAAGACGAGCAGCAGCCGTTCAGGGATGGCCGCAATCTCGTTTAGGATGGTGGTGAGGATGGCCGGGCTAGATAGCTGGGGCGCTTGTAAGCTCGCCAATGCACCGGCACCGAGCCCCGGGACAATAGTTTGTAAGGCCGCAATCAAGTAGTGCAAAAAGCGGGGCGGAACGTTATCCGCTTCGTCCAAGGAGAGCCAAGCCGCAGGGTGGCCATACTGGGTCAGCCACGCGCTGATCAAGGTGGTTTTGCCAAAGCCAGCCGGCGCGGAGATCAAGGTCAGCTTGTGGTGTAGCCCGGCCTCCAACAGGTGGAGCAAGCGGGGACGTGCAACCAACTTTGGCCGGGGCGGCGGCATATAGAGCTTGGTGGTGAGCAGAGGTGTTGACATGATTTAAGGCGTCCGCGCTGGTAACGAGTGGGCAAGCGTTTGGATGGTGAGATGGAGCGGCACATTCTCTAGAAAAGAATGACGTAGTGTTGGCTCCACGATCCGCTGGGCGTACTTTTGTAACTGGTTCTGCGCTTGTCGCAAGATCTGGTGGGCACGGACGTCATGATGCGCAGCCAGAACGTGGTAACAAGACAACTGAACTTGAAAAGGTTCGTATAGTCCAAATTGAGCGTGTTTGGCCATGACTGGCAAGATTTCTTCAACCAGGCTAAGTGCCTGCTCATGGTCGGCCTCGGCCAAGGCCACTGTCGCCAGACCGGCTTGGGCTTCGATGACCAAGGCAAGGCGGTCTAGTGCCTGGTAATGCTGTAGAGCGACTTGATAGGCTGCTCGGGCCTCTGCCCACTGGCCTAAGTGCACTTGCGCATGGCCGAGCAAGGTTTGGCTGTGCGCTTTGAGCAGACGGCTCCCCGTCTCGCGCACCAGCTCCCAGGCTGCGGTTGCGGCTGTGATCGCTGCGGGATAATCGGCTTGTTGCAGGGCCAACACAGCTTCGGCGAGCCACTTCTCTTCGTAGGTATAAAAGTTTGTGCCAAGTTCATTCGCAGCATTGTAATAGGTGAGCCAGTGCCGCGCTCGTTCAAACCGGCCCAGAAAACTTTCTAGCCGTGTAAGTTCACTGATGGCAAAGAGATCGATATTTTCTTTGTCCATCTCCTGGAGGAGCATCCAGCCATTTTCAAGCTTCTCCAGGGCGAGACTATATTCACCGAGTTCACGCAAAGTACAGCCCAATTCGACTAGTTGGACTGCTTCGATCCAGCGGTAGCCAAGGTTTTGCGTTAAGTACAGCACCTGCTCATAACTTTGGCGTGCCGCTTGATAGTTACCTGCGAGCATTTCAATCGCGCCCAAGTTGCTCAGGCAATTTAACTGGCCGCGCAGCTTGCCCAATTGTTGGCACCTTGTTGCGGCCCACTGCACTCGCTCCCGGGCGGTGTTTGAATCGTCTTGTGTGCGCGCGATCACCCCCAAATAGAGATGGGACATCCATTCGGCATCGAGCACGAGCTCGCTCACTGGTCCCCGTTGCTGCAGACTCGCCACATTGATCAAGACTTGTTCGAATTCCTGGCGCGCGGGCTCTAATTCTAACCGTAACGCGATGAGCAAACCATGGATACAGCCAATTAGGATCCCAACTTCTTGTCCGGCGTGCCAGTAGGGGGTGTCAGCAGGCAGGTGTGCTAGCTGGGCTTGGTAGAATTGAGCCGCTTGGGTTGCATGGCGCCAGCCCTCATCATTCCGATTTTGTCGATTGAATAGATAGGCCTGCATACTCAATAATTTGCCGAAGAGCAACTGGCGCTCATCTACTGGGCCCCCATTGGGGAGCACAGCCTGGAGTGCTTGGATGGCCACCTGAAATAGCTGGGTCGCTTCAGCCGTGAGCCCGTTCAAGATATAAAATTGCCATAGTCCATAGACACTCTGGTTGAGGAGGGTAAATTGTTGGTAGGTGGCTGCCCAAAGCCAGGCTTGGCGAATATTACTGATTTCTGCTTGGATTTCCAGCGTTGCCTGACGGGCTTGGGCACGAGCTAAGGGCAGTTCGCGCTCGGCAACAAATTGCAGATAGTAGGTGGCGTGCCGCAAGGCAATTCGATCGTATTCATCGGGACGGGTCTTGAGCGATTCTTCGGCAAATTGACGCACCAATTCATGCAAATAATAGCGGCGGCTTTGCTCAACCCTAGGCAACTTGGCTGCTACGGGCGAAATCGCTCTGCTTCGGACCAGTGACTTTTGTTGCAACCGAGTCAATGCGTGCAGCGAAGCACCGGTGATGGATTTGACGGCTAGATCGGTAAAGTCTCCCTGAAAGATGGCAAGCTGTTGCAACAGCTGTTGTTCATCCCGGCTTAATAGTTGCCAAGACCAAGCAAACGTAGCTTGCATACTGCGCTGCCGATCGGGCAGATCGTTCCATTTCACCGCAAGCATGGCCCCATTCTGAGCGAGCTGTTGGGCAATTCCTGCCGGAGATAGTTGCTCAACCCAAGCCGCTGCTAACTCCAAGCCGAGGGGCATTCCCTCTACTAGCTGGCAAATCTGGAGGATAGCCGACAGATTGGTCTCATCTATGCGGAAGTTGGGTTGCAGGCGTTGCGCACTTTCCTCAAAGAGACGAACTGCCGCGCTCTCGGATGCGGTTGCGATTGTCGCGGGTGCGAAATCGATCCCTTCGATGGGGTACAGCCACTCCGCGCGCAGATTCAGTCGCTCGCGCGAAGTGGCAAGAATGCAGAGGTTGGGCGCCTGTTGCAACAACTCAGTCACCAGCTGCACAAAGCTCGATAACTGGTTAGGGGGCAGAGGCATTTCACGCGTTACGAGCGATGCGGGCAGAAGCTGTTCGCAATTATCGAGGATCAGCAAAAGCCTTTTCGAATGCAGCGCCTGATACAAAGCTTGTGGTAAGTCACCCGACAGCGTCAAGTTCAACGCAGTGGTGATGGCTGCAGCCACCAGGGTGGGATCCGTAAGCGCAGCTAGTGAGACAAAAAAGATGCCATCGTCGAATTTTGGGAGCATGCGGTGGGCGATCTCCAACGCCAGCCGCGTCTTGCCCATACCACCCGGCCCCACCAAAGTGAGCAGGCGCCGTGTTGGCTTCTGCAAATAGGCGATTAATTCTTTTAATTCTCGCTTGCGCCCCCAAAATGTCGTGGTCTGAGCGGGCAAGTTGTGGCGCATCCGGGTGGATAGCAGCTGCTGCGCTTGGTGAATGGGTGGTGCCTGCAGCCCGTCGCGGCTACGGAGCCGTTCAGCGAGCGCCTGCGTCTCTGCGCGTGGCTCAACCCCAAAGGCTTCGTACAAATAGCGGCGGCAACGTTCGTACTGTACCAGTGCCTGTTCTCGATGCCCCAGGCGGATCAGCAACTGCATTACTTGAACATGGCTTTCTTCGAGATAGGGATCTTGGCTCAATTTCTGCTGCGCATAGGCCAAAGCCTTTTTCTCATCCCCCCGGGCTTCATAAGCGGCGCTCAGTGTGTGCAGCGTTGAGAGTAATTGTTGATGGAGTACTTCGCGCTGTAAGAGAAGCCACTCCTCAAAGGCAGGGGTATCAGAAGCGCCCAACCCTGCCAGCAACTCCCCTTGATAGAGGTCCACCGCTTGTTGAAGCTGGGCCAAACAAAGTTCACACCTGACCAATGAAATATGTGAGTGGGACTCACTCGCGATCAGCAACTTGCGGAAGTGTGCAACATCGCTCTGCACAGCCAGCGGATGAAATTCAACGTTCGTGCGGGTGAGCGTCAATACACGAGCGGCTGTCCCAGGTGTTGCCTCATCGAGGGTCTGATTCAGACGATGCAGTGTTAAGCGCAAATTATAGAGTGCGGATTTGTGATCTCTTTCGGGCCAAAGGAGGGCCGCCAGTTGCTCCCGGCTATGGCTATAGGGAGGGGTTAAGGCCAGATAAGCGAGCAGTGCACGCATTTTGTCAGTACGAAATGAACGAAGCGTGAGCTCGCCAGCTGTGACCTTGAATGTCCCTAGAAAGGTGAGCGATAGATGGGTCATAACGTTGCAACATGGGGGGGCAAGTCAGCTGTGCCAATTATAGCCTGGCAGACACAATCCACCAAGATATCCGTGCAATTTGGAAACGCTTTGGAAACGTTCTTTTACTAGAATCTGCACATACCCCTACAAAGTCCACTGGCAAAACAACCTATTCTTCAGCTCCTGAGTTCAGCTCACGGACTGCTGACTATTCGATATCTTAATAGCGTAAAGGCTTAGGAGGAGTTATGCGGTTGTTAATTCCCTATCGAAGTGCACCAGTTACGATCTTGGTGCTTTTTGTATTGTGCCTGGGCGTGATTGGGGGCTTGCCCTGGTTGACCTACGCGGCCAGTGTTGATCCCGTCACTGCGGCTTGGGAACGAGCCCGGTTAGCCGGTTCGTATCGGTTTAACGGCGATATTCTGCAGCGCACGCTCCCCAGTGCAACAATTACCAATGTGGGGCACACCAGCCGCACCGAACAGTTGCATCTGACGGGTGAGACCGATCTCCAGCAGGAACTATTGGAATTACAACTTTGGTCGCAGGGCGGCAGCGTGGCCCAACCGGAGAGCGCCGTTTCGGTGCGGATGGTACAGGGTAAAACGTACATTCGCCAAGGGTCCGGCGAATGGCAAGAAAGTGAGGGCGCGCTCGATGGGGTGGCCCCTCAAGGTGACTTTATGGCCTTTTTGGTGGCGGTGCAGGATGTCACCTTGCAACCGGCCGATTCTGATACCCCTGTGCTGCTGCGTTCGGCGAACCGTTACACCTTTACGCTGGATGGTGACACCTTGGCGGTCCATCTGCGCAAACAACTGGAAGAGACCCTTCGCCAACAAGGGGAATTGCCACCGGGCATACGCCTGAGTGAACTCGAATATTACCAGCAGATGACCGGTCATGGTGAGTTGTGGGTGAACGAAGAGGGTCTGCCCATACGCCAAGTTTTGTTCTTACAATTCCCCGAGCAAAATGACGAATCTGTCAACGCCCAACTGACCATCAACTTTTCGCAGTTTGGTGAACTGCCCAGCCAATCCGCTGCGGCGCGTTTGGGATTTGCCCTGCTCAATGGGGTGACCAATCCCATGCCGTGGGTCAGTGTCTTGCCATTGGCTGGGGTGGCATGCGTAATCTTGTATTTTCGCCACCGACGCACACTGCAACAAGCATTGTCCCTCGCATTGATTTTCAGCGTGCTGGGCGGCCCCTTGTTGAGCAATTTTAAGCAGATCTCCTTTATTGATGGGCAAAATGCCAAAGCGGCAACTCAGGAGCAGCAACGGACCGAAATGGACCAAGCTCGTGACTTTGCTTCCGCTGCTAATGAGTCCCAGTGGAATCCCCACCAAAATCCGCTACAAGTTGCGCTTGCCTCCGCTGATGCACGCCAGCCTTGGGAAAGTGATTTGGCCGCGCCCTTCATGCAGGCTGGTGTGGATACGGACAGCGATGGTTTGACCGACTACGAGGAGTTGAGTCTTGGGACAGACCCCACCTATGACGATACCGATGAAGATGGTATCCCCGATCAACTCGAGGTGCGCGGTTTCTCGCTGGGCGGTCAGGATTGGTTCGCCGATCCGCGCTCAGTAGACAGCAACCGGGATGGTATCGGTGATGGTCAAGAGTGGGATTACAATCAAGATGGTCTGCCGGATGATACCGATGGCGATGGCGTGCCGGATCTGTTTGATCGGGACAATGATGGCGACGGTGTGCCGGATCAAAAAGATCTTGCGCCCTTCACCGCCATTCCGACTGTTTTTGGCGAAAATGCCCCGTTTCAGCTGACCATCAACAACCTGACACCCGACGTGCCTACCTTTGTTGAACTACAGGTGCGCCCGCAGGATGAGCGGCTGCTCTGGTATGCGTTTAATGTCTACGACTGGCCGTTGGATGTTCTAGGTCAAGTACAAGATACTGATTTCAAACGTTATTCGGATCTCGCGGTTGCCGAAGGTCGTTCACCCCAGGCGAGTGATTGGTATGGGGATATGAAACTGATCCCCATGCTGGAGATCAGAGTGCCCGATCAGGGGGCGAACCTCCCCCCGCAGAGCGCTCTCACCCCGTATAACATCACGGTCAACGATCTGACGGCGGATGGCAACACCAAGGTCGTCTACGTACCGTTGAACCTGATCACTGACGAAGCGACCGGCGAGCGCGTCGCCTTCAACGCGCGGATGCCTTACCTGCCCACGGGGAATTGGTCCGCGCCGCACGACATTCGGCTGGCTTGGGTTGTACAGGTGTTGAACGACCAACCGTGCAACCCGGAGAATGGGGATGATCTCGCCCAGGGGTGCCAAAAGCTTGCGAATGGTTATTACATTCCCAACCTACCGCAGGTTATCCAGAGTTATTACGACAATTGGACGTTGACCGGGCTAACTGTACGAGAAGATCACGGGGTGTCGATTGCCATTGCCTATGAAGATCCAGCCGTTGACGCCGACCTCAAGGATGAGCCTGCTTTAACTGCCCTCTCGTTTGGCCTCGATCAAACCTTCCTCTCTGGTCGCGATCAAGATGGGAACAACGCTCGCGATGTGGATATTGGTGAGCTTGTGCGCCGCTTTAATCATACCACCAATGGGGCCGTCTCGGAGACGCAGCGCTGGGCCGTGCCCAATATTTTGCGGGTCGAGCGTAAAGATTACCCAACCCACGATCAAGCGCTCAGCTCCACGGCCATGACCGAGACCGTGCGGATTTTGAATACGCACTTTGTGGCCCCCTGGAATGCGGATAAGACCATCAAACCGCTGTTGATGTTCGCGCAAGAAGTGCGTTCGCGATCACTGGCGTTGGATGAATTGAGCACTGGCGATGGCTTTGTCGTGCAGACTGGCAATGCCTTGCGTTTGGATCTGCAACCTGCAGGACAGCAGCGCATGCCATTGGTGGTGACCACGGCGCTGAAATGGACCCCGTATTGCGCCCCAGTTGGCACGACGCCTGTGTGGGCCCCGTGTGACTTGGAGACTTGGTGGAATGAACTGGAGGCCCGCTCGCCCTCTAGCCAGTCATTACCCGGCGATCCGGTCGATGCGGAGATCGGTGCGGGCCGCGTCATGGTGATGCACCTCTACGCGGCGGCGTTGATGCAGGGCATCCAGCGAGTAGTGCAACAGAATACTCAACTCGTCTCGTCAATCTACTCACTGCAGAGTGATAGCAGCCTAGAAACGAATGTGCGCACTGCCTTCAGCGGCGGCGGTGCCGTTGTGAAGGTGATTGCCAATCAGGTCATTATGGCCCGCTTTGTGAATCAGACGAGTGTCCTGAAGTATTTGGGTGGGATGCTCAAAGAATTTCGCGGGGATAAGATCGGCACGATTATCAAAGAGATCGGCAATATCTTCCTCGATTTTCGTGTCGGCGGCCACCTCAATCGCTTTTACGGCGTGATGATTGCACTGGCAGCTGTCGTCGTGATTGCGGCTGTGATTACTACCTTGATCTTCAATTTTGTGGTGGGGAACTTGGGCGGCAAGATCGCCTTTAAGGCGCTGGTGATCGGTCTCTCCCTCGTGCTTTCGGTGATCAGTCCAATTTTAACCTTAAAAGATTGGGTCAAAGCAGCTTCCGCCGCCGGTGTCCCCTTGCGCGTCGCGGGCCTGAACTCGGAAGTGATCGGCAACGCCCGCGCCGCCGCGGCGATCGGTACGGTGATCGCTGTCGCAGTGGCCTGGGGCTTCTTTATCTATAGCATGGTCAGCAATAAAGTCTCAGCCTTTAGCCCTGAGTTTAATCGGGCGCTGGCCGAGACGATTGCAACAACTATCTATTTGATTCTGCTCTACGTGCTTTCCGCCACAGTGGTTGGAGCGATCATCGCGGGTATCATCGCCTTTATTGACGCGATCCTAACGGCGATCTGCGAATTGGGGAAGGATGAACTACGCACAGTGCCGGGGATGGGTGGGGCCTGTTTCACGCTGGGCAACGCCACCATCAAATTGCTGGCATACATGATCTACAATTATGACCCCATGGTCGATCTCAACCGCGATGATCTGGTTATTACCGGCGTGCCGAAATGGGATTTTCAAGCGCCGAACCGGGGCTTTGTGGCGGGCAATCCCTTCTCGATTACCTTGCCGATCACGACCACGGTGCTGCATAAAGATCCCGATCCGGCCAACGGGTTGCTGATCTACCCCTACATGTGGTTCTACTCGGCGGAGAATATCCGCACCAGCACCTTCAAATATAGCTTGACGTCCACAAATCCCGCGACGCTCAGCGTTGGGCGGAACGAGATGAACAACCAATGGTCGGTGAGTGAAGCTCGCAAATATCTGGTCTCGCCGATGTATCGCGCCCAAGCCAATACAACGCCCGATTCGCTGACGAACTTTGCCCTACCGGCTGGTCTCAACCGCAGTTTGCCGATTTTCTACATCAACATGGGCTATGCCATCCCCGCGTATGAATGTTGGGGGCTGCTGATCCTGGGGGTTTGCTATACGCGCGATCTGGCAGGCAACCATTCTACGCCATTCGAACGACTCGTCTTTGATGTCTTCCCGGCAACGCTGGCTGACTTTGTCGCCTTGGTAGATAAGGGCAATGGCGGCTATGGCTTGGCCTGGGACGGCCGTTTTGCAAACTTGTACGATGCGGATGGCGACGGTCTACGTTCCAAAGTCCGCCACGGTCTCGATCCTGATGATACTACCTGGGACGCCGACGGTGACGGTTTGGCCGATCTGTTTGAGTTGGAACGACGCCAGAATGGGATCGGTTTCTCGCCTGAAGTCTGTGACACGGATAGTGATGGCCTCACTGATTTCCAAGAATCTTACTTCGGTACCGATCCAGCGCTGGCGGATAGCGATCGTGACGGCTTGAACGATGCCGAAGAGGTCTGGCATCAAGTTTATGACCCGGTGACTTGTCAGCCCACCGCCGCGTGGA
>CAZMRA010000019.1:0-9562 GCA_964568485.1 uncultured Caldilineaceae bacterium | reverse complement strand
GTCGGCGGCGTCGCGGATCGGAGCCCGCGGCGGCTTCGCGTCGGACGCTTCTCGCGGCTCGGCTTCGGTACCGACCCGGCGCGGGCAGATAGCGATCGCGATGGGTTGACCGATGCAGAAGAAGTTTGGCATCAAGTCTATGATCCGGTGACTTGCCAGCCTACGGGCGTGTGGACTGGTGGCTGGTCGGTGACGGTTACGGATCCCGTACTGACTGATAGAAGTTTCTCGGTGCGGGTTTCGTCCAATCCGCTCTCGGCCGATTCGGACCAGGATGGCATCAGCGATTGGGCCGAGCGCACACTTGCCCAAAATGCCGATCCATTCCAGCGCTTGGATCAGAATGGCTATCCCTACCATCCGAATGTCTTGAATATTCCGCCGGTTTCGCTCTTCACCGCCATCGATGATGAAGATGGGTTGCTGGGACCAGGGCAGAATTTTGTCTACACGACGACGGTGGTGGCCCATGTCGCCCTCAACCCCAGCCCGTTGGAGGTCTTACAGCCTGCCCCATTGGGCGGTGGTACGTTGAACTATATGCTACCCTTCGATCCAGTTGCTACGGTGCCACAGACGGTTACACAGCCGAGTCTGTTGGGCGTTTTGCCGGCGGTCGCTTCGCAAATGGCGGAAATTACCAGTCGTGTCACGGCGGAATTACCGGCTGGTGGCAACTTCATCGTGGAAGGGGATTTGGCCGTGGTGATCGATGGCGATCCGCCAAGTTCAACCATCGATTCGGTGCAGCATGGCCAATATCTCCAAGCAGGGCCACCGAGTGCACCAGTGACGATCATCATCGGTGGTAGTGCGACGGATACTGGCTCCGGCATCAGCCAGGTGGAAGTGAGTGTCAACGAGGGGCCCTGGCAATTGGCGACCGGCACAGCCAGCTGGACTTTCCCGCTGGATCTGATTGAAATTCCCTTTACCGTTAATTCTGGTTCCTACCGCCTGCGAACTCGGGCCACAGATGGCGTCGGTAATGTTGAAACGCCGGGGGGTGAGATCACCATCCTCGCCGATGCAAGCGAACCGGATCATCAATATCTCGGGCCGATTGCCCCGATGATCCCGGCGCGAATGGCAACCGGGCAGTGGTTTGCGCCTTTGCGCTTCAACGCCCGCGATCTGGACCTCGGTGGTGGGGCGTTCCCCGGGAGCGGCATTGTGCCGGGCTCGGTAGAGGCACAGCTGCGCGATACCACAAATTCGCTCGTGCCCGACGATGATTTCGTTGTGAATGGATGGCAACCGGCCATGATGGAGTCTGGTACTTTGCAGATTGGTGTCTGGACATTGGATTATCTTTTCCCGCCAGATCAACCTGAGCCGGCAGGCCGGTTCGTGGTAGATGCGCGAGCCGTGGACCAAGTTGGCAATCGTGGGCCCGATGATAGTGGGATCGCGGTGTTGTATCTAGATGCTGCCGCTCCGCTAGCCATCCTGCACCCCAATGATGCCGCTCGCCATGTCTTTACGGGCACCCTCACTATTGGTGGGCTCATCACCGATGTCAACAGCCCGGTAGGGATTGATACACTCGAAGTCAGCTTTGTGCCGATTGAACAAGTCTTGCCAATGGCCGATGCGATCTTGCATCTGCCGTTCGATGAGCCGGCAACATCGATCTACTTTGCCGATCGATCTGGCCATGGGCATGATGCAAGCTGCACGTTAGCTGTTGGCATGACTTGCCCCATCGCTGCCGACGCCGGACGGATGGATCGTGCCTTACGTTTTGTGGGTGGTCCCAGTGAGCACGCGGTTCTGTTGGATCATGGGGACAAGTTCAACATTCCGCTTGAGCAAAGTTTCAGCCTGCAAGCTTGGATCAAGACGACTACAGCCGACCGGTTCGTGATTACGAAGGATTTGGCCTACGAGTTGAAGCTCGCTGCCGATGGCCGTGCTGAATGGAATCTCTTTGGTGGCGCTCCTGTCACCGTGGTGGGTGGGCCTAGCTTGGTGGATGACCAATGGCATCAGCTTGTTGCGGTGGTGGATCGAGCAACCGCCAGTACAAAACTCTATGTCGATGGCGCACTGGTGGCCAGCCAACCGATTGGTACTGTGGCTTTCGCCAGTGCAGTGCCACTGGCCATTGGTGGCCCAGAAGGCACGGTAGAACACTTTAATGGCTTGCTGGATGATCTGCTGATTCTGGACCGTGCATTAAGCGATGACGAAGTGGCTGCCTTGGCCCAATATACGGCGCGGCCTTGGCTGCCTGCGAGCCTAGCGCAACGTGGTGCAGGGATTGCCAAGAGCACTTGGAGCTTGAACGTTCCGGCGGGGCTCGAGGGCCAATATCAACTCGATATTCGCACAACCGATATGCTGGGCAATCGCCGAGTGTTGCCCAACCATTGGCGCGGGATCATCGACACCACGCCGCCGCGGGTGCTGTTGACCGCCGTGGATACCACCGCGAACTACCTGGATCCGCAGGCAAATGTCCGCTACTTTGCAGTGGACTATACCTGCGCGGCCGAAGACCGCCATCTCGACGAGACACGCTTCGATTGCCCCGGCGACCAGTTGCCGCCACCGACGCGTTCGTTCGACCAAAGCTCGATCTTGCAGCGCATCTTCCCCGATCTGACCATTCGCAATGGATTGGCGATCACCTATACGCAGTGGGAAGCGACGACGCAAGTCAACAAAACGGCCAGCGCATGTGATGCTTATGGCAATTGCGCCAGTGATTCTGCCCAGCTCACGCTCTCGGCGTCTGCAAGTAGCGAGCCACTCGCCTTGGTTGTCTCCCCCAAGAATGGCAGCGTGGTTGCCGCGCCGGGCACGGTGAATGTCGAAGTAGTGGCCGAAGCAGCCCAATCCCTGCGCGAAGTGACTTTGTCGCTGAATGGCACGGTAATCGAGACGCTCTCCTTTGCGCAAGGTGACGCAGTCAAGCAGCACCAGCAATTATTGGTCATTACACCGCCCGGCGAAGGCCAGCATACCTTGTTGGCCGAAGCTACGGACTGGAACGGTGGCGCGCAGACCAAGCTGTATCCAGTTACCTTTACGCTGGATACCCAACCCCCAGTGGCAATCATCGACACGTCGACCTTGACGCTCAACGACACCTGGCAGATCGGCAGCGGCTACCTGCGTTTCAAGGGCACGGCCAGTGACACGGTCTGCTTGGCTTCGGTCAAGTTAAGTGTGGATGGCGGTCCGCTGACCGATGTGCGCTTTGCCAATGGTCTCTGGCAGACTGCCCAGTGGGTCAATGCGCCGGAAGGACGCACGCTCACCCTGCGGGTGGTGGCTACCGATTGTGCCGGTCGGGTGACCGAAACCATCGAAGAGATCGCCACCGATCTCTCGTCACCCACTGCGCCAGATACCCAGATCACCGCTGGACCTCCAGCCATTACTTTGGCAACGACCGCCAGCTTTAGCTTTGTCGGCATTCCTGGTGGTAATGAGTTGGTCGGCTTTACTTGTCAGTTGGATGATGGCATCTACGAGCCGTGTGCCAGTCCCCACACCTACACGGACGTCAGTGGCGGCCAACATCACTTCCGTGTCCGGGCGATTGACAGCCACGGCTTTGTGGATGTTACCCCCGCCACGCACAGTTGGACTGTCGATGCCACAGCGTTGGATATCACCAACTTGGTCGGGCCTACCAGCTCGGGACCGAGCCGCGAGGCGACCTTCACCTGGCAGGGTAATCCCGGCGTCGTAGCCTATGAATGTGCCCTGGATGGTGCGGCTTTTGTCCCCTGCCAGAGCCCAGTGGTTCACAAGGGATTGGCGAATGGCCAGCATAGCTTCCGAGTGCGGGGCAAGGATGCGACTGGCGGTTATGGGCCCACGGTCAGCCACCAGTGGACAGTGGTCAACGTCGCACCAGTGACCAGTGATCAAGCTTTGACAACGGTGGCTGGTGCGCCCCTGGCTATCACGCTGACAGCGAGTGATGCCAATGGCGATCCGCTGACCTTTGCGGTGATTGCCGCTCCTGCACATGGTTCGCTCAGCGGTACAGCACCAAAACTAACCTACACCGCGGCGGCAACCTTTGCGGGTCAAGATACGCTGCGCTTCCGCGTGACCGATGGCTTTGGTGGCAGTACCGAAGGGACGATCACGATCACAGTCACCAAGGCTGCTCAGCCATCCCCAACGCCAGTCCCAACGCCGACGGCAACACCGATTCCCCCGGGGAACCGCCCGCCGGTAGCACGTGATGATAGTGCACAGACGACGCTCGACACGGCTGTGACCATCAACGTACTGGCCAATGACAGCGATCCCGATGGCGATCCACTGACGATGACCATTACGACTGCGCCGAGTCATGGCAGCGCCGTCGTCCAGAATCAGCGGATCGTCTATACGCCCAACCAAGGCTTCACCGGCACCGATACGCTGATCTATCAGGTGAGTGATGGCCGAGGGGGCCGCGCGACGGCTACGGTAACTATCACCATTACAGTGCAACCGGTTGAGGGGCCACAGCCGCTCTTCTTGCCGTTGATCCAGCGCTAAGCCATTGACAAACGATTGACGAAGGACGGGCTAGTCTCGTCCTTCGTCAACATGGCGGCTCGGCCTGTGCTGTGAGACTTGGTTGCAATTCCGCGTAATTTCCCCTATACTATGCTTGAATCTCAAGCGTCCTGTGCCCGCTGGCTTTGAGATTCAATTCCCAGCATGGATGCAGTTGCAGCAATAAACTCCTTACCTCCTTGGTATTCAGTGCATCCGTGCAGTTGTCATCGATACCCAGCGCTTTGGAGAAAACACCCACCGAGACGCCCTCGATGGGACGTTTTGGCATCCGCAGAAAGGGTTGAAGAGTTTGCGCGATTTGGAAGCGCCTATAGAAGTTGGAATGAACTTACCATGAATCCATCCTTGGCAGATAAACAACGAAGTGAGCTGCCGTCTGACTCAGATGTTGCTATTGATGCACCTGTTGATGTGCGTGCCGCTGTGCAGAGTGAACCTCCTACTACCTTACGTGCCCTGAAACGACACCGAATCAAAAAAGTGGCTGGCGGTCTTCCCGCTGTGACGTCCTCGCTGCGTTATGCTTGGGAAGAGATGGGCGTTTCACGGGGGGCGATTACGCTGTTGCGCCTCAACCAAACCGATGGCATCGATTGCCCCAGTTGTGCCTGGCCAGATCCTGACCATGAGCGCAATACAGTCGAATTTTGCGAAAATGGTGCCCGCGCTCTCGCCGATGAGGCAACCGTACAGCGTGTTACGCCGGACTTTTTCGCCCAACATAGCGTCGTTGAACTTTCTACCCAAAGTGATCACTGGTTAAACAAACAAGGGCGCTTGACCGAGCCAATGGTCTTGCGGGAAGGGGCGACCCACTACGAGCCAATCAGTTGGGACGAGGCCTTTTCGCTGATCGCCGACGAGCTCAATGGATTGGCCTCCCCCAATGAAGCGGTCTTTTACACCTCGGGGCGCACCAGTAACGAAGCTGCCTTTCTCTATCAGCTCTTTGTGCGCCAATTCGGCACCAACAATCTTCCCGATTGTTCGAACATGTGCCACGAATCATCCGGCGTTGCCCTGAGCGAAGCGATTGGGATCGGCAAAGGTACGGTGACGCTGGATGATTTTCAGCACGCCGACCTGATCTTTTTGATCGGTCAGAATCCGGGCACCAATCACCCGCGCATGTTGACGGCGCTGCAAGCCGCCAAACGCAACGGCTGCACTATCATTGCCGCCAATCCGCTGCCCGAAGCTGGCCTGATGGGCTTTAGCCACCCGCAAGAAGTGGGCGGAATGTTGGGGCTCCACACCGATTTGACCGATCTCTTTTTGCAGGTGCGCATCAACGGCGATATGGCCCTGCTCAAAGGCATCATGAAGGTGGTGCTGGAGGAAGAGTCCGCCAATCCAGGGCAGGTGCTCGATCATGCCTTTATCGAGGTCCAAACCACGGGTTTTGCCGAATTTGTCGCCGCGTTGGAGATCGTTTCTTGGGATGAGATCGTCGAACAGAGCGGCATTGATCAGGCCCAGATTCGCCAAGTCGCCCGCCACTTCGCCTCTGCCCAGCGCATCATCACCTGTTGGGCAATGGGGCTGACCCAGCACAAAAATAGCGTCGCCACCATTCAAGAGATCGTCAATCTGCATCTGTTGCGGGGGCAGATCGGCAAACTCGGTGCAGGTCTTTGCCCAGTGCGTGGTCACAGCAACGTGCAGGGCGACCGCACGATGGGCATCTGGGAGAAACCCCCGCCAGCTTTTCTGGATAAGTTAGCCGCTGAGTTTAACTTTGCGCCTCCGCGTGAGCATGGTTACGACACAGTCGCTGCGATCAAAGCGATGCACGAGGGCAAAGTCGGCGTCTTTTTTGCCCTCGGGGGGAATTTCCTCTCCGCCACGCCCGACACGGCGTACACGGCCGAGGCTTTGCGTCGCTGCCGCTTGACCGTCCAAGTTTCCACCAAGCTCAATCGCTCACACTTGGTCACGGGGCAGCAGGCATTGATCTTGCCCTGTTTGGGGCGCAGCGAGATTGATGAGCAAGCCAGTGGTGAGCAATTTGTCACCACAGAAAATTCGATGGGGGTAGTGCAGCGTTCGCGAGGACAACTGCCGCCGGGTTCGCCCCATCTGCGCAGCGAAGTGGCGATTGTGGCTGGCTTGGCCCGCCGAGTCTTTGGCGAGCGCTCCACGGTCGATTGGCTGGGGCTGGCCGCGGATTACGACCGCATCCGGGATCATATTGAGCAGGTGATTCCCGGCTTCGAGAACTATAATCAACGAGTGCGCCAGCCGGGCGGCTTTTATTTGCCCAACTCTGCACGGGAGGGCCGCTTTGAGACACCGAATGGGCGGGCGCTGTTTACAGTCCACGAATTGCCGCACCACAAACTCCTGCCTGGCCAGTTGATCATGATGACCATTCGCAGCCACGATCAATTTAACACCACAGTCTACGACCTCAACGACCGCTATCGTGGGATCCATAATGAGCGGCGAGTGGTGCTGATGAATGCCAAAGACATTGAATCAGCTGGGTTTGCTCCTGGCGATGTTGTCGATTTGGTCAGCCACTTTGATGGGATCGAGCGGATCGCCCGGCGCTTTGTGATTGTCGATTATTCGATTCCGCAGGGCTGTGCGGCCACCTATTTCCCTGAGGCGAACGTCTTGGTGCCAATCGATAGCAAAGCAGACCGCAGCCATACACCTACCTCGAAATCGGTGGTGATCACGTTGACGCGGTCTGCTCACTAAAAGCGGTTGTGGGGAAGTTACTGTATCATCAGCTATGACTCGTGTCGGCCGTCGTCAGTGCTGGCACTGAGCCACAGTTTTGTGAGAAGGCCGGATTATGAGAGTGAAGTTTCGCTGCTCGGTTTGGTCCGGCTGCTGAACAAACGATAGATGAGAAAACCGACTACTGCGAGACCCCCTACAATCACCACGCCCTTGGAAAAATAACCCGCATAGTGTTCCACCAACCACCAGTTTTCACCCAGGACGTAGCCAGCCATCACAAAGATCGTATTCCAAATCAAGCTACCAAGCGTGGTAAAGAGGAGGAAGGTCCCGATCGGCATCCGTTCTAGACCTGCAGGGATTGAAATAAAACTCCGCACGAGCGGCACCATACGGCCAAAGAAGATACTTTTAACCCCATGTTTCTCGAACCAAGCTTCGGCTTTATCAACATCCGAAAGCTCAATTAAGGGCAAGCGGTTGACGATGGCACGTACCCGAGCGCGGCCAAAGAGTGCCCCGATCACGTAAAGCATCACCGCCCCGACCACAGACCCGAGCGTTGTCCAAAAGAGTGCGCCAGCCAAACTCATGTTGCCCTGGCTCGCCGTAAAGCCAGCTAATGGCAAGATCACTTCGCTGGGGATCGGTGGGAAGAGGTTTTCGAGTGCAATGATCAGCCCTGCTCCGGGCCCACCCAAGGTTTCCATGATTTTGATCACCCACTCGGCAATCCAATCGGTTGCGCTAACACCATCAACCTGTAACAGGGGGAGCAGCCCCAGTCCACCAATACCAGACATGCGCTGCGGGAATGTGTGTGTGGAAGAAAGTTTCATAGCCCTCACAGAGATTTAGGGTTATATGTCTATGGGTGTGCAAGCACAGAGCCATCATTTCATAACCGAGATTTTTGACGGAGTCCTGACCAGGCAAGCTTTTCGCAGGGCGCAACTAGAGCAAACAGCCACACGCTTCATGCTTCAGCTTCAACGAGCAGTAAGCCTTATGTATGCGTACGTCTTACCAGATAGAAGCCTTGGTGTCAAACCAGCACGCGTTAGAGTACCGTGAAAGCAACGAATCACGATAAGATGGACTTTTATGGCAGCCTACGGTAAGATGTCGATTTATTCTGGGATTGATTGGTGACTATCCGGCCAACTACTTGCAGTTGGTACGGATAAAATGGGTGGTGAGTGATAGGGTATGACCGAAAATTTTCGTTTGACACTTCGTCAACAAACGGGCCAAGCGCGGCTCAGCAGCTTTACAACCCCACATGGGACGATCGAATTGCCTGCCTTTGCACCGGTGGGGACGTTGGCGAATGTCAAGACGCTCGACCCGCGTGATCTGGTCGAAGCCAATTGCCAGTTGATCTTGGCCAATACCTATCACCTCTATTTGCGCCCGGGCCACAGGTTGGTTGAAGAACTGGGGGGCTTGCACAAATTTATGAGCTGGTCTGGCCCTATTCTCACCGATTCGGGGGGCTTCCAAGTCTTTAGCTTGGCCCATCAACGCAAAGTGGATGAGGAGGGTGTCACCTTCCGCAGCCATATTGATGGGAGCCTTCACCGCTTCACGCCTGAGTTGGTGATGGAGATCGAACAAGCGCTTGGGCCGGACATTGCCATGGTTTTTGATGAATGCGCCGTGCCCGACCAGTATGACTATCTCGTGAAGGCCGTGGCGCGCACACATCGCTGGGCCGAACGCTGTAAGGCTGCGCACACCCGGGCGGATCAGGCCTTGTTTGGCATTGTGCAGGGGGGTATCTTCCCTGATCTGCGCCTGCAAAGTGCTGAGTTTTTGCGCTCACTCAATTTTCCCGGCTACGCCATCGGCGGGTTGGCCGTGGGCGAAACCAAGGAGCAGATGTATCAAACCTTGGACGAGACTTGTCCCGCCTTGCCGACTGACCGCCCGCGCTACCTGATGGGGGTCGGCGCGCCCGAGGATATTGTCGAGGCCGTCTATCGCGGGGTGGATCTCTTTGACTGCGTGTTGCCGACGCGCCTAGCCCGCAATGGCGCGCTGCTGACCCCGGATGGGCGCCTCAACTTGCGCAGCGCCCAGTTCGCGGCCGATCCCAAACCGGTGCAAGCGGACTGCACTTGTTACACCTGTCGCACCTTCAGCCGTGCCTATCTGCGCCATCTCTACAAGGCCGAAGAGATCAACGCCCTGCGCCTGGGGACGATTCACAATGTGCATTTTATGACCAACCTGATGCAACAGATCCGCGCAGCGATTGCTGCGGGGAATTATGCTGATTTTCGGGAGGGATTTCTCGCCCGTTACAAAATTAGCGATCAAGCCGTGCGCCACCAAC
>CAZMRA010000018.1:0-34330 GCA_964568485.1 uncultured Caldilineaceae bacterium | reverse complement strand
GCAACCCGCCAGGGCCCAAGGCGCTGAGCCGCCGCTTGTGCGTCAACTCAGCTAGCGGATTGGTCTGGTCCATGAATTGGCTCAACTGGCTACCACCGAAGAATTCGCGTGTAGCCGCCACGACCGGCCGGATGTTGATCAAGCTCAAGGGCGTGACTTGTTCGGGGTCGCGGATCGACATGCGCTCGCGCACCACCCGTTCCATGCGCAGCAAACCAATGCGCAGCTGGTTTTGGATCAACTCGCCCACAGTCTTGATGCGGCGATTGCCAAGGTGGTCGATATCGTCGGCGCGGCCACGGCCATTGTTAATGTCAATGATGCGCCGGATCACGGCAACGATATCCTCATTCGTCAGAATGCGATTATCGATGCTGGTATCAATCCCCAGGCGGCGATTCAGCTTGTAGCGACCAACTCGGCCTAGATCATAGCGACGGGCCGAGAAGAAAAGATTCTGGACAAAGCTCTTGGCGTTGTCGAGCGTCGGCGGGTCACCTGGGCGCAATTTCTTATAGAACTCGAGCAACGCATCTTCCACACCCTTCTCGTTATCATCAGTCGGGTTGCTGGTCGCATCGCGCTCTAGCGTTGCTTCAATAAAAGGATGATCCAGATCGTTATCAATATCAGCAAACAGCGAGCGGATCTGCTCATCGGTTCCAAAACCGATAGCACGCAACAGAATAGTGACCGGCAACTTACGTTTGCGGTCAACCTTCACGCTGACAATATCGCGCTTACTTGTCTCAAATTCTAACCAAGCACCACGGCTGGGGATCAGTTTCGCCCCGGCCAATTCTCGGCCAGTGGAGCGGTCTTCCTCGACAGTAAAGTAAACCCCGGGCGAGCGAATCAGCTGACTCACCACCACCCGTTCGCTACCATTAATGATAAAGGTGGCAGACTCGGTCATCAATGGGAAGTCACCCATGAAGACCTCTTGCTCGCTGATCTCACCAGTATCGCGGTTGACCAGCTTTACCTTCACCCACAACGGAGCCGAAAACGTGATGTCGCGTTCCCGACATTCATCTTCCGGGTACTTCGGATCGCCAAAATAAAAGTCGCCAAAGTGAAGTTCCAAATTCTTATTAAAACTCACAATGGGCGTGATTTCAGCGAATAACTCGCGCAGGCCTTCACCCTTAAACCAGTCGAAGCTGCGCAATTGCACCTCGGTCAAACGAGGCAGGTCGAGGACGGCCGGTGTCCGGGCGTAGGATTTGCGCATCGGCGTGCGCAATCCGTTGGCAGAATGAGTTCCATTAGTTCGTGCCATGTACGTCTCGCTCCTAAGCACCTATACAAAACAGCTCTACAAAGAACGTATCAACAATGACGACTTTAACCAGTACCCACACAAACAACCACTATCGAAATCTAGCCTATGCGACGATGGGTATATTTAGAGATACAAAATGGATAGCACCCAACATTGAGCGCAAGCCAGCCAACTTCCAAAAATCTTACGACAAATCCCGTTCAGCCGCCTTACCGATAGATTCCGACAAAAAATGGCCTGGCCTTTCCACGTGGAGTTCGTGTCAATCAAGCCAAGCCGACAAATCACCTCTACAAAGGATAATTTCGAAAAGACAATAAGACACCTCAGCAAACAAGTTCAGACAGGCTTCACTGCCACTCTGATGCTTGTTCACCTCCTGGTGTCCGGTTTGAATTATTTTGATCTAGCTACCCTAAACTTTTCAAAACGATCATTAATTTAAATCGTGCGCAACTGGTAGATTATAGCACGGCTTACAAGCACTGTCAACTATCTCTCAAGCCAAACAGTGATTTTTCAGCTCCCTAGCAGAGATTGACTAGGATCGCATGCTCATTAGCTCCTTCAAAAGTACAACATCAAAGCATTGACTCGCCAACAGTTCAGAGTAGCCTACCCCATAGGAAATCCTATACTCACCCGGGGTGCATCAGCAAAAAATACTCTCTAATACTACACGAACACATATCCAAATTCCGTAAGCTTACTCTCATTTGTTTCCCAAATATCAGCAATAATTAGGACTTTTAGAGGATAGACAAATCATATGAACCATACTATAATGTGGGAGAAGGTGGGGCAAAGTGGGGTATATGCCCTAGATCAACAGCCATTTTAACGGTCCAAGTGGGACACAAAGAACACATGTTCTAGATTTGGAATATCCCATGTTTTTGGGTGAATATGTTCACAGTCTGGACAGCAAAGGGCGCTTAACCATTCCCGCGCGCTATCGCGAGGCGCTTGAAGCTGGCTTGGTTGTGACTCGCCACCCCACAGACCGCTGTTTGATGGTATTTCCCATAGTCGAATGGGATAAAGTAGCCGAAAAAGTCAATAGCCTGCCTTTAGCCGATCCTCGAGCGGCTTTATTGCGCCGATTGCTCTTCAGTGCCGCTGAAGATGCTATCCCAGATAAACAAGGGCGGATCCTGATCAGTCAGCGGTTGCGCGACTATGCTCAGATCAACGGCGATATTGTCGTAGCAGGCATGAGCCGCTTCCTCGAACTTTGGCAGCCCAACAACTGGGATACCAAAGTAATGAACGAGCTAACTAGCGATGCGGTGAGCGGTGAACTCTTTGCCGCTTTGAACATCTGAGCGCAGCACCCTAGGCTTCGGTCATGGCTGCTCGGAGAAATAGCAAATGACCAGCAAAGCAGAACCATCGCTCACACCGCCATCGACAGGATCTACGCTTCCTCCCGATTCAGCGGGTGCCACCCACACACCCGTCTTACTGACCGAAGTTTTAGGGGGTCTAAATTTCTTGCCTGGTGGCCGAGCAATTGATGGTACGCTCGGCGGGGGCGGTCATACCGCAGCACTCTTGGCTGCATCCAGCCCCACCGGACAAGTATTAGGCATTGATGCGGATCCGGCGGCGATTCGACGGGTTAGTGAACGTTTCGCTGCAGAACGGGATGCTGGCCGGTTACACATTGCTCAGGGCAACTTTGTTGAGATCGAGGCACTAGCCCAGGCACACGGATTTACAGAAGTCGACGCAATTTTGCTGGATCTCGGTGTCAGCAGCTTTCAGTTAGAGACAGCCGCTCGTGGCTTCTCATTTCAACAGGATGGTCCACTCGATATGAGGTTCGATCCACAAGCTGGCCCAAGCGCCGCAGAGATTGTCAATACTTGGTCTGAGACAGACCTGGCCGATCTCTTATTTGAGTATGGCGAAGAACGCCAGAGCCGACGGATTGCTCGCTATTTGGTCCAACAGCGGCCTTTTCACACAACCCAACAGCTGGCAGATGCCATCGAGCGAGCGGTTGGCGGACGCCGGGGGCGCCGAATTCATCCGGCAACTCAGAGTTTTCAGGCTTTGCGCATTATGGTGAACCAAGAGTTAACAAGACTAAGCCAAACCCTGCCTCAATGTCTGCGACTCTTGAAAGTGGGCGGCCGCTTAGCCGTCATTAGTTTTCATAGCTTGGAAGATCGTGTGGTGAAACAATGGATGCAGGCAGAAGCTGCAACTTCAGTTCCCGACTTGGCTGCTCTTTCCGGGTATCGAGAACGCCACCCCACGCTCGAAATCATTACACGGAAGCCAATCACAGCGACACCAAGCGAAATTCAACACAATCCACGCAGTCGTTCGGCTAAATTGCGGATTGTGCAAAAAGTTGGCGGGCAATAGATCGCCCAATATCAACCATCACCCACTACTCTAGCATTCGTAAGTTGGTATAAGCCATGGTACATAATCAATCGCTCAGTTCATCGGTCTCAGCATCAGTTTCCGCTGAATGGACAGAAACACTCCAACAGCCGCTGACGCAAGACCGTTTGCGTGCCCTTGACCGCCAGTTAATCCTCCCGACCACGCTCACTGGCTTCCTGTGGTTACTTGCGGCAGTGCTATTGGTTTGCGCAGGCATGAGCTTACTTATCTATACCTCGGCACAGACCTTTGCATTGCGTCAACAAGTCGCAGTGCTCAAGCAACAGCAACGCGCCATTGAACGCCAAAATGCTGAAATCGTCTGGCAGATTGCCCAGCACACCTCGCTAGTGCAGATTCGTCAACGGGCCGAAGCCTTGGGTTATCAAGTGCCCACGGTTCGCCATTTTGTCACACAACCAACTTCACAACCCGTTGCCAACGCTGTGCCAGCAGCCGCAACATCTCAGGGGATTGAGGAGGCGCCATCCAGTAGCGCAGCCCGTCCCAATCTGAGTCTCTGGCTCCAACAACAACTAAGCAAATTTTCAGCCATCGGGTGGTAAGCATATGCAGTCTCCACCCTTAGACCGAGTGTTGCCCGAGGTACTGCCCGGCAACGCGCAGGAGCCTCTCAACCAAGCGGGTCGCCCTCCGCAGCAGCTCTGGCGAATTTGGTTGGTGATCGTCGCCTTGAGTCTGCTGACCGGCGTTGTGATCATCCGGCTGGTTCACCATCAGGTGCTCGGCTGGCTAGATCTGCGTCCGGCAGCTGAGCAAGTGGACAATGGCTTGCCGCGCGGGGTGATTGTTGATCGCAACGGCGAGTTATTGGCCGCAGATCGCTTCTTCTACCGGTTGGTGGTGGACCCAAGCATGGTGAAGGGCGAGGCTGAACGGCAAGCATTGGCCTTGCAACTGCAAGAGTTGATCGGTTTACCTGCCGCAGAGACGAGCCGACTCTTGTTTGAATCGGCAGAACGCCGCTATTTGGAACTTGTTAAACAATTGCCGCTCGAAACGGGTAACCGGCTGTTGGAGGTTCAGCAGCAGCAATTGAGCGAAGACCCGCTTTCGACATTACACAGCATCAGCATTCTGCCCGCCCCTGCCCGCTATTACCCCCAAGGGCAATTGGCTAGCCACATCTTGGGGTTTGTTCGGGCCGAAGGGCAAGGCAGTTATGGGGTTGAAGAATACTACAACTCCTATTTGGATCCACGCAGCGGGATTGGGCTATTAAATAAGTCACACAGCGGCCTCGATAGCTTATCGCAAAGCGTGCGCCAATTTGTCCCGTCGTTTGCGGGCAAAGATTTGGTCCTTACTCTCGACAGTGGGGTTCAGTGGATTATTGAAGATGAATTGCGAGCGGCACTTGCTCGCTTTAAGGCCACCAGTGGCACCATCATCGTTATGGAGCCCAAAACCGGCGCAATTTTGGGGTTGGCGAACAGCCCTACCTATGACCCAAATCGCTACAGCAGCGAAACGGACTACAGTCGGTTTGTTGATCCAGCCGTGAGTCGACTCTACGAACCCGGCTCCATCTTCAAGATTGTTCCTATCGCTGCGGCTCTCGATGCTGGGGTCATTCAGCCGACGACCATCTATACCGATAATGGGAGCTTCACCGTCGGCCAGCGAGTATTCTTCAACAGTGACCGGCTGGGCTATGGTCCAGTTACTGTTACAGAAGCGCTCGCCCGCTCACTCAACGTCGTCACCGCTCAGATCGCAGTCGATATGGGCAGCGAGCTTTTTTATGACTATATCAACCGTTTTGGCTTCACCCTACCCACCGAGGTCGATCTAGCCGATGAGGTACGCGGGTTGGTCAAAATGCCCGGCAACCCGGATTGGAGCCTTTCGGACTTGGGCACCAATAGCTTTGGTCAAGGCTTGGCGGTCACACCAATCGCGATGTTGAACGCAGTTGCAGCGGTGGCCAACGGTGGTTACTTGATGCGGCCCTACATCGTCCAGTCCCGAGTGGATGGTGAAAGAGTGCTGACAACGCAGCCGACCATTGCGCGGGCCGTGATTCAGCCAGAAACTGCCCATGTCCTTAGCCAGATGATGTTAGAGACCATCCGTACAGGTAATCAGGCAGCTGGCGTCGCTGGGTATCGCATAGGTGGCAAGAGCGGTACAGCACAGATTCCCGGCGAAGGGGGCTATTTAAAAGACCAAACCATTGTGAGCTTTATTGGCTTCGCACCGGTGGATGACCCCCAATTTGTCATTTTGGTAAAGCTCGACCGGCCGGATCCAGGCATCAGTATTTGGGCAACACACACCGCTGCGCCGGTCTTTGCTCAGGTCGCTCGCCGCCTATTCGACCATATGAACATTCCGCCGGACGAAATCCGATTGGGGCCCGAACGGCTGGCCGAACTTGAAGCCGAAACTTATCGCATTTTGCACGGCCCAGAGGAAGAATAGAAGACCCAGAAAACATTCAGCAACTTATTCACCGTGCCTAGGTTGCCGCTTGTCTGTCTCTATTTTCAAACAGACCGTCTCTATTTTTCAAATAAATCGTATTGTCAAGGCGCACGCTTTGCGCACCCGAACACATTGCAAGAAAAGGCAATATGCGTCCGATTGTTGAAACTCGTATCACCCACCATACACTGTGGCAGGCCGTGACTGGCAACATTCCGCCGCTAGCCCTACCACCAACCCCTATCGGCCGCGCAGTGCTGGATAGCCGTGATGTCAACCCGGGTGATCTCTTTGTGGCCTTTGTTGGCGAGAAGACGGATGGGCACCATTACATCGGCGAGGCGCTGAGGCGCGGGGCCCAAGCGGTGCTCTGCGAAGTGCGGGGGCGCACGCAAGTACTACCGGAACAAGCGGTCATTGTCGATTGCACCAATGGGCAAGGTCTTCAGGCGAGTTTGCCCGCCACGTATGGGCCAGGAACGGCAATTGTTTATCTGGTTGACAGCACGCTGACCGCCTTCCAGAATGTCGGGGCATTTCAACGAATCCACCACTGTGCGCCGGATCTTGGTGTGGTTGGGGTCACTGGCAGTGTGGGCAAAACCAGCACCAAAGAATTAGCAGCTGCAGTCTTGCGCCAACGATTTCGCACCTTACACAGCCCAGGCAATCTGAATGGCGGGCAGGGCTTACCCTTTGCCTTGCTGGCGCTGGGGCCAGAACACGAACGGGCTGTACTAGAAGTTGCCATGTACGAAATGGGCGAGATCCGACGCCAATGCGAGATCGCTCGCCCACGCATCGGCATTGTAACCAATGTTGGGCCAGTCCACCTGGAACGGATGGGCACCATGGATCGGATCACCCAGGCCAAGGCCGAGTTGATCCAAGCGCTACCCGACGCCGAAGACGGCGGTGTGGCAATTTTGAATTGGGATGATGAACGGGTGAAACAAATGGCAGGATTAACCAAAGCGCAGATTTTCCGTTATGGCTTGACCCCCGAGGCTGATCTCTGGGCGGACGAGATCGAAGGCGCTGGGCTGGAAGGGATCCGCTTCCGCTTCCACCACCGCCGACCGGAGCACAGTAAGCCAGATTCTTTGCATGTGCGGGTGCCTTTATTGGGGCGCCACAGTGTTCATACCGCATTGCGCGCCGCTGCGCTTGGCTTGGTTGAAGGGCTAAGCTGGGAAGAGATTGTCGCGGGGTTGCAGAGCCTTTCCACCCAATTGCGGCTGGTTGTCACGCCGGGCATCAACGGCTCGACCGTGATCGACGACACCTATAACGCCAGCCCGGCCAGCACCATCGCTGCGCTCAACCTGCTGGCTGATCTTGAGCCGAAGGGCCAAGGGCGTCGTGTGGCTGTCCTGGGCGATATGCGTGAACTAGGCGATTACACCCGCGAAGGGCACATGATGGTGGGGCTGCGTGCAGCCGAAGTGGTTGACCTCTTGATCACCGTAGGCGATCTAGGACAACTGATCAGCGAAGAGGCTTTGGAGAGTGGTATTGACCCATCACGGGTCCACACCTTAACCGATGACCAGCGAACCATCAGCTTCCTGCATCAGATCTTACAACCGGATGATCTTGTGCTGGTCAAAGGCAGCCGAGCTATCGGGATGGATTTTATCGTATCACAAATTGTCATCAGCCCATCGAACACAGTGCACAACTAATCACAATAAACCAACATAGATCACCCAAGGCAATAGCGACCGCAAGGAACAAGCCAATGCGCATCCACCAGAAAGATTTCCCGATATTTCGTCTACGTGGTAGGTTACTAATAGCCTCCTGTATTGGTATTTTCTTAATTTATCTACTCAACGATCTCATTATACGCAGTTCTCTACAACTGGGGGTAGAGCTGGCAATGGCCAGAGCACTTGCCTTAGGTACCGTGAGCTTTTTGTTAGCTGTGATTTGGGGCTACCCCTTGATCACACTCCTGAAACGTTGGGGCATCGGCAAACAAATCCGCGTCGAACTGCCCGGCGGCCATCAGATGAAAACTGGCACCCCGACTATGGGGGGCATTCTGATCGTGCTGCCTGTTCTGTTGATTACCGGCGTGTTGAACATCGCCAATTTACTGGGTATGAATCTAATCGGGCAGAGCACGCTGATCCTCTTTGCCTGTCTAGGCTCCTACGCTCTCTTGGGCGCGGTGGATGACTGGCAGGGGGTCAAGGGCGTTCGCGTGCGCGGCGAAGGCATGACCGCCCGCATGAAGAGCACGTTCCAGATCATCTTCGCCACTGGCTTGGCGTTGCTCCTCTATTATGGGCCGCCAGAGTGGGATTATGTGGGTGTCCCCGGATTACGTGGTCCCTGGGAAGGCGGCTTTTTCCGCATCGGCCCATTGATCATTCCGATCACCATTTTTATCATCGTGGCGTCGAGCAATGCGGTCAACATTACCGATGGTCTGGACAGCCTGGCCGGTAGCATCAGCAGCATTGCGTTTGCCAGTTATGGCATCATCGCCTATCTGCAAGATCAAGTTTATTTGATGGCTTTCTGTTTCACCATTGTCGGTGCGCTGATGGCCTTTCTCTGGTACAACGCTCACCCCGCGCAAATGTTTATGGGTGATACAGGCAGCTTGGCGCTCGGGGCAACCTTGGGCTTGGTGGCAGTAATGACCGGTCAATGGCTACTGCTGCCAATCATTGGCTCGGTCTTTGTGGCCGAAACCCTGAGCAGCACCATCCAAGTAACTTACTTTAAATGGACAAAACGCCGATATGGCGAAGGAAGACGTATTTTTAAGATGGCGCCACTCCACCATCATTTTGAATTGATGGGCTGGAGTGAGACCCAGATCAAAGAGCGCTTCTGGCTAGTGGGCGTATTGAGTGGCATGTTGGGCGTTGCCTTGGCGCTGGTCTAATGTGCCAAGCGGGCAAGAGATGGTGGCCCGACGAGCAGAACACAGCATTTTGAGCTAATTGCTAGCGTTGTGAGACGGAACGATGATGCAAGTTGTAGCGGGGGCGTTCGCAAATAAAAAAGTTGTGATCCTGGGGCTCGCCCGTCAAGGGTTAGCCCTCGCTCGCTTTTTTGTCGAGCAAGGCGCCCAAGTGGTGCTCAGTGATGGCGCATCTGCGGAGCAAAAGACCGCCGAGATCGCTGCGCTGGCCAGTTTACCGGTCGAATTTGCGCTACAAGGGCACCCGCTAAGCTTGCTGGATGATTGTGCGTTGCTCTGTCTAAGCGGGGGCGTGCCCCTGCAACTGGAGATTGTGCAGACAGCCATTGCACGCGGGATTCCGCTCAGCAACGATAGCCTGCTCACCATGCAAGTGGCGCGGGCTCGTGGCCTTGGCCCCATTGTCGGGATCACTGGGAGCAGCGGCAAGACGACGACCACCACCCTGGTTGGCTTGATGTTGGCCGCCACCTTCGGCAATGAGCGTGTCCATGTAGGCGGTAATATTGGCACCCCACTCATCGACCGGATGGGGCAGATCCAGCCGGGCGATCCCATCGTTTTGGAGTTGAGCAGCTTTCAGCTCGAACTCTTCGATCCAGCCATTGCCTGGGGAGATCTGACTAACTGCGGGCCAGATGTGGCAGCGATTCTCAACATCACGCCCAATCATCTGGATCGCCATGCGGGTATGGTGGATTACGCAGCAGCGAAATTCAACCTATTTCGCCACTTGCCCGCCAATGCGCGTGTAGTTCTCGGCGCCGATGATCCGGTGACAGCGCAAGTGGCAGCGGATCACTTGTCCGTGGCAACACCCGTGCCACCAGAAGCTTGGCACTTGGAGACTACCATCCAGACGGCCCGTTCCTTCCTAGAAGCAAGCGGGGCAATAGTCTCGGGTTTTAGCATCCAGCAGCATCTTACGGCTGGGGCTTGGTTGGAGGGCGAGACCTTAATTTATGAAGGCGAGGCGCTGTGTACACGCGCCGACCTACAATTGCGTGGCCAGCACAATGTGAGCAATTTCCTGGCCGCAGCAACAATTAGCGGGGCAGCCGGCGCCATGCTACCGGCAATGCAAACCGTTTCCAAGGAATTTACCGGCGTCCCCCATCGGCTGGAAGTTGTGACCATGCACGATGGCGTTTTATGGATCAACGACAGCATTGCCACATCACCAGAACGGGCCATTGCCGCCTTGCGCAGCTTTCCGCCGAGCGAACAGACGCTGATCCTTTTGGCGGGCGGCAAGGACAAAAATTTACCCTGGGAGCTTTTCGCCGATGAAGCCATCCAGCGGGTCAACTTTTTGATCGGGTTCGGCCAGGCCGGGGCAATGATCATTAATGCGGTGCAAGAGCGAGCCCGGTATTTGAAAAAACCAGCGCCGAACAGTGCGGTTGTACAACGCTTAGATGAGGCTGTCGAACTGGCAGCCCGCGTCGGGTACGCCAATCGCGTCAAGTCAGCTACCGGACGGCCCCATACGGTTGTGTTACTTTCACCCGGGGGCACCAGTTATGACGCCTACACAGATTTTGAGGCGCGCGGCAAACACTTTCGTCAATTGGTAACACGCTGGGCAGCAGAGCCGGTCACCGTCTAAGCTGAAAGAGTACTTGCGGATCTAGCATGACCACACGAACCCGGAACCAAACACATCACGCTCAATACGATTGGGGATTGCTCTCCATCGTCGCCATTCTCCTCAGTGTGGGGATGGTGATGGTGTTCAGCGCCAGTTATGTGCGTGGGCTGGATGGGTACGAGGATCCCTATTATTTTGCGGTTCGCCAGATTCTCTGGTGTGGCGTTGGCGTCGCCGCCTTGATTATTGCAGCGCGTATCCCCTATCGCTGGTGGCAAACGTGGAGCGTCCCGTTAATGGGGGTTGCCCTTTTGTCGCTGCTCGCCGTGCTAGTCTTTGGCACCTACCGGCTGGGATCCTATCGAACCCTGGTTGGTGGCAGCATCCAACCTTCGGAGCCGGTCAAGGTCGTCGTCATTCTATATGTCGGGGCTTGGTTGGCCAGCAAGGGGAAACGGATCCGCGATGTGCGCGTCGGCCTCTTGCCCTTCAGTGTCCTGATGGGCGCCATCTCGGTGCTGATTGTGGCGCAACCCAAGATCACCACGGCAATTTTGATCGTGGCGACGGCTGGCATCATGTTTTTTATTGCGGGCGCTGAGCTTAAGCAGTTGCTGCTGATTTTGGTCGTAGGCACCCTCACTTTTGGGTTGGTGCTCAATTATAGCAGCTATGCCAATGAGCGATTGGAGCTCTATTGGGAATCAGTCTGGGACCCGATCGCGAGTTCTGAATATCAAGTACAGCGGTCGGTCGAGGCGCTAGCGCGTGGCGGCCCAACCGGTGTCGGGGTTGGACAGGGGCTGGCCCAGATGCCGGGCTATCTGCCGCTCAGTTGGAGCGACAACATTTACGCAGTGATCGGCGAAGAGACGGGGTTACTTGGCTCGCTGTTTGTCATTTTACTCTTTGTGCTATTGGCCTATCGAGGATTGCGCATTGCCTTGAGTGCCCGCGATCATTTTGGCATGTTGGTCGCAGTTGGCATCACCACATCGCTGATTCTCCAGGCAATTTTGAATATTGCCGTGGCCGTAGCAGCTGCCCCACCAACCGGGATTACGCTCCCATTTGTCAGCTATGGGGGTAGTTCGCTGGTCACCGCGCTGGGGGCCATTGGTATCTTGCTGAACATTGGGTATCACAATACGCTGCCTGCTGCAGCAAGCGGCGTTGCATCGAACGAAGAGAGTCCAGCTTATGCGCGTTTTGATTTCGGGTGGGGGAACCGGCGGGCACGTCTACCCGGCACTGGCCGTCGTCGCCCAGCTGCAACCAAAAGCCGCCGCAGCCGCGCCACCGGCGTCACCAGAACAGCCCAATCACGAGCCCGCGGTTAAGCCACTGCCCAGCGATACGACGTTCTTATGGGTTGGCTCAAAACGGGGCATGGAACAGAAGCTGGTAGAACGCGCAGGGTTAGCGTATAAGGGCATCAACACGGGTCAGCTGCGCGGCTTGAATCCGCTGGCGGCCTTGGTCAATATCGGCAAGATGGCGCGTGGGGTTTGGCAATCATTACAGATTTTGCGCACCTTTCGCCCCGATGTCTGCTTTGTCACTGGTGGGTATGTCTGTGTCCCGGTGGTGATCGCCTGTCGCTTGCGCGGCATCCCGGTCTTGATCTACCTGCCGGATATGGTCCCGGGCTGGGCCATCCGCAGTTTGAGTCGCTTGGCCCAACGAGTTGCAGTCACCTTTCCAGCGGCAGCGGTCTATTTTGGCGGCGAAGTGCCGCAAGGCAAAGGCGTAGTGACGGGCTATCCGGTGCGCGAGGAATTGATCGCCTTGACCGGCAGCGTGGACCGCACCAGCGAAGCGCATCATCAACAACGGTGGGCAGCCCGCCAAGAGTTGGCCGAGCGATTAGGATGGTCAGCCCTTGCCACGGGGACCCCGGAAACTGCTCTACCGCTGCTCTTGGTTTGGGGGGCCAGCCAAGGCTCACGCAACATCAATCAGGCATTGTGGGCAATTTTGCCCGCCGTGCTGGAGAAAGCACTGGTCCTGCATATCACCGGCGAACGGGATTGGCCACTCTTTCAGCAAGAAAATTGGGCCGAATCGGTTCCTGCCGAGTTGCGCGAACGCTACCATCCAGTAGCCTACCTGCACGATGAAATGGCCTTGACGTTGGTTGCCGCCGATCTCACCGTGGCACGGGCCGGGGCAAGTAGTATGGGAGAATTTCCCGTTGCTCGGCTACCGGCCATCTTAGTGCCGTTGCTGGGTGTGAACCAGTTGCAGAACGCCGAAGTGTTGGCCGAGCACGGCGGGGCGTGTATTGTGGCCGATGCACAATTACGCGAGACGTTGGCCGCAACCCTGCTGCCGCTGCTTGATGATCAGTCGCAGCGGGAAGCAATGGAACAGGCGTTGGCTCGCCTGGCCCAACCAAATGCAGCGCACAAAATTGCTGCCGAATTGGTCAAACTCGCGCGTCGGGCATGAGGCTTGCAGCCATTCCGGTGCATGTACGGTACAAGGTTCTTATGACGGGTCGTGTGGAAGTTGCCATCACCTTTTTGGTCTACTTGCTCTTCTTTGGCTGGGTGGGCGTTCGCCGCGGCTTCCGCGCCGAGTTGCTCGCTTTTCTGGTGGGCCTGATTGGGTGGGTAGTGGTCCAAGAATTTGGCAACATCTTTGTCCAGTTAGCCAACTTAACCGGCAAATTCGCCCGTTTCGCCGCTTCGGGGGGGCTGGGCGGTGATAGTGAGGCAGGTTTTGCTGCGTTGCAAGCTGCGCCAGACATCATTACCGCCGGTAATCGCGAAAGTTTTCTCTTTTTGGTCTGGGTGGCACTTTTGGTGATGGCTTATTTGATGGGCGGCAGTCTCGGGGGCAGCAAACGACCGCGCACCAGCATGATCCCGTTGACCCCGGGCGCGATCGTGGAATCGTTTGCCGGCTTGATGTCCGGCCAACTCAAAACGGGGTCGCCGGCTCCGCCCGATGCACGCTTGTGGGGATGGGCAGTAATTCTAGGCATTGCAAATGGCTTGCTCTATGCCTCGATCTTTCTGCCTCGCTTGATCGCCCTGTTGGGTGGCGCGAATATCAATGTCCCCCAAAATCTGGATGAAGCCAACGCCCTCCAGATTCTCGGCAGCGGCCTGCGCATCATTTTCGATAATCTGTTGCTGCTGTGGAACTCCATTGGAGATCAAGCGCCGTTGGCCTTGTTGATTGTCATCACCCTCTTTTTGGTCATTGTGGCGGGTACATTGCGTGGGTCAAAAAAGAATGCCGGAGCCAAATCATGAATCCGGTTGAGTATGCATTTTATGTCATCGGCGGCATCATCATGTTGATCGCCCTTGCTCGAGGCTACAAACAGGAATTGGGTGCAACGCTGATCATTTTGGTGGCACTCTTTGTGCTGACTTTCTTTGAAACTGAGATCTTAAATCTGCTCACACGCACCAGCAATGTCCTGATTGGTCCTAGCAGCGGCGAAGCAAGTCAGCTCTTTTTGATGTTTATCTTTCAGCTCGTCTTTGTGGTGATTGTCTTCATGGGCTATGCAGGCCGCACACTGGAATTTCCGGGCACCGAATTGCCACCACCACAAGGAACTTTGTTGACACTGGCGGTTGGGGCCTTGAATGGCTATCTGATCTCTGGCACGCTGTGGTACTACTTGGATCGCTTTAGCTATCCAGTGCAGTCGATTGGCATCATCTGTCTGCCACTAACGGCCACAGCCACGCAACTGGTGCAGTTGTTACCACAACGGCTCTTTGATTCGCCGACCTATTGGATGTTGCCGGTAGCCGCCCTACTGATTCTGCGGGTACGCGGATAAATCCATCCCGTATCTCTGCATTTAGGATGCTGTAGAAAGTTCGAAAACAACGTGATGCAAGAAGAAACAAAGCCGCAAGTGAATATCCAGACCGCCCAAGGGTGGCAAAACCGGTTAATGGCGGGCGATACCAGCTTGCGGATCCACCTGTTAGGGATCGGCGGGGCAGGGCTGAGTGCGATTGCCCATGTGCTCAACGAACAGGGATTTCAAGTCAGCGGGAGTGACCGCCAAATTGGTCCAGGCCTACAACGGCTGGCCGACCAAGGCGTGCGCGTCTTTGGGCAACAAGTGGCCGCCAATCTCGTGGATTTGCCAGCGGCTGAACGGCCCGATGTCGTGTTGATCAGCAGTGCGGTGGATGTTCAAAATCCTGAGCGCCAAGCCGCGGTGCAATTGGGCATTCCCGTGGTCAAGCGTTCGGACTTTCTGCCAGTCTGGCTGGCTCACCGCAAAGTGATCGGTGTCGCCGGTTCGGCGGGGAAAACCACTACCACCGCAATGGTTGTCAAAACCTTGCGCGACGCGGGCGTGGATGCGGGCTATATCATCGGCGCCGAGCTGCCCGGTTATGGGAATGCCGCAGCGGGCACACATCCCTATTTTGTGGTCGAAGCCGATGAGTATGATCACATGTTTTTGGCCTTGCGCCCGACCGTGGCCGTGATCACCAATGTGATCTGGGATCATCCCGATTGTTACCCGACACCAGAGAGTTTCTGGGAAGCCTTTCGCCAATATACGGCCAACGTCCAGCCGGATGGCTTAGTGATCACCTGTGCGGACGATCTGGGCGCCGAGCGGCTCTATGAAGAGCGCTCCGCCAATGGCCCGCATTGGATCACCTATGGCTTGGCCGATTTTGCAGATGTCCAAGCGTTGCATCCCCAACAACAGGGGCACGAACAGCTCACCGAGCTGCGTTGGTGGTATGCCCCCAAAGGTGAGATCCGCTTGAGCGTGCCCGGCGTTCATAACCTGCGCAATGCCTTGGCCACGTTGGCCGTGGCGAGCTTTTGCGACATCCCCATCCGAGTGGCTTTGGAAAGTTTACGCACCTTCGGGGGCACGGCGCGGCGTTTCGAGCTAAAGGGTGAAGTCAATGGCATTACCGTCATTGATGACTATGCGCATCACCCTATCAAAGTGCAGGCTACACTCTCTGCTGCACGCAGCCGCTATGGTTCTCGGCGAATTTGGGCCGTGCTCCAGCCGCATACCTTTAGCCGGACCAAGGAGCTGCTGAACGACTTTGCCGCCAGCTTTGGCGACGTGGACCGCGTACTAATCACCGATATTTTTGCGGCGCGTGAAAAAGACGACGGTTCGATCCACGCCCGCGACCTGGTAGCGGCCTGCGCGCATCCGCATGTGCGGTATGTGGCCGAGTTGCAGCAAGCGGCGGATCTACTCGTTCAGGAGACAGAACCGGGCGATGTTGTCGTGATTATGGGTGCTGGCGACAGCTACAAAGTGGGCAATTGGTTGCTCGAGCAGTTACGCCAGCAAGGAAATCAATAATAAAGATGCAAATTTCTGAACACGAGCGCACGGCGAATCTGGATACAAGCACCTTAGACTCGCTCGATATCACGTTACAAGAAAATGTAGTTTTGGCTGGCTACACCACCATGAAAGTCGGTGGTCCGGCGGAATTATTTGCCACGGTCAACACCGTGGATCAGCTGATCAAGCTGGTGCGCTGGGCCCGGCAACAACAGCTGCCCTACTACATTCTTGGCGGCGGCAGCAATGTCTTGATCAGCGATCGGGGCATCGCCGGCTTGGTGATCTACAACCGCTGCCGCGCTGTGCGCATCGACGAAGCGCCGCTGCAATGTATGGGGCCGGTCGATGAGCATCGCTACCTCTTTACGGAAAGCGGCGCAGTGCTAGCCGGGATCGCTCGCACCAGTATCAAAGCGGGCTTGGCCGGGTTGGAATGGGCCGTCAGTGTACCCGGAACGGTTGGCGGTGCGGTGGTCGGCAATGCGGGTGCGCATGGCGGTGAAGTCAAAGATTGCCTGGAAGATGTTCTGCTCTTAGATGAAACCGGTACTGTGCGTTCGCTGGAGGTGAGTGAGCTGCAATATGCCTATCGCGATAGCACACTCAGGCGCCAGCAACCGACGCGAGCGGGATTCAAAGCGGTAGTCCTCAGTGCCAATTTCCGCCTGACGCCGGGCAATCCCGACGAGATCAGTGCCCGTGCGGATCAATTTCTCAGCCATCGCCGTCGGACACAGCCGGTGGAGCCGAGCTTGGGCAGCACCTTTGTCAACCCGCCTGGTGATTATGCCGGCCGCTTGATCGAAGCAGCGGGGTTGAAGGGCAGCAAGATTGGGGGCGTGGAGGTCAGTCAACGCCACGCCAACTTTATCATCAACCCTGGCGGGGTGGGCAATGCAACAGCAGAGCAAGTGCTGGACTTGGTCCACCACATCCAAGCCACGGTGGAGGCTCAGTTCGGCGTACGGTTACAACCAGAAGTGCAATTGGTCGGAGAGTGGTGACGGTTCAGTCTTGAACACAACTACTTCGGCAGCTTGAATTAACTTGAAAGTGAATTTGATGATGTCACAACAACGAGCGTTGCGGGTTGGTGTTCTTTTTGGTGGGCGCAGCAGTGAGCACGAGGTCTCACTGGCGAGTGCGCGCAACGTAATCGATGCCTTGAACCAAGCAGGTCATACGGTAGTTCCCATTGGGATCACACCACAAGGCCGCTGGCTGCCCCATGAACAGGCGTTGGCTCAGTTGGGCGAGTCAGCCGCAACACGCGAACCCCAAACTACGCTCGAACCTCGTGCGGATGATACCTGGGCACTCTTGCCTCAAGCCAACAGCGAAAGCGAACTTCCGGCGGTCGATGTGATCTTTCCTGTGTTGCATGGTCCGTATGGCGAAGATGGCACGGTGCAGGGGCTGCTGGAAATGGCCAATATCCCGTATGTGGGCTGTGGTGTCCTCGCCAGTGCAGTGGGCATGGACAAAGTCATTGCCAAACAATTGTTTGCACAAGCCGGTTTGCCACAACCCGATTTCCAGGTGGTGATGCGCCGTCGCTGGGCAGCCGAACCGGAGCAGATTCTCGAGGCACTTGAAGCGAACCTGCCCTATCCGGTCTTTGTGAAACCGGCCAATCTTGGCAGCAGTGTGGGGGTAAGCAAAGCCCGCAACCGCGCCGAGTTGATCGACGCCATTGCCTTGGCTTGTCGGTTTGATCGCAAGGTGGTGGTCGAGCAAGCCGTTGCCAACGCCCGCGAGATCGAAGTCAGCGTGTTGGGCAATGAGGATCCTATCGTCAGCACCCCCGGGGAGATTGTGCCCGGCAATGAATTTTATGACTATGCCGCCAAATATCTCGATGATAACAGCCAGCTGATCATTCCAGCTGAACTGAGCGAAGCGTTGGTCAAACAAGTCCAATCCCTAGCGATCAAAGCCTTCCAAGTGGCCGATTGCTCCGGCTTGGCGCGCGTTGACTTTTTGTTGGACGATGCTAGTGGTGCGCTCTATTTGAACGAGATCAACACCATGCCTGGGTTCACCCAGATTAGCATGTATCCCAAACTGTGGGCTGCCAGTGGCATCTCCTATGCTGAGTTGGTGGATCGCCTCCTCGCCCTGGCGCTGGAGCGTCACCAAGACCGGATGCAGAATGCCACCACCCGGTTGATCCAGGAGACAGAATGACGCGTAGTCTCAACCCGTTGATGGCCCGTTCGTCTCGCCCATCCGGCAAAGCAACGAGCGAACGTGCCCAGCCAGGACACAAATCAGCCGCGAAATCGGTCACGCGCTCGCTTGGACTTGGGCAACCAGCCAAAGTTGGTCAAAATACGCAGGCCGGGCGCCGCAAGCGCCAGTTTGCCCGCACCATGCGTCGTTTTGAGGCAGCTGTCGCTCGCCTGCCCAAGCCAGCGGCCCGCCCCAAGGCCCAAGTGAAAGAGGCAACACCGCGGCAATGGATACCACGTTTGTCGGTAAGCCTGGTCGTGGGGGTGCTGTTGCTCATGCTGGTGGTGGGGGCGGCGGTCTACATCCACGTCGATGAACGCTGGTATGTGTATCGCGAGAACGTCCAGATCACAGGGTTGACCTATTTGGAAGCAGAAGCCATCTATGCGGCCAGTGAAATCGAGAGTTGGCATATTCTCTGGTTGCGGCCGGCAACAATTCGGCAACGGTTGTTAATGATGCCTTTTGTACAGGATGCCACAGTGCGCATCGCTTTGCCCGGTCAGGTATCTCTGCATATTGTGGAAGCAGAGCCAGTGGCACTCTGGCAGACCAACGAGGGGCCGCTGTGGATCATGCCCGATGGCCGGGCTCGACCGGTCAGCGATGAGCGCTTCAGCGAATTGCCGAACTTGATCGACCCGCAGCGCTCTGCGCAGGATGTCACTCATCCCGATGAGTTGTTTCTGCATCCGGCGGTTTTGCAGAGTGCGCAAGCTTTGTGGCAGCGGCTACCGGACCTGGAGCAATTGCGCTTCAACGCTGAAATTGGTTTGAACTTTAATTTACCCGGTACGCAGGTATGGGTCTACTGGGGTGATGGCAACAACTTTGCCACCAAGCTGGCAAATTTGGAAGCTGCTCAACAATTGATCACAACTGGCGCGGCCTTTCCATCGCGGATTGATCTGCGGTTTGACCGCCCTTATCTAAACTAACGGTGCAACGTCACTGGCAATGCAGGTGTTAGACAGCCGATAACTAGGTACAGTAACACTCAATAATCTAATTCTTACGATTCGCTGGTTCTAGTCAGTAAGTAAACTAGCTTGACTGCTATTGATTGATGGTATCGAAAAATGGTGTATAGAAGGAGTCACGGGGGGTCTGCCGTGCAAGAGATCATCTCTGCAATTGATATCGGTACAACCAAAGTTTGCGTGCTCTCTGCCGGACTCACGCACGACAGTCTGGGGAATCTAGCATTACGTGTGCTGGGCGAAAGCCAAGTGCCCAGCCGGGGTATCCGTCGGGGGGCCGTGGTAAATGTCGCTGAGGTGACGGCAGCGATTGGCGAGGCGGTTGAAAAATGCGAAGAGATGATGGGGCAGCCGATCACCAGTGCCTATGTCGGTATCGCCGGTAGCCACGTCCAAACCTTGAATAGCCGCGGCATCAGCCCGGTTGATCGCCGCACAGGCGTGACCGGCGCCGATATGCAACGCGCGTTGGATGCTGCACGCGCAGTGGCCTTGCCCGAAAACCAAGAGGTGATCCACGCCATTGCCCGCCACTGGATTTTGGATGGGCAGATCGAGGCACAACAGCCCTTAGGGATGAGTGCTTATCGACTGGAAGTCGATGCCCATATTGTCACTGGCAGCAGCACAGCCATCCAAAATATCGTGCAATGCATCACGACGCATGGCATCGATGTTGAAGATCTGGTCTTGGAGCCGCTGGCCAACAACGAGGCGGTATTGCGCCCCGAAGAACGGCAGATGGGCGTGGCCGTGGTTGATATCGGCGGCGGCACCAGTGATGTGGCCGTCTTTCGCGAAGATGGACTCTGTCATACCTTTATTCTTGACATCGGCGGCAACCACCTGACCAATGATCTGGCCGAGGTTTTGCATACACCATTTGAGACCGCAGAATTGCTCAAGCTGCGCTATGGACAGGTGATCGGCGAACGGGTAGCTGAAGATGAAAAGGTTTGGGCCACGGTCTTTGGCGAACGCAGCGAGCGCAGCTTTAACCGCCGTTTTATGTGTGATGTTCTGGCCTGCCGCGCCGAAGAAATCTTCGAGCAGGTCGAGGCCCACTTAAGCGAGGCTGGCTACCTTGCCAAGATCCCTGCCGGCTTGGTGCTTACTGGTGGGGCCAGTCAATTACCTGGACTGGCGGAGCTTGGGCGCAACATGTTGGGAATGCCAGTGCGGACAGGTACACCCGGCACACACTTGCCCATCACTGCGATGAGCCGCACGTTGCAATCGCCGGCCTTTGCCACCAGCGTGGGTCTCTTGCTGTGGGGGATGCACGAAGATGCCCGAGTCTTACACCGCCGATTTGCCGCCGATTCATCTAGCTCCCCCTTGGGTGCTGGAATGTTGGTTGACCAAACCGTGAGGTGGTTGAAGAACTTATTGCCTGGATGAAGCGATTTTGGATGGTGATTGATGGCTGCATTCCCTGGCAACCAGCCAATCCCGCCCTTGATGACCATCTCCGATCGGTAATCATATACTCTTGTTTTTGTAATAGTTTTGCTTTATGCCCATGAAGGAGTGACCCATGACACGGAAGGCAGTGCAGTCGCAATTTGTCGAAAATTTTGCCAATATTAAGGTGATTGGTGTGGGCGGTGGTGGACAGAACGCAGTCAACCGTATGATTGAGGCTGGGATCCAAGGGGTTGAATTTATCTCGGTAAACACCGATGCTCAGGCATTGATGTTATCGAGCGCACCGCAGCGGCTGCGCATTGGCGAGAAGCTGACCAAGGGTCTAGGTTCGGGTGGTAATCCCGAAGTGGGTCAGCGAGCCGCCGAAGAGAGCCGAGAAGAGATCAAAGAGATTGTCAAAGGCGCGGACATGGTCTTTGTCACCGCCGGTATGGGCGGTGGCACGGGTTCCGGCGCTGCCCCGGTGATCGCCAGCATTGCTCGCGAGCAGGGCATCTTAACCATCGGCGTGGTCACCAAGCCCTTTACTTTCGAGGGCAGTCATCGTCGCCGCACCGCCGAAAGTGCGATGACGGAGATGACCCACAATGTCGATACGCTGATCGCGATCCCCAATGATCGCCTGCTCCAGATCGTGGACCGCAAGGCGAGCATCAACCAAGCTTTTCGGGCAGCAGATGATGTTCTACGTCAGGGTATTCAGGGCATCAGCGAATTGATCACCATTCCTGGTTTGGTCAATCTAGACTTTGCCGACGTGCGTTCGATCATGCTCGAGGGTGGCCCTGCCCTGATGGCAATTGGCCGTGGCACTGGCGACAGCCGAGCGAAGGATGCAGCTACCCAGGCGATTCAAAGCGCGCTACTCGACATTTCGATCGACGGGGCCCGCGCCATCCTCTTCAACATTAAGGGTGGTGAGGACATGAGCCTATTCGAAGTCAACGAGGCTGCCGAAACGGTACGCGCCAATGCGCATCCCGAGGCGAACATTATCTTTGGTGCGGTGGTCGATCCGGACATGCACGAAGAAGTACAAATTACCGTCATCGCTACGGGCTTCGAGCGGGGGCAGATGGAAGATCCCCTGCTGGCGACCTTTGGTCAACGTTCGCACGAAAGCTCACGCTCGTATGAGTCACGCGGGCAAGCGCCGCGGGCCGAAGCACCCAAGAGCACCAGTGAGCACCTCGTGCGCACCTTTGATCGCGATGATCTCGACATCCCCGCCTTTTTGCGACGCCGCAACAACGGCAAGTAATCAATCCTCTGTAACCGTTTGTCAGCACCTCAGCCTGCGAATAGGCTGAGGTGCTGATCTACCCCGTTCCTTTTTAGACTTTCAGCCGTCAAACAGAGTACCCAGGCGCAGCGGGCTTGGGACGTCTGTTGGCTGCTGCCCTCCACTCCCCAGCCATCACCTTAAATTTTTGCGCCAATAAAAATTTCAGCAATTTGGCGGATCTTTCTCGCCGGTAGAACAAGCGTTTGCTATTTGCGCCTAGGCGGATCCTATGCTATACTTCGACCACAGCGCAACATATAGTGGTTTTTATTGTAAACCACACAACATATAGTAATTATATTCACAAATACACTATGGAATGCCCACACTGCGGCCAGTCTCAACATAAAGTCATTGACACTCGTGATGCAGGCGATGCTATCCGTCGTCGTCGCCAGTGTGAGCTTTGCGGTCAACGCTTTACCACCTACGAAAACATTGCCGCCGATCTATTGGTAGTCAAAAGTGATGGGCGCCGCGAGCCATTTGACCGCCAAAAACTTTTACGTGGGGTCCAACTAGCTACTGTCAAACGACCAATTAGCAGTGCCAGCATTGAGCAGATGGTCGAGCAGATCGCCGAAGCACTGCATAATGTCGGGCGGACCGAAGTCGCCAGCAAAACCATTGGCAGCATGGTATTGGATCACCTCGCACAACTTGATCAGGTTGCTTATATTCGCTTCGCCAGTGTCTACTTGGATGTCAAAGATTTAACCGAGTTGCGCACCGAAATGGAACGGCTAATGAGCCGATCTAATTAAGATCCCATCCCGAATCAGGTGAACAGCCGGTTTTGAGACATTGATTCAACGTTAAAATAATTCATCACAATTGCCATCTCGGGTTACGGCAGGTCTCATTGATGACCTGCCCTAATTTTCTTATGCCTATTTTTCAGGTTAATTCCACCAGTTCACAGGTTTGAAGCACACACAGCTTCCCCCACCCTTAAACAGCTACCACTGTGACGGTTTCTGAACGTTATTGATAAATTCCAATAAGGAGTCCTTCTATGGCTGTTACTGCATCACCCCGGACTGCCGATCCGACACCGGCTGCACCCGCCACACCGCGTCCCCATACGGTCATTGAGAATCAAAAAGGGCAACGAGTTCGGCTCGACCCGCTGCCCGCATATGTCAGCGATGAAGCGATTAATTTACCCCCAAATAGTGTAAAAGTCTTGGAAAAACGCTATCTCCGGCGCGATCTAGATGGGACCTTGCTCGAGACCCCGGCCGGCATGTTCTATCGAGTTGCTTATCATTTAGCCCAAGTAGAGCGCGACCATCAAGGGGATGTCACCACCACGGCCAAAACATTTTATGAGCTGATGGCCGAACGGCGTTTTTACCCCAACAGCCCCACCTTTACTGGTGCTGGCACGCCATTGGGCCAACTCGCGGCCTGTTTTGTCTTGCCCATCGCCGACGACATGGGCAAAGAGCGCGACGGCATTTTCAGCACCTTGCGCGTGGCCGCGTTGATCCAGCAGACGGGTGGCGGCAATGGCTTCTCGTTTAGCCGCCTACGCCCCAAGAATGATGTTGTGCATACTTCGTCTGGGCGGGCCACGGGCCCGGTTGGCTTCTTACGAGTCTACGACCAAGCCTTTGGCGAGATTGCCCAAGGTGGGTCGCGACGCGGGGCCAATATGGGCGTTTTGCGCGTTGACCATCCCGATATCGAAGATTTTATTGCCTGCAAGGCCGAAGAAGGCACAATTGCCAACTTTAATATCTCGGTAGCGATCACCGACGAGTTTATGCATGCGGTCCGGAACGATAGCGATTTTGCGCTGCGCAATCCCCGCGATGGCAAAGTTTGGAAACATGTACGCGCTCGCGAGCTGTTCGATAAGATCATCAAATATGCCCATCACAACGGGGAACCGGGGGCCTTGTTTATCGATGCGGCCAACCGCAGCAACCCAGTGCCCCATTTGTATGATTTAGAGGCCACCAATCCCTGCGGTGAACAGTGGCTGGGGCCATACGAAAATTGCTGCTTGGGCTCGATTAACTTGGCCGTCCATGCGAAGCGCACTGCGGATGGCAAAGCCGTTGTCGACTGGGATCTGCTGCAGCGCTCGGTCGAGGAGAGCACCCACTTCTTGGACAATGTCGTCAGCGCCAATGCCTATGTCCCCGTGGTGCCGGAAGTGGCACAAGCCGCCTATCGCGCCCGCCGCATTGGCTTGGGGATTATGGGCCTGGGTGATCTGATGTATCAACTCGGAATCCGCTACGGCAGTGAAGAGGGACAAGAATTTGCCGCCCAGATCATGGAATTTGTCCGCTTCCACTGCATGGCCAAGAGCATTAAGTTAGCCGAGCAGCGCGGTCCATTCTTGGCCTTTGCCGGCAGCATCTACGACTCAAATCAGTCTGGTGGCATGAAATGGCAGCCCCCAACCCCGGTTACGCCTTTCAAGCGCGACTGGGAGCGCCCCACGCTGGATTGGCAGACGATTGTCAGTGGCATTACGACGCATGGCATTCGTAACGCGGCTCAAACCACCGTCGCGCCGACTGGCACCATTGCCACGGTTTGCGGTTGCGAAGGCTATGGCTGTGAACCCGTTTTTGCGCTGGGCTACACGCGTCACTTCAAAGATGGCGATAAAGATGTGGAATTGTTCTACACCAGTCCGCTCTTTGAGGCGGCCCTCAACGCCAGTGAGCTGAGCGAGGCGCGCAAACAAGAGATCAAGCAACATGTGGCGACTTATGGGACCTGCCAGAACATCCCTGATCTGCCGGAATCATTGCGCCATACATTTGTGGTCAGCAGCGACATTACAGCCGAGGAACATGTGCGCATGCAGGCGGCGATCCAGGCTTTTGTCGATAATAGCATCTCCAAGACCTGCAATTTCCCCGAAGGCGCCAGCGAAGAGGATGTCGCCAAAGCGTATCAACTGGCTTGGGAATTGGGCTGCAAAGGCTTGACTGTTTATGTGACGGGCAGTCGCCAAGAGGTGGTGCTGGAGACCAAAGCAACCCAGCAAAAGAAGAGCGAAGCGCCAGCCGAACCCGTTGTTGCCTACACCAATGGCCACAGCAGCAACGGCGCCACCGAGCCAGCTAAAATTGTCCAGGAGAGTGCTGCCGAGAATCGGCTGTTCTTCAAGAAGCGCCCACGCCCGAGCAAATTGCGCGGCAGCACCTATCGCAAAGAGACGCCGCTCGGTCGCGCGTATATCACCGTCAACAGTGACGAACGCGAAGGGCCACTCGAAGTCTTTTTGAATGTGGGCAAAGCTGGTAGCGAGGTGAGCGCCGTCAGCGAGGCGATTGGGCGCTTGATCAGCCTGGTCTTGCGCATGCCCGGCTCACAACCCTCCAACGAACGATTGCGATCAATTGTCGAGGAATTGGCCGACATTGGCGGCGGCCGCCCGCTTGGCTTTGGCCCCAATCGGGTACGCAGTTTGCCGGATGGGATTGCCCAAGTGCTGGCCGAGCATTTGAGCGAATTACCGCCGAGTTCTGATACTGCCCACGCCGAACAGCTGGCGCTGCCCATTCAAAGCACGCCACTAGGCGATATCTGCCCCGACTGTGGGGAAGCTACGTTGTTGAATGTGGAAGGTTGCCGCAAATGCCAAGCCTGCGGTTATAGCGAGTGCTAGACTCGAAGTAGAGGCGTAACTCGTGAAACGTGAACTGCAATGGCGCAGGTATCACGTTTCGCGAGGGATGCCTAGCCTAGATGCTTACTCGTGAAAGCGCGAGGCCTCTTGCCCACGTGCCCCGTCGCTGATTTCTCGCCAGCGGAATTTTTGTAAGCGCCAATCGGCTTTGCCCTCCACGGCGTTGGCAATGAGATCCCCATAAATCGGCCCGAACTTAAAGCCATGCCCACTGCCCCCCGCCGCAACCACCAGCCCCGGCCGCTCGGGATGACGGTCGATCCAAAAATGTTCGTCAAAGGTATCACAATAGAGACAGCGCCGCGTGTAAACGATGGGCGCATCGGCGAGGGATGGGAAGGTCTCGGCCAGGAATTTACGAGCGCGGGCAATGTCGGCCTCGGTGACCACACGCTCATCTCTTTCGGGGTGCAATTCTGGTCCGCCGCCGTGATAGCCAACTTTGACCACGCCGGTCTGCGGATGCAAGGGGAAGCCATAATAGCCGGTGCGCGCCACATCCGCGGCCCAGCCACAGAAGAGGGGTGGCGCAAAGAGTGCAGGGTCAGCCGGTTTGAAGTGGATCACCGGCATACCGTGGCTTTTCATCAAGCCTTTGAGTTCGGGCACCAGTGTCCAGGTCCACGGCCCCATCGCCACGATGACCGTCTCGGCATAAAAGCGTTCGCCACTGCGCGTCTGGACGCCGATCACGCGGTCGCCCTCGGTGAGCAACTGGTCGGCGGTCTGCCCGGCGAACAGCTGAACCCCAACCCGCTGTGCCTTTTGAGCAAGCACTTCGACCACGCGGCCGCTCGCGGCCCAGCCTGCATGTTGACTAAAATAGCCATCGACATACAGATCTGCATTCCACGCTGGGAAACGGCGACGGATCTCGTCGGCATCGAGCCGTTCGATCGGGTGGCCGCGGCGTTTGCAGACTTCGTAGCTGTCGTGCTCGTAGCTGCCGGGCACCATCGGCCCGCGGGTCAACATGGCAATGCCCCACTCATAATAGAGCGTTTCGCCGAATTCCTCATTCCAGGCCAGCCACCCGCGGCGCGCCTCCTCCATCATGATCGTATACTCTTCGTCGGAGCCATACTCGGCACGGATCGCTTTGCTGATATCGGTGGAGGCAGCCAATGGGTGCGGGATCGGCCCAGGATCAAGGATGGCCACGTGATGGCCGCGAGCTTGCAATTCCAAGGCGGCAGTTACCCCATAGATACCGCAGCCGACCACAAGCACATCTGCATTCAACACGTGGACCATCCTTTCTGTACGTTCGCACCAACACAACAATCCAGGGATAAGCGTCAACTATACTGCGTAAATACCGGTTGACCTATCCCCAGTTCCAGCTTAATACTTGCAGGCTATGCGGCGGCCTTTGTTCGCCGAATCCAGAACAGCAGCGGCCACCACATCGGCGCGATAGCCATCTTCAAAATCGGCCCCAATCGGCGAGACTGGCTTGTCGTTGACAATGCAGTCGAGCATGTGGGTGATCTCGTGGATGAAGGTGTGTTCCCAGCCGATCATATGCCCTTGCGGCCACCAATTTTCCCACCAGGGGTGATAGCCTTCGGAGACGAGCACATTGTGGAAGCCACGGGTCTCTTTGGGTTCGTCGTCGATCCAGAAAACATCTAGCTCGTTCAACCGCTCCAGATTGAAGACCACCGTGCCCTTTTCGGCATTGATCTCGATGCGCTGCCCATTCTTGCGACCAGCGGCAAAGCGGGAGGCTTCGAGAGTACCGAGTGCGCCATTTTCAAATTCGACCACCGCGGCAAAGGCATCATCGACGTCGACCTTGATCAGGTTGCCATTCGCATCGGGGCGTTCTGGAATGAAGGTTTTGGTCATGGCTTGCACGCTAGCGATATCACCGACCAGATAGCGCGCCAAGTCGATGATGTGCGTGCCGAGATCGCCCAAGGCGCCGCTGCCGGCTTGATCCTTCTGCAAGCGCCAGATGATCGGCGTGCCATAGTGGGGCATGATCCACTCTTGCAGGTAGACCGCGCGGAAGTGATAGATGCGGCCCAAGGCACCACTATCCACCAATTTGCGGATCTGGCGGATGGCCGGGACAAAGCGGTAGTTGAAGGCGACCATATTTTTGACACCCGCGCTCATCACTGCATCGCGCATCTTCTTCGATTCAGAAGGGTTGCGGCCCAGGGGCTTTTCGCAGAGGATATGTTTGCCCGCTTTGGCCGCGGCAATGCTTGGCGCTGCATGCGCATCATTCGGCCCGCCGTTGTCGAACAATTGGATGTCGTCGTCCTTGATCAGTGCCTTCCAATCGGTATAGTAGCGCTGATAGCCATAGCGTTTGGCTGCCTCTTGGACAGCCGCTTCGTTACGACCGGCAATCGCTACCAATTTGGGGATAGCCGGCGGCGGGTACATCATGTGGGGGATATTGATCATGGCGTGGCTGTGGGCCTTCCCCATAAAGGCATAGCCCAACATCCCCACACCGACTTCCGGTGCTGATCCGGTGGCCTTGGCGTCGGCCATTGAGGTAAAACCGCCACTTTTGCCCATAATTGCATCTCCTAAATTAGCTGTCGAAAATAGAAAGCGGGGGAGCGGGGGCGGGACCGCATGCACCGATCATCTCCGCCCCCATCGTTGCTGATTTTATTTCGCAAAGGCTGCGTCAAACGCCACATTCGACGGGGTGAAATCATTGCTGCGGACCACGCGCAGGGCTTCTTGCGCACCAAATTCGCGATCCATACCGCTATCTTCCCACTCAATTGAGAGCGGTCCTTGATAGCCGATGCTGTTGAGCGCCCGCACGATCGGGTCCCACTTCACATCGCCATGACCCGGAGAAACGAAGTCCCAACCGCGACGCGGATCACCAAAGTCCAAGTGCGAGCTGAGAATGCTGTTGCGCCCAGTCAAACGGACACGGCTATCTTTGACGTGGGCGTGGAAGATGCGATCGCCAAATTCGTAGATAAATTCGACCGGATCGACAAATTGGTGGATCAAGTGGCTGGGGTCAAAGTTGGCCCCAAAGGCCGGATGATTGTTCACCGCCTTGAGTGCCCGCTGGAAGGTGATGATATCGTAGGCGATCTCAGTGGGGTGAACTTCGAGCCCAAATTTAATGCCGTTCGCCTGGAAGTGATCGAAGATCGGAGTCCAGCGCGCCGCAAAATCTTTGTACCCTTCCTCGATATCTTCCTGACTGGTGGGTGGGAAGAAATAGAGCTTGGACCAGACGCTGCTGCCGGTGAAGCCATTGACCACATCCACACCAAAGAGCTTGGCCGCACTGGCCGTATTCTTGATCTCTTCGGCAGCACGCTGGCGCACACCTTCCGGATCGCCATCTCCCCAGAGCCGGGGCGGGAGGATGCGACTGTGGCGCTCATCGATTGGGTCGCAGACACACTGGCCCACCAGGTGATTGCTGATTGCCCAGCAGCCGAGATTATATTTTTCGAGCAGATCGCGCTTTTCGCGCACATACTTGTCGCTCTCCAGCGCCTTGTCTACTTCAAAATGATCGCCCCAACAGGCCAATTCCAAACCATCGAAGCCCCATTCGCTGGTCTTCTGCGCCAGCGTTTCCAAAGGCAGATCGGCCCATTGTCCGGTGAATAAGGTGACTGGTCGTGCCATGATTTTCTCCTTGGTAACGTCAAAACGATTTGAAATCCCCAGAGTTTACAGCTCTTCCATTATTTTTGTGGAAACAGCACACGCTGTGGGTGAGGTTTTATTTCATGCTGAGCACGGGTTGGCCGCTTTCAAACGATTGCACCACGTCGAAGACAATCCCTAACGATTTGATATTGTCTTGGGCCGTGGTCACGACCGGTTTGCCCAGCGTCACTGCCTCGTAAAATTCGTGCAGTAAATAGGCTTGATCGGTGCGTAGCAGGGGCGCCCGTTCCACCAATTCGGCAGCTTGGCCGGTGCGCTGCGTATACACTTGATCATCGATCAAGCTGATGACCCCTTCGGTACATTCAAAACGCCAATTCGCATTCCAGCTGGTTTCGCGACCCTGGGAGCACCACGAAGCAGCGTACGAAACATGCACACCACTGGCAAATTCCAACAACACTGTCGCCGAGGCGTCACCCCCGAACCAACTCCAGGGCGGATTCCAACTACGCCCATAGATCGAAACTGGATCGCTATCCAGCAGGAAGCGCATCAGATCAAAATGGTGGATCGACATGTCGATGATCAAGGGATAGGGCATTTCTTCGCGGAAGCCGCCAAAGTGGGGACCCTTGAAGAACTCGACATGTAGTGCGCCAATGTCACCGAGTACACTGCTGGCAAGCGTCTGTTTCAAGGTATGGAGTGGGGGTTTATAGCGATAATTTTGGCCTACCATGTGCAGCACACCGGTGCGCTCGGCGGCAGCGACAATATCCAACGCAGCCTCACGGGTATCAGCCAGAGGCTTTTCGGAGAGCACGGGCACGCCAGCTTCCAAAGCCGTGATCGAAACCGCCTTGTGAAACTGCGGCGGCGTGACGTTGATCACCCCATCGGCCTCAACCGCTCGCAACGCCTCTTCCAGCGATTTGAAGACAGTCGAGCCATCCAGATTATATTTCGCGACCTGTTCGGCAGCAATCGCATCATTGACTTCCACAAAACCTGCGAATTCAACCACCGGTGATTCTTGCACGGCGCGCAGCCAGGCATTGCCCATGCCGCCGATCCCGACTTGAATAACTCTCATGCCGACACCTTTTCATACTTCGGGGCTTGACGCACACCATCCAACAGCAGCGGCACCGCTTGAGCCCACAGGCCAGAACCATCTTTCTTTAAGATCGGCTCGGCGGAATATTGCGCTAGATAGCTCCGGCGCATCTTGTTGGTCGTATTGGGGCCACTGCGATGAAAGGTGCGGCTAGAAAAGACAACGATGCTGCCCGCAGGCACCAAACAAGGCGTACCGGGATTGTCGCCGTGGTAGCCAACTTTGTCATTGGTCCCAGCCTCGACCACGTGATCGAACAAATCATCAGCGGTCATGCCGGCTTCTTCGTACGAGAGCACATAGATCGTGCCATTCTCGATACTCATATCATCCAGCGCACACCAGCAGGAAAGATAGGGCCGATGATAATGACCGATATAACCGGAATCTTGATGCCAGGCAAATTTGGTACCTTTTTCCGCGGCCTTCACCACATATTGCTCATTAAAGAGATAGACATTGGGGCCCAAGGTAGCGCGGGTGACTTCGGCCATCAACTCGCTAAAGAGAAAGTCGGTGATGATTGAGCTTTCGTTGCCACGGTTGGAGATAAAATAACGCGTCTTATAATGGTTGATACCTTGCGAGGTAACGCCTTTGGCTTCCATCTCGCGCTCGAAGCGGTCCACATAGCGCTGGCATTCTGCGCGCAGACCCTCAATCTGTTCTTGGCTCATCGCCCGTTCCAGAATGAAGTAGCCTTTGCGTTGAAATTGTTCAATCTGTTCTGCTGTAATTTGCATAAAACCCTTTCCAAGGCAAGCCTAGGCTTGTGCGGCGAGGCCGCAACGTGCACGACAAGCAGAGCGGCTGACACACAACTGTTCAAACTCTGTGAAAGTGCCTATCGCAAAACCAGTTACCTTCCCGGTGCTCTCCAGAACATGGTCGGCGGGCGCAGAAGTTTTGCAATGATTTTTATCTCGTGGCCTGGGATTGTACAATCTGACAACAATGATCGATGGTTCGTATTATGGGTATCGGTAGTCTAAAGGATCCCGTACACCCTGTCAAACAGGTGACGGGGGGTCTTGGCGTTTGCTCAAATCTAGCTGCCGTCGGTATCATACTCACTATGCAATCACCCAATCTAGACCCACAAGTGCGACATCACGAAGCCGCGTTGTTTGATCAATTTGCCCGTTTCTACGATAGCGACTACCGTGACTACGATAGCGATCTGGAAGCTATTGCCGATCTCGCCGACGAGTGTGGCGAGCCAATCTTGGAATTGGGCTGCGGCACAGGTCGCGTCCTGATTCCGCTAGCCGTAGCGGGCTATCAGATCACGGGCGTGGATATCAGCCCTGCGTTGTTGCAAGTGGCGCGCAACAAATTACCGGCTACCGTGCCCGCATCGCACGTTACCTTGCACCAAGCGGATCTGCGCACCTTTGATCTGCCGGAAAAAGCTTTCACCTTTGCTTTTTGCACCAGCAACACCTTGATGCACCTGACCAGCCAGGCCGATCAGCTGGCGGCACTGCGCAACGCCCACCGCCATCTACAGAAAGATGGTCTGCTGCTGATCGATCTCTTCAATCCCGATGTGGCGCGACTGCAAGCGGTGCAAGGGCTGCAAGAATTGGCCGATCAGTGGGAAGATCCAAGCACAGGGGCGCAAGTGCTCAAATGGTGCGTGCGCATGGTCGATTGGGCAGAGCAATTGCAATCCACGCAGTTTATTTACGAAGAAATTTTTCCCAACGGGGAAACTCGCCGCACCGTTTGCCCCTTTACGTTACGCTTTTTGTGGCGCGGCGAGGCCGAACTGCTGCTCCAACAAGTCGGGTTTGAGATCGAGGCGGTTTGGGGCGATTTTGATGGCACCGAGTATCACACGGGTAGCGAGCATCTGATCTTGTTGGCGCGCAAGGTATAGGCGCAAGGGCCGAACCCATGGCGAATCTGATTGTGATTCATGCTGACTTTGAAGCGCATTGGCCATTTGTGGCGGAACAACTCTATGCGCGCTGGCAAGCTAGCGACGAGACTGCGCTGATCCGGTTAGAGCGGGGCGATGCGCGGCCGCTTGGGGAAGTTGTGGCGCAGCCAAGCGAAGTGACCCGCCTCGTCTGCATGGGTGTTCCGGTTACCGAACGCTGCGTGCAGAGATTTACGAGCTTGCGCGAAGCGGCTTTCCCCGCCCAATATGGGCCCAGCAATCTCCCGGCCGAAGTGTTGGCGGCGCTCCAAAGCCGACAAGTCAAACTCTATGAACACCGCAGCGAAGGCTTTTGGGGCCAATCCGTGGCAGAATTTGCCCTGGGCTTGACCCTCTGTGCGCTGCGCCAAATTCCGCAAAATTATCACGCCATGTTGACTTCGCTGGAGCCTTGGACGCGCTACAGCGCAGCCACCAATCAAGGGCCGGGACAATTAGGCGCGCAATACAGCGATGACAGTCGTTTCACCAATGGGACCATTGCCGGCAAACGGGTGCGCATCGTCAGCGCGGGGAATATCGGCAGTCGTTATGCCAGCTTTTGCCACATGCTCGGCGCCGATGTTGCGGTTTGGGATCCCTTTGCTGCTGAGCCGGGTTTTCACCGGGCTGGCTCACGCCGTGTTCATCACCTGAGTGAATTGGTGAAAGATGCTGAAATCTTTGCGCCAATGTTGCCACTGACCGATTCGACCCAGGGTCTGGTCACCGCGGAGTTGATCGACGCTTTGCCCACGGGCTGCCTGGTGGTGCTGGCAACGCGGGCGCGCATCTGCGACACCGATGCGATCCGCCGCCGCGTGCTGGCCGACGAGTTGAGTCTGGCTGCCGATGTCTTTGATTACGAACCACTCGCGCTCGATGATCCATTGTTGGGCCGATCCAACGTCGTCCACACCCCGCACCTGGCCGGGCGCACACGCGATGCCAACGTGCAATGGGCGAATGATCTGTTGGATCAATTTGAGCCGGTGTAAGGTCTGCGCGTTCAAACCCCGCGCAGGGCCGGGAAGCAGCCTTGAAGATGGCGCAGCAACGAACGGGCGACTGGGGTAAAAGGGCGTTGTTTGTCCCACACCAGGCGGATCGTGCGCACCAATGGCCGATCCTTCAACCGGATGGCGCGTAACAATCCCACCGCTTCTTCGGTGTGCACCGCGTACCCGGGTAGGATGGTCAGCATCTGCCCCAACGTCACCAACCGTTTGACCGACTCCAGATTGTCGAATTCGACCGTGATGCGCGGCTGCACATGATAGGCCGCCAACATGCTATCCAGCCAGAGGCGGCTTTGGCTGTTGGGTTGACGCATCGCAAATTCCTGCTGGTTTAACTCCTCAATCGCCAGCTCCTGACGATCCCAAAAGGGATGCTGACGCCCCACCACCACCAGTTGCTCGTTCTCCTGTAATGGATAAACGCTGAGATCGGGCGAAACCACCCCGGTCAGTTCCCCTTCGATGATGCCAAAATCCAATCCATTCTCAAAGAGATCCGTCAGGATACGACTGGTAATGTTGGTTTGCAGGGTCACGGTTAGCTGAGGATAACGCTGGCGGAAGCTCTGAATCCACTCTGGCAGCAGATAGACACCCACGCCAGGCGACGCGCCCAGACTGACCTGGCCGCCGGTCAATTGCTCCACATTGGTCACCGCGGCTTCGGCCTCGGCCACCAGCGCGAAGATCCGATCCGCATAGGTCAGCAAGCGTTCGCCCGCTTCGGTGAGGGTCACCCCGCGCCGCCCGCGCTCAAACAAGGTGACCCCCAGGCTGCGTTCGAGATCGCGCATGTGTTGGCTGATACCCGATTGGCTCATCAATTGGCGTTCGGCGGCCGCGCTAAAGCTACCAAACCGCGCGACCTGGACGAAGAGTGAAAGTTTGTATAAGTCGATCATAGTCTGATACTATCTTTCCATAAGTAGAGACTTATAGCAAGTATAAGCAACCGGGGGGAACGGGCGCAATTTTTCTACGCTAGACTGAGGCAAGTGCAAGCTTCAACGTTCAGAATTGAGCGATTAGTGGAGAGGAAAATGCGTATGACAACAGGAATTGCGATTGGGATTGTAGTATTGTTGCTCCT
>CAZMRA010000017.1:0-34985 GCA_964568485.1 uncultured Caldilineaceae bacterium | reverse complement strand
CTGTTTCGGGTATCAACGTCGCAATCGCCGCCGCCATCACAGCCAAGATGACCGATGGCGCATCCTGCGGGAGGGCGATCACACTAGAGAATGAACTAAAGAGCGCGCTGATCACGCTGATCACCAAACCGCCGGTAATAAAATAGCCCAAGCCGACGGCAACGTTGGGAGCAAATGGGCCAGAAAAGACTAATGCCGCAAAGGAGCTGAGTAACACAAGGTTGATAATGCCGATCACCGCTCCCGTAGTCACAACGGACAGCCAATAGGCAGGTCGCATTTGTTGCCGCATGGTGCCCACAACTTGCAGAATCATTACTTCATCCTTACACTCGCGCGGTTGTATTACTCTTTAAGCAAGCACCATATCGCCTTGCTCGTTCCCCATCATGCGCCCGCTGCCAGATGCTGCATCCCCATTCGCTGGCTGATTGGCAGCACACGGTGTGTCAAACGGGGGTTGGGCATAGGGCAGATGGGTGGCACCGCGCCCCAAAATGTGCAGATAATTGGCCGAGGGTCCCTCCCAGGGCATGCCATGATTCCACGGCACCCACGAGCGCGCGTTGCAGTAATGCGACACAAAGGCCCGCCGGAAGCGATCAGTCGTGCGGTTCGGATAAGAGCGGTGCAACAAATGGCTATGGAAGAAGATCACATCCCCCGGCTCGACGATGCAGGGGATGGGATCGGGATATTGTTTGGCGATGGCAGTCAGGGTATTGGCTTCTTCATCCAGCGAACTAACCTGCTGTACACGCTCGAGATCGTCAAAAGCGTCTTCGGCGTAAAGATGGTCGCGCTCGTCGGTGGGATAGATTGGTTCGCGGTGCGAGCCGGGCGTCACATACAAGCAGCCATTCGCTTCATCGGCCCGATCAAGCGCCACCCACACGCCGATCAACGTTTCGGGATAGGTGGTGATGTAGTAGGCATCTTGATGCCACCCTTGCCCGCCCAATCCTGGCGGGTTGAGGAAGAGCATGGTCTGCAGCGCCAGCACATCGGGTCCGATCAAGGCTTGCAACACATCCAATATAGGGGGATAGAGCAAATATCGCTCAGCGAGGGCAAAGTGGCGATGCAACATGTGGATGCGCGTAAACCGCTTGTAGAGCTCCTGGGGCACGTCGCTCGACGGTGGCGGCACCCCCGGCACCTCGAGCCTGCCATAGAGCAGATCCATGGCAAAGGTTTGCAATTGCGCCACATCGGCAGGCGTCATCAAATTGCGGATGATCAAATAGCCATCGCGGTGATAGGCTTTGTACTGCTCGACCTTGACGCGATAGGGTGTCACTTCGCCAGCCCACCACGGTCCATCAGCGGTTGCGGTTGGCGCTTCGCCTTGAATTAGCAGTGTCATCTTTTGTCCCTCTATGCTCTTTGAATGGGTATAGCTTGGTCGAGAATTGAAGATCGTGCGGCGGGTAAGCAGACCAAAAAACCAGGGTATGGATGGCCGCTTATGCGCATCAATTTTCCAATGATGTGCGAAAAAACAGGGCCTTCAATATGATTTGTGGAAGCTTCTCGGCCCTTCTCGATTCACGTTGAACACGAATGAGCGCATGGTTCAACGCACCGCGGGAACGGGCCTACTTTACGCCATTGCCTATATTCCCGGATTTACGTTATTGATGAATAGGTAACAAATAAATCTCATTCTAGCAGGAATTGGGCCTGTTGAAAAGAGGTTGGCGAAAAGTACAAGCCATCAATGCGAAGCGCCGCCGAAATAACAAGACGCAACCCAATGATGGTTGCGTCTTGTGCAGTGAGGACAACAGCGTGTGTTTAGCCGCGTGGCTTCAGGTGAGCATCAAAAAAGGCAATCGAGCGCTGCATGGCGGTGTTAAAATTAACCGACAGGTTGTGGTTATCACCCTCGTAAATGTAATACTCCACAGGTTTTCCAGCGGCTTTCAACTGCTCTTCCAGCATCGTCGAAAACTCAACCGGCACATCGGCATCCGCCGTACCATGATGCAACTGGATCGGCCCTGAGACGTCCGCCACATAGGTGTTGGCTGAGATCGAAGCCCAGAATTCAGGATTTTCTTCCGGCGTGCCATATTTTTCGAGCAGCTCTTCGCGCCAGCGGCGGGCCCGGTTGGGCATCGATGGCGGTGGTGTCCACGGTTGCGAACGCCGCCAGTTATACATCATGTTCGGGTGATCGGCAACGACACCCGCCCAGATCACGCCGACTTTGACGTCTTTGGTGATCACCATGGAGCGCAAGGTGATGTACCCCCCCATCGAGTGACCCCACATCCCAATGCGGTTGGGGTCGGCATCAGCATAGCGCTTGATCGAGGCCACCGCATTGAGCACATCGATCGTATAATCGGGCGAACCATAACTGCCCGTGGCTTCCCCCTCGGACGAGGCATGGCCCCGATAGTCTGGCCGCAAGACAATGTAGCCACTGCGGGCAAACCCGTCCACATAGGCAATGTAGCGCTCGGTGGTACGGTAGACTTCGGGCGGAATATAGCCATGATTAAAGACGATCACCGGCCACCCGCTAGCTGGCTTGGGCCCATTGGGTACGGTCAGCAGGGCGTAGATCTTGAGCCCTTCGGAGAGATACGAAACATAGTAGCGGCTATAGTTTGCTCCCGGCTCCAAGGTCGCTTCGATCACCAAATCGCTACCTGGGTAACTCTGCCCACGCGCCCATTCGATGGTCTGGGGATGGAGATCGCCAACCGGCACGCGGCTAGTTGGGGTTGCCGTTGGCGTCGGCGTGCGGGTTGGGGTGCCAGCCGGCGCGGTCGGGGTGGGCGTTGCACGAACGGCAGTCACTCCGGATACATTGGCATTGGCTGGGATACACAGCTTCATCCCAACTGCCAACGCATTGGGATTGCTAATCGTCGCATAGCTACTGTCCGTAGCGGCACGAGCATTGGTCGCCTCGACAATGGCATTATACGCGGCCAAATTGCCCAAATGTCGCCCGGCCAGCCCAGAGAGGGTATCGCCAGATTGAACCACCACATCAGCCGCGCAGTCATTGGCCGTCTGTCCGGTCACCAGGCCTGGGAGCCAAGTCAACCCCGTCGACACGATCAGCAGGGCGAGCAGTACTTTGATTTTGGTTTGCATAGGTCTATGGATCTTCTAGCTGGGCAACGAACTAGGCTGCCCCCAACAAACTTTGTTCCATCTGAAATGCGACGCCGTTCTTCGCTGGAGGGTCAAAGTGAGGCACGGCGACAATTTCAAAATAGACGCTTACTTCGTTTGACGACACCATATGGCGATCCGTTCCCCTACACTGTGAGTTCTGTTGCATTTTCTACACTTCTTCATCGATTCTTCATCTTTGCATGAGGTGGTGCGTCAAACGTCATTCGGCCGCCTTCAGTCGTCTATCCTCCCTTCTCATGATATACTTCAACGGGCAAGCAACCCACATGTACTGCTATCATCAACCCAGAAATTCGCCAAGCTTGAACCAAGTGACGAACAAGGAGAAGCAAGATGCCGTCCGTCCGCGAGATCTACAAATTTGATGAGCTGACCTGGCCCGAAGTCAATGAAGCGGTGGCGATGGGCAAAATCCCCATCATTCCCACTGGATCGGTCGAGCAGCATGGGCATCACCTACCGTTGAGTGTCGATCATCTCTGCGCCAATGCAGTCGCCACCGAAGCGGCCAAATTGCGGCCCGAGCTGAGCCTCGTCTTGCCCCCGGTGAGCTATGGATATGTGCATCATGTAATGGACTTCCCCGGCTCCCTCAACATCCACTTTGAACATTTCATCCAATATGTGTTGGATATTTGCAAGAGTCTGGCCTACCACGGCTTTAAAAAGATGATCATCGTCAATGGTCATGGTTCAAACCATCCCCTGTGCGAATTGATCGCCCGCCGCGTGGTGGTGGAGACCGATGCAGTCTGTGCCTTTTGCAGTTGGTGGCAGATGTTGCGCGTCGACCCGACCTTCGAATCGAAATGGCGCGAAAGTGTCTTCCCCGGGGGCTGTGCCCACGCCTGCGAGCTCGAAACCTCGATGTTGATGCACATTGCCCCCCATCTGGTGCGCATGGACAAGATCAAAAACGAGCTTTCCAAAACCACGGAAGAGGGCTCCAAATTTATCTGGACCGATCTCTTCGCCGCCGGCCCCATGGGCTTGGTCGAATGGACGAGCCAATACACCGACAGTGGCGTGATTGGCGAAGCGGAAAAGGCCACCGCCGAGAAAGGCAAGCTCTGTCTCGAAGAAGCCAGCCGCAACCTCGCCACCTTTATTGGCGAATTTCACGCTCGCCCAATTCCTCCACGCACGCAGCATCAGGCCCAAGCCCCGACCATGCCGCTCTCCTTCCCGACCGATTAACAGATCCAGGATATCGAACGCATTACAGTTCGCAGTAGGTTAGAAAACCCAGGAAGTAGGGGGATGCACATCCCTCACAGGAGTATTACATGTCCAGTGAACCGATTCTTGTGCTTGGCGGCAGCGGCAGTCCCAAACTCACTGAACGCATTTGCGAACATCTTGGCGTTGAACCAGCCCAGCGCGAGACGATCCGCTTTTCAGATGGCGCAATCTATGTGCGGGTCGGCGAGAATGTGCGAGGGCGCCAAGTCTATCTGGTGCAATCGACTATCTTTCCCACCAACGATAATTTCATGGAATTGCTCTTTTGGATCGACGCACTCAAGCGCGCCAGCGCGGCCAACGTCACCGTGGTAATGCCCTATTTCAGCTATACCAAAGGCGATAAAAAAGACGAACCGCGCGTCTCGATCCGCGCACGAGTTTGTGCCGATGCCATCGAAGTTGCCGGAGCCGATCGCGTCGTAACGATGGATATGCTCCCGCCGCAAATCCAAGGCTTCTTTCGGATACCAGTGGACAATCTCTATGCGCTGCCGGTGCTGGGTGAAGCGATCCGCCGGAAGCAACTAGAAAATCTCGTGGTGGTCTCGCCCGACATCGGCTTTGCCAAACAAGCGCGCAAATATGCAACCTATCTCGGCGTACCGCTGGCGATTGGGGACAAGGAACGCAAAGGGCACGATGAGCGGGCCGAGGTCCTCGGCATCATCGGGGATGTCCGCAACAAAACCGCGGTGATTGTAGATGATTTCACCATCTCCGGCGGTTCGCTGATTGAGGCAGCGCGGCTCGTGCTCGAGGAAGGGGCCAACGAAGTCTACGCCGCGGTGACTCACGGTGCCTTCTCGCCTGGTTCGATGGAACGGATCATGGCCAGTCCGATCAAACAATTGCTGATTACGGACACCATTGAAACCCAGCCAGAGGAATTCTGCGACAAGATCGAAGTCTGTTCGGTGGCGCAGCTCTTTGCCGAGGCCATCCACCGCATTCACCATCGCTCGAGTCTGAGTGTTCTCTTCCCCTAATCCAGCGGATTAATGCTCAGTGAAAGTTCAAAACTTCTCGGGAATCCGCAACTTACGTAGGTGAACCAGCGATTAACCGCTTATCTGCGTAAGCTGGAGATAAATTTGGAAGACTGATTAGCGTTTATTGATTCAATCTAGAAGTCTAGAAGTGTAGATAACTCATGAAGATCACAAAAATTGAAACGTTGTTGCTTTCTCGCATGCACGAACCGGAGCGCCAGTGGTTCACGAATCGCTTTCGGGTGATCAAAGCAGATTGTCCCGTCGTCGTGATCCATACCGATGAGGGATTGACCGGCATTGGCGAAGCGTGTGCTTATGGCATCCCGCGACTAATCAAAGAGTGGGTGGACTTTTATGCACCGACCATGATTGGCCAGAGCCCGACCTCGCCCGCAGTGGTCCCCCACCCGAATGGGCGCTCTTGGGCGCATGATAGCGCAGTGGCCGGTATCGACTGTGCGCTGTGGGATCTCAAAGGCCAGATCGAGGGCAAACGGGTGATCGACCTGCTCACCGACAAGCCAGCCGACAAGATCCGGCTCTATGCCTCCAGTGGCTGCCGCTACGATTGGCGCGAGAACCCCGATCAGTTGGTAAATGAAGCGCTCGAGTATATCAACCTCGGTTATACTGCCATGAAATTTCGCATCGGCACAGAATGGAGCTGGGATGGCGTGACGGTTGATCGCTTCTTGGGGTTGGTACGCGAGGTTGCCCAGACAGTGGATGGGCGCATGGAGTTAATGGTGGATGGCAATCAGCGCCTGAATGTGGATGATGCGCTCGTCATCGCCAAAGAATTAGATCGACTCGGCTTTAAATGGTTCGAAGAGCCGATTCCGCAACTGGACATTGACGGCTACGCCCGCCTCAACCGCGCCGTCGATATGCCGATCACTGGTGGCGAACAGTGGACAACCGTCGAACAATTCCGCCCCTATCTCGAGAAAAAGGCCTACGCCATTCTCCAGCCAGATGCCGGTTGGTGTGGCATCAGCGAATTTATGCGCATTGCCGATATGGCCTTCCGGTATGGGGCCGACTGCTGCGCGCACAGCTGGCACAATGGTTTGATGTGCGTCGAGAATGCGCATGCCGTTGCGGCGCTACCGGGCGATCACGTGTTGGAATTGTGCATGATCCAAGGGCCGCTGCAGTGGGGCATCTTGGCCGAGCCGCCGACCATCCGCGACGGCTGGCTGGAATTGCCACAACGTCCCGGCCTGGGTGTACAATTGGCCGCGGATGTGACCGAACGTTTCCCCTACATCGAAGGCGAGTATGCCATCGAAGTCCGTCGCTAAGCGCAACCATAGATGACGCAGATTTTAATTTTTTAGAGCGGAATCTACGCAGGCTATGGAGAAGTTTTTAGAATCTTTGAATGTGCCATTTAGTTTTTGAGGAGTAAATAGCATGGCTCGTCCGAGCGAAGTTTTTGACAAATCATCCTTGATCCCCCCAACCTCGATCCAATTGCCCATCAGTGGGCCAGACTTCCCACGCCCCGAACCGGAGCTCATCGAAAAATTGCGGGGAGTGAGCAGTGCCACGGCCAGCGCCATGTTGCACAAATTGGGCATTCGCCAAACCTTTATCAGCGGCCCCCTGCCCCGCACACCCGGTGCCAAAATTGTCGGCCCCGCGGTCACGTTGCAATTTATGCCCCAGCGCGAAGATATTGCTTCGGGCGCTGCGCAAGAAAAGAGCGAAAAGCGCACGGCCTTATGGTCGGTCTTCGAAGCAGTCAAACCGGGCGATGTGCTGGTCATCCAAGCTTGGGGCGATCCCTACACGGGTTGCGTAGGGGAAATGTTAACCACCTATTTCAAGGGGCGAGGCGGCATCGGCATGGTGGTGGATGGTTGCGTGCGCGACTGGCCGAATATCCAGCCGATTGGCATTCCCTTCTGGACCAAAGGCTTCACGCCCAACTATGCGTCGCAAGCGACCCTCTTCCCCTGGGCCTATAATGTGCCGGTAGCGCTGGATCGTGTCTTGGTTTTGCCGGGTGACATCATCATCGCCGACGACGATGGCGCAGTGATGGTCCCCGCCCAGATGGCGCACATTGTGGCTGAGCACACCAAGGAACACGAAGATTGGGAAGTCTTTAGCCGCATCAAGCTGGCCGAAGGTGGCGCGCTCAACAAGTATTACCCGCTCAACGAAGAAGGTTGGGCCGAATACGAAGAGTGGCGCAAGCAGCAGTAACATGCCTACTGATTTTGGTTAGGGTGTGAGTTCTACCCAAAGTCAGTTGTGGTAGTTGTTGAATGAATAAGCGGTGGCTCACCGGTCAATTCCCCGGAACGAGCCACCGCTTTCTTTTCTCAACAGGCCCGGCGTGGATTAACTCCCCGCCCAGAGGCGGCCCCCCAATTCGACGGCCAGTGCCGGCTGATCGCCCTCCGCCAGGAAGAGCGCCACAATCGCCTTGTCGGCCAATTCTTCGCCGGCAGGTGACCACGTCTCGCCCGCATCGGAGGAATGATACACGCCCCGATTGGTGGCCAGCCAGAGCTGCCGATCCGCCACAAAGCTCGGCGATGGCACAATCGCAGTGATGTTCACTTCGCCAGCTAAAAAACTTTGGGCACTGCGCCATTCACCACTAGCTTGCTCATGGAAGATGCGGATCAACCGGTTGCGCGTGCCCAGAAAGATCGAGCCTTCGGGGTCATTGGCGGCCACTGCCAGCGCCACAGCCGACAATTCACTCTCGAGTTGGGCCAAATTGAGCCAATTTTGGCCTTGATCCAACGTTTGCCACAACCGGACTTGGAAGTTCCCCTGCGCGTTGGGCTGGGCAGTCACAGCCAACCAAGCAGATGCAGTGGGCAAAATCTGCAACAAGCTATCACCGTCTGACCAAGGCGTGGAGAAAGCTTGCAGGCCGGTGTATGCGTCCCACTGGTAGAGCGCACCTTCAGCATCGCCCAACAACAAGCTAGTTTCGGATGCTTCCACCCGGGCAGCGAGCAAGGTCCACTGCGGCGAGGGGTCGGCCAGCGGCCAAGCCTGCCAGGCTGCGGCTGCATCTGCTTCCCAAGTGGCTTGCCAGAGCTGACCGGCGTCATCTACGGCGAAGAGGCGTGTCCGCGCTGCCATGCGCTGCACCGTAGCTGCTAAGGGGAAAATCTGCGCGTCCGGCGGCTGGAGTGGCTGCCAAGTGCGCCCCTCATCAGCAGAGTAGGCCAACAACCCGGCATCGTCGAGCGCCACCAGTTGCAGTTGATGACCGCGCCACGCCAATGGCGGCGTATGCGCGCTGAGCGTGCCATTCATCAACTGCCACTGCGCAGCCGCGGGTTGATAGCGGGCCACGCCATCACCCAAAAGCCCAGCAAAGAGCGTGCCATCCGCGGCACTGGCCAGCGCCAACGCGACACCTTCGCCGCCGGGCATCGCTTGCCAATCCACGCCGCCATTGGCCGAGCGGAAAATGCCCGCGCTGGTCCCGGCAATCAACGTCTGCTCGCCGGTTGCCACCAGACAAGCAATGCCCTCCAATGGTTGCGAGGCCACTTGCGACCAGGTAACGCCGTCATCGGTCGAGCGATAGAGCCCAGCGCTAACCGTCGCCAGATAGAGTACGGCTGGGCCTTCTTCGGCGGGCACTGCCACCAGAGAGGTAAAGGTATCATCAGGCAGACCGCTGCCCATTTCCCGCCAAGAACGCCCGCCGTTGCGCGAGCGATACAGCCCACCATTAGCCGTGCCTGCCCATAACACCTCGCTGCTGGCGAAATCCGGCGCACAGATCAACGTTTGGATGGCCAGATCATGCAGGCCAAAGGTGGAACTTTCCCAACTTTCCCCACCATCTTGCGAACGGAAGACCCCTTCTGCCGTGGCCATAAAGATCGTCTGATCAGTCCAAAATTGCGGGGAGAGCACAATCTCGGTAGCTTGCCCCAGCCCAGCCCAAGCGGTCAATTCGCTCCAACTGGCGCCACCATCATCCGAACGGAAGAGGCGCCCCCCCAGCGTCGAAGCAAAGACCGTCAACGCGGTTTGCTCCGTCAGCGGGGCGAACACAACACTCAACAGGGTCGGATCAGTCAATCCGCTGTGGCTGAGTTGCCACGTTTCGCCGCTATCGGTCGAGCGGTAGAGGCCAGCTGGGGTGGCGGCCAGCACCAGCCGATCCTGTGCAAAGTTGGGCGAAACGGCCACGGCAGTTACGGTCCCACCCAACCAAGCTCCACGCCATTGCCACTGCGAAAAATTCATTGCATTTCTTTCTGCTGACATTGAGAAGGTACACACGTTGCCAGAAATCAAGCTACGCTCATTCTCAGTTCGACTGGAGATGGTCACCAACTAAACGGCGGATCCTAAACGGCCTCAGCGCTGGTGAGCCAACGGTCGAACCATTCGAACGCTTCGGCTTGCATCGGCGGATCAAATTTGTGTGGACCGGGGTAATAAGAGCAGCGATAGCGATCGCTAGCGCCCGCTTTGCGGTAGACCTCTTGTAGGATCTCGTCCGCCCGCTGCATTTCCGCCAGGGTAAAGAGCCGATCCTCGATATCATTGAGCACCAGCGTGGGCAGCGGCACCCGCAGCCCGAGAATTTCCGGGTAATCCAATTCGTGCGGCAAGCGCGGAATGTAGACCATCCAGGTGTGATTAAAGGATTTATTGAGCAGGAAATCACGCCACGTGGTCATCATGCCGACGCAGACCGCACAGCGAATCCGCTCATCGCGGCCAGCCAACATCACCGTGCGTAAGCCGCCTCCCGAAAGGCCACCACAGCCCACGCGTGTGGGATCCACTTCGGGCCGGGAACAGAGAATATCCAGCGCCACCCGATCTTCGGCGAGGAAGACGCCCGGCCATGTGGTGCCCGCGGAAAAGAGCGACTTTGCCATGATCGATTCATGACGCGCCGCCCACTGATTATAGGCGTCACCATCGGTCAAATCATCGATGGCGGGATCGGTAAATTCATCGCGGATGCGCGGCGGCACATCGGCCAAGTGTACGCGGCGGCTGGCAAAGGCAAAGGCATCGTGCACCAAGACCACATAGCCCCGTTTGGCCAATTCATTGGCCCAAGCCACGCCGCCGTAATAGGGCATCAGCCCCTCGCCGGCATCATCGACCTTCACAATCTTTTCGCGGCCCCAATTTTTCTTACCGCCGTGACAGTGCAGTCCCAAAACTGCGGGCAAGGGTCCCTTGGCATCCAACGGTTTGAGCAAATAGGCACGAGTCGGCGGGCCATACGGCAATTGCCACGAAAGATCTTCGATGTGCAGGCCATCGTACTCGAATTGGCGATGAACGGTCACCGGCGGGGGTGACGGAATGGTCGGCGCGCCGAGACGATCATCAAGCTGGGCCACGGCAGCTTTGCGCCAGCTGCTCAAATCACCAAATTGGGGGTTGCGCCAAGAATAGGTCCCTGGTGTGTCGGGCACCAAGCTGGCAGCCCACGGGCCATAGGCACCAATCATATTGAGTTCACTGGTCATGGCATACTTTCTACAGGAAGTGTCAAAGATCAGTTAGCGGGCAAGCTGCGCCCATTGTTGATTACGGTTGATCGCCCGTGGCGACTGGCCGAGCGGGATCGTTGATCCATTCGCTCCAGGAGCCGATGAAGGGACGCGCGCCGCTCAAGCCGGCCACTTCCAGGGCCAAGAGATCGTGATGCACACTCACACCGGAGCCACAATAGAAGATACACTCATTGGGGTCTGCGCCAGCCAGCAGCTCCTTGTAGCGGGCACGCAACACGTCGGGTGACAGGAACTTGCCATCCGGGCCGAGATTGTGCTTGAACGCGGCTGATTTAGCGCCGGGAATGTGCCCCGCCACCGGATCCAGCGGATTGGGGTCCCCACGATAGCGCGATTCGTCGCGGGCATCGAACAAGTTGGCTTGGCCACTTCCGGCTCTTGCCAACACATCATCGATGCTGGCGTGCATCTCCGGCCGCGGGCGTGGGACAAAGGTGCGTGGTACACGGCTTTCCACGCCGCCGCGGGTGGGACGTCCCTCATTTTGCCAAGTACGGAAATCCCCATCCAGCACGGCAACTTGATCATGCCCGAGCCAGCGCAACATCCACCACAGCCGCCCGGCCATCATGCCACCGGCATCATCATAAGCCACCACTTGCGTGTGCTCATCAATGCCCCACTGCGACAAGGTCTGGGCAAAGGTCTCGATGGCAGGCAATGGATGGCGTCCTGTCTGGCCGGGTACGATTGGCCCCGAGAGATCCTCGTTGAGGTGGGCATATTGGGCGCCTGGAATGTGCGCGGCCAGATAGGCTTGTCGCCCAGCTTCGGCATCATCCAAACGGAAGCGACAATCGATCACGACCCATTGCGGATTTTCCAGTTGCGCCGCCAACTCAGCGGTCGAGATGAGGGTTGTATAGCTCATGACAGCTCCTTACCAACTTGCGCAAGCTCAGATTAAGGTTGCAGATGTTCGCGGAAAAACTCGACAATCCGATTGTAACCCGCCACTTTGTTGGCGTATTTGATGATATCGTGACCTTCGTCTTCAAAGACAATATACTCGACGGTTTTGCCTTGGCCCCGTAGATTTTCGACCAGATCGTGCGATTCTTGCTCGACTACACGCGGGTCATTGGCACCTTGCATCACGAGCAATGGACAGGCCAGATTGTGCAAGTGCGTACTGGGTGAACGTTCGAGCATAAAGTCGCGGTCGCGTTCTGGATGGCCAATCGCCAAGTGGAAATAGGTTTTCCACGTCTCAGGAATACGCTCAAGGAAGGTAAACAGGTTGTACGGACCAAAGAGATCGCAAGCAGCTTTCCACAATTCGGGATGACGGCCGATCAACGTCAGCGTCATATAGCCGCCATACGAGCGCCCCATCACCCCGACACGGGCCATGTCCAGCCGGTGATCTTGGCGCAGCTGCTCGAAGGCCGCCACATGATCGAGCCGATCTTGCCCGCCCCAGTCATGATCCACCCATTTGACGTACTTCAACCCGTAGCCCGTGCTGCCCCGCACATTCGGCACAAAGACCGCAAACCCATTCAGCGTAAAGAATTGGATCAGCGGCATCGAAAACCAGGTAAAATCGGGGCGTTCTTGGCTCTGCGGCCCCCCGTGGATATAAAAGATCACAGGCCGCGGCCCGCTGTAACCCAATTCCGCCGCGGGCAGGTAGAGCCGCGCCGAAATCCGCAACCCGTCGTGGCTCAGGTAGGACGCATCTTCACCAGCCGAGAGCAAATGGGGCGCAATCCCCAGCACGCGCTCTTCCGTCTGCGGCAACACACGCCCATCCGGCTCGATGAGGTAGATCTGCACGGGCGAAGTGGCCGTCGAGAAGGAGAGGGTATAGCGCCCGCTGCTTTTTTCATAATCCACATGATCGAGCACGCCGTTGCTCAATTCGCCCTGGCCACAGAGGACGCGCTTCACTGTAAAGTGCAGATCGTCTTCAGAGAACTGGCCTTCATAAAGCCACGAACAGCCGTCGATGTTATATTTCAGCGTATAGCGATCACCCGTGCGATGCGCAATCTCCTCTAATTCGCCCACGCCATGATGGACGATCCCACTCACGGTGACGGGTTGCACTTGGTCGGGTGCAGCGAACGAGAAATAACTCAAGCTGTATTGATCATCGAACAATGAGCTGATCGCCAGCAGTCCGTTGCTGGTCAATTCGCCGCTGCGTATGCCATTGAGTTGCTCGTTGGCGTCGGCGGGGCGATCGGCCAGCGGCGTGCCAAAGAATAATTGGCGTTCGCCCACGGTGGCTTGCCAGCGGTAGAGTACCAGATCGCCCACGGTGTAGCCGTCACCGAGCATCACATCACTGTAGTCGTCGTTGGCACAGAGCGGGAAATTGCCATAGGGGCTGCTGCCCAATGATACCAGTTCGCGCGTGGCTAAATCGACGCGCCAGGTGTAATTGACCGGCTCATTGTGCGGTTCAACCGAGAAAAAGGCCAAATTACGCTCGGGATCACAGTGGCTGCAAGTGACTCGCTGGCCGCGAAAGAGCTCGCCGATCAGCGGTTCGGGGATCCCACCCTCCAGCGGAATCAGCATCGGCTGGTAATTCTCGTCGCCATCTTGATCAAGCATGAGCAAAATTTTGCCGAGCTTGGGCAGCACCTGAAAGGCCACCGCGTCAAACAAGTGCGGATTGGGCAAAGCGATATCCGGCGGCAAGAGTGGGATTGGTACGCTCCCGCCCACGCGCATTGTATATAGGCTCAAACGGCCCGAAAGGTTGCTGATAAAATAGACTTGATCCCCAACAGTCGCCGGTGCGACAAACAGCCGCGCCGCCAACAGTGATTCAATTCGAACGGTTTGGGACATAGAAATTCCTTTCGCTACCAATCATAGCGGTAACAGCCCGAATCCTGTGTGCCATACGTCACCTTAAGTGTACACGGCGTGAGCCAGCTTGCACAACCTTTTGCAGGTCGAGTATAGTATGCAAGCAACGGCCATTCCTGAATTCTAGCAGTCAAGTCAATCGTTAGCTATGCCTACCCTGTACCCCGATGCCGAGGCGAGCCGCCGAACCGTGCTCGTTGCTGTCGTCAACAACGCCGAAGATCTGCGCCGAGCTGCATCTGAAGGTTGGTATCGCATCCCACAACGCACAGCGCCACGCCGGATTGGAGCCGATTATTTGGCTTTTTACCAGACTGGCGCCTTTAAACCCCAACCCGAAGCCCAAACCATCAGCTATTTTGCGGCCACGCGTCGCTATCGCTTGATGACCCGCCGCGAATTGTTGCCTGCCGAAGCAACGCATCCACGCGCCGACGATTACTATTTTCGCATCGAGATCGGTCCGCTAATCCGGCTCGAACGCCCAATTCTCGCTGGGAAATTTCACCGAGTCACCTTTATCCACACGACGATGGAACGATTGTTGACTGCGCAAGAGGTAACCGAGTTATACCGTCAAGACGACCCCTTCGATACGTTGTGGCAAGCCCTGCGCGAATATAAGCTGCGTCCGCTTAAAAATCGCTTAGTTGGCGACCAGCCAGTTGATCTGGCGCTGCGGGCACGCGGTGGCTATCTGGGCATCCAGTGTGTTGAGGGCAACAGTACCCGCGAAATTGCACCCCCCATTCTAGCCGACCGCTGGGAATTGTTGTATCTCTCTGCCACGCAGATCCAACAAGATCTGCATGGTTGCCTGCGCCAAGTGGGTGCAGCCTTGATCCAGCTCGGTGGTTCGGTGCTGAATTTACCATCCCCGGCTGACCAGTAACCCGCTCCAACGCGTTTGTATTGGCATTCTATTCCCCGCTCTTCCATATCGTTCACGCTAGGAGGGAAAATTTATGGTCCGTCTGCGTTTGTTATTCAGCATTGCTGCATTCTTGTGGATTGGCCTGCTGGCGGTACTCCACACCGACCCACTCAAGGCGCAACCAACACCGCCAGGCACCGTGCCCGCGCCGCTCTTTCTGCCTTTGATCAGCAGTGGCAAAGTGTTGACGCCCAGCCGTTATCTCTCGATCCCTATCGATGGGCCACCTACCGATCGCCCTGCTGCACTGCATGGTGATCTGAACTTGGCGCTGCGCGGCTACACGCCCACCGTAGCGGCACTGACCTTGGTCGACATCGATGGGCATACCGACCCCGATGCGCCGCAATTGGACACCATCTTCGATCCGCCGCGGCTACCAACGATCACCGCGGTCTTCCGCGTGCATGATTGGGATTGGGACTGTGGAGCCGATGGCTGTCGCGGGGCACCGATCAGCGATCCACCGGTCACGTTGATCAACGTGGCGACGGAATCGGGCGAACCACTCACGATCCCCTGGCGTGGGCCGGAAGTGCATGGCGGCGGCTTTCTGGCCATGGTCCTCTACGCCGATGTGTCCCGCCTGACCCTCGTCTATACGCGCCACGACACCGCTGCGGGCGGGTATGTGGTGCATCTGGAAGATATTCAAGTTGATCCCGACTTGGTGGCCCTGTATGAAGCGACCAATCAGGCCGGACGCAGTCGATTGCCCGCGCTGAAATTTGGCGAGCGGATCGGCTATGCGGCCGGCCCGACGATCAAAATCGCAATCCGCGACACCGGCTCGTTTATGGATCCGCGCTCGCGCAAAGATTGGTGGATGGGCTATTTACTGATGGCGCAGCAGTAGTGTATGGCTCACAAGCGCCATAACGCGACGGCTGTTCCGCCGAGGATGCGCTCCTTGTCGGTTGTGGACAAAAAGGGCAAGCCTTCGCGGATCAGCCGTAGCTCATCGGCCAAGGACGGCCAGTTGTGCTTGAGGCGATGATAGCCCGGGTAGCCCGTGCCCCACACCATCCGCTCGCTGCCAAAGGCATTGAATAGTTGCTGGACGAAGGGTTGCACATCGGTATAGGGATAACCCTGCTTGGAGCGGCCATTCACATCCGACAGCTTGCAATAGATATTGGGATAGCGTGCCAAGTCCACAATCGGCTGGAAAGCAGCTGCGGGCTGCGAGACATCCGGGTAACCCATGTGGTCGACGATCAAGCGTAGGGTGGGATGTCGCTCTGCAATCACCGCCAATTGATCGGCCTGTTCGGCCCGCAAGTGGAATTGGAGCACGCAGCCGAGGCTGGCGAGTTCTTCCCACAGTGGCTCATTTTGCGCGGTGAGGAGAATCTTCTCGTTGGGATAATACATCGGGTGAAAGCGAAAACCGGTCAAGCCGCGCTCGCGCACCCACATGCGCGCTAATTCTGCATTGTTTGGATCTTGCGGATCGAGCAAGCCGTGGCCGATAAAGCGATCCGGATAGCGTGCCACGGAATCGGCGATGTAGCCATTATCCCAAGTGGACCAGCTTGTTTGCACCAGCACAGCCCGATCGACGCCATTGGCATCCATGTCGGCCAGTAAGAGTTCGGCAGTGCCTGGTTCGTCGGGCATGGATGTCCACCCAGGGGCAGTTGGGCCAATTGGGTAGCGTGGCGGATCGATCTCCCAGATGTGCACATGCGTATCGATGATCATCGTGGCTCCGTTCCAGCGGTGGTTATGGGCAAAGGGGTTTGAGAGATGGTGAGAGATGAACAGAGATTGCCGGGAGTTCGGGGCAACTCGCCCATACTACTCCCGCAATCTCTATAAATGAATGGCGCTTGCTTAGCGGATCTTACCGCGGGCCAGGACGGGCCAGACAGCTTCAACTTGCCCTTTGCGGATGGCGACAAGCTCATCGTGTTCGTTGACACAAGGGCACGGATGGACCGGAATCACGGTCACCCGTTCGCCGATCTGCGGCTTTTTGCTGCAGGCCGAAATATCGACGTGGCCGTGCTCTTCCGAGAATCCATGCAGCCGGGCATCGGGATATTCCACAATATAGCCGACACTGCTGCCGCGCTCGGTTTGGATGACCGAGGCGCTCAGGGTTTTGCTGCCGGAGTCCAAGAAGCAGCGCTCATCATCGGGGCGGCTGACCACCGTGGCGATCACCCGCAGCGCGCACTGCTCCACCGTATGAGTCCCCCGCAGCAAATGGCCGTGCCCACCCATGGGGTATTCCCCAGCGCGGTACTCGGTCAACTCGGGGATCTCCCCAGCACGCAAGGCATTGGGCGTGCTCCCACCGCTGACGATGGGATGGGCCAAGCCCTTTTTGTCGAACAGCTCCAACACTTCTTGGATCAAAGGCCGGGTTGACGGGGGCGTCGGGTAGAGCATCAACCCGCGCAATTCTAGGCCGGGTGCTTTATCCACGACCTCAGCCAGGGCCGTTGCCCCTTGCGGCGTGGGAACACCGGTGCGCTTCCCGCCGACTTCCATATCCACGACCACACCCAAGGTGACACCAGCCCGTGAGGCCGCGGCGGAAAGTCCTTCAACCGTGTACGCTGAATCCACCGCGACCGTCAGTCGCTGGGTTCGTTTGGAAAGGGCGACCAGCCGTTCCAATTTCTGTGCACCGATGATGTTATAGGGGATCAAGATATCCTGATCCAATCCACCATTGACCATCACTTCGGCTTCACCTATCTTCTGACAGGTCAGCCCACTCGCGCCGCGTTGTATTTGCATATGCGCAATGGCGAGAGTCTTGTGGGTTTTAATGTGGGGGCGCAGTCCAATCCCATGCTCGGTGAAGTATTGCTGATAGCGATCCAGATTATCCTCTAATGCGTCTAGATCAACCGTCAAAACTGGGGTATCCAGTTCGTCAATATGCATAAAAGCGCTCCTTCCAACGGGGTTGCCGGGCAACGACCAGAAGCAGTTCCAGAGAGGTTTTGACTCTACCGCCTTACAGCCGTCCCGATTTTATAGTATAGCTGATGGCGGAAGTGGCCGCAAAGTCCTCGCAGAATCTCAAGGCAGTGAAGGAATAAGTTGGGTCCTGCCTGGCGGACCGAAGACTGAATGAGCGCGAATGGAACGAATCGGGCAAAAAACTTTATGGGCTTTGTCGTCTTCGTGGTACAAATAGAACGGTGAACGATGGCTCAACCGCTCATCGTCTCTTGCCCAGCAAACAGGAAAGGCGTACCTTGAACCAACAAACAACCGTAGGGCTGGTCGGTTATCTCTTCATTGGCATGGCGGCTGTGCTCTTGCCCTCCATCATGCCGTCGATTACTGCAGAATTTGTTGCCACGGGCCTCACCTTGGCCGCGATTGGGCTCATCTTTCCGGCCAGTGCTGGCGGGGCCATGCTCGGCAATTTGCTTTCCGGCATCGCGTCGGATTGGCTGGGGCGGCGGCTACTGGTCTGGCTTTCGGCGCTCAGCTTGGCCGCCGCATTGGCGCTGGCAGCCTCCACCCGGTATTGGCTCTTGTTTGTGATCGGCTACATTCTGGTGAGTGCCTGCCAAGGCTCCCTCTCCACCAGTATCAACGCGCTAATCGCCGACGCCAATCAAGGGGCACGGGCGCGAGCATTGAACATTCTACACGGTGTTTATGGCGTGGGCGCAGCAATTTCGCCTTTGGCAATCGGCTATCTGCTGGAGCAAGGCGTGCAATGGCGTTGGGCATTGGGTGGAGCAAGCGCGATTTGGCTGCTGTATGGGATCTTTGCCTATCTGCTGGGGCGGGGTGAGGCCGCGCCGAGGCAGAGTAGCAAAAAACAAGCCCGTGACTTCAGCCTGCTGCGCCAAGGCTCATTTCTGGCCCTGTTCTTGATCGCCTTTATCTACAACGGCGTGGCTTGGAGCCTGCTCGGCTGGATTGGTGTCTTTATGCAACAGAGCGCGGGCTTCTCGCTCTTCCTCTCGGTCTCGATGATCTCGATCTTCTACATTGCGCTGATGATCGGGCGGTTTCTGTGCGCGGCCTATGCCGAAAAATTGGGCTATGCCGTGGTGCTGCTGATCCTCGGCATCGGCATCACCCTCACCTATCCCCTGGTGCTGATGGGCAATTCGCAGCTGGTAGTGGTCGGCGTCTTTCTCACGGGCTTGAGCCTTTCTGGCCTCTTCCCCACGGCCCTGGCCTATGGAGCGCGACTCTTTCCGGAGCAGACCGGCACGGTGAGCGGCACCCTCAGCATTGCCATGACGCTCGGTTCGATGGTACCGCCGCTGTGGACTGGGGTCGTCGCTGGCATCGGTGGCATTCAACTGGCGCTTGGGGTAAACTACCTGCTGGTGCCGCCGTTGATCTTGCTGGCGCTCTATTTGGGGCGCCGGGAACACAGCGCAGCGGTTGATCACCAACAGGTGGCGACCGACGCCTGACGGCGGCCCAGGCTGCATCTATCATCTTCCATTTACCAACTTAGTAAGGAATCACTATGGCGGAGCAAGAACGAGTTGCCTATTTTAATGGGAAAATTGTGCCGGAAAGCCAGGTGTTGATCCCCTTTCGGGATCGCAGCTTCAAATATGGGGATGGCGTCTTTGATATGACGCGCACCTTTGGCGGCCGTCTCTTCAAATTGCAAGAACATTTGGACCGCTTCGACCGCTCGTTGAAATACGCGGGGATCGATCATGGCTTGACCCGCCAAGAGATCACCGAGATCACCGAAGAGGTTTTGGCGCGTAACATGCCCTTGCTACCCGCCAATGAAGATTATTGGGTCGGCCAGCGCGTTTCGCGCGGCGTGGATCTGGTCGGAGGAGAGATGTGGGAGAATGCCGGGCCGAATGTGATCATCGAGTGTTCGCCCTTGCCGCTGCGGGCGCGCGCCAATCTCTATCGCGACGGCATGGAAATCTGGTTCCCTTCGGTGCAACGTATTCCACCGGAGTGCCTCAGCCCGAATGTCAAGAGCCACAACTACCTCAACATGATCATTGCCGATCTCGAAGTGCGCAGCCACAGCCCCAAAGCCTGGGCCCTGCTACTGGATACGCGCGGCTTCCTGGCCGAAGGGATGGGCAGCAATGTCTTTGTGGTCAAGGATGGCGTCATCTACACCCCCAAAGAGCAATATGTGCTGGCCGGGGTCAGCCGCGCCACGGTGTTTGAATTGGCCGAGCAACTGCAGCTACCCGTCGTGGAAGAAGACCTGACACCCTACGACGCCTTCACCGCAGACGAAGCCTTCATCACCTCGACCAGCTTGTGCATCTGCCCAGTACGCACCTTCAACAACAAAACGGTCGGTGATGGCGCGATTCCCGGGCCGATCACGCAGCGCTTGATCGACGCCTATGTTGACCTGGTGGATTGCGATTTTGTGGCGCAATATTTGCAGTATGCGAATTGAGCCACGCTGCGTGCTCTAGCAACCTCACACCGCGCCACAAGATTGGCTACGCTTCCGCCACGTAAGGCGCTTCGTCGTCGAGATCACCGACAAATTGGGGCAAGTCCGTTTGCCCCAATTGTTGGCGGAGCAGCATAATCTCGCCGATGTGGTACCAATAGTGGTAGATCACGCGCAGCAGCAGCGACCCCACGGTTGTCTTCCAGCGGCCCAACTCGATCGGCGATTCCAGCGTCTGGGTGGTGAAGGTATCCAGATAGGGATCAGCCAAGCCGATAATTGTTCGCCAATCTTCCATGCTTTGGGCGAGCGTCGGTACAGTGGCCGGTTTGCCATTTGCCACCGTCTCATTGAGGTGGGGCAAGGGGGTGGTTTGCTGGCTGTAAGTCAGCCAATAGCGCTGCTCCTGCCACGCCAAGTGACCCACAATCCAACTGATGCTATTGCTCGGCAACAGGCGCCGGGTGGCATCTTCTTCGCTCAAACCATCGAGGGCGCGCAACCATTCGCTGCGGGTGAACCGTAACTGCAATACGAGTGGGTGAGTCATTGCACATGTCCTTTACCGCTGACAACCTTTGATGTGTAATATCAGACAATCGAAAACGGAAGTCGTGGAGCGCTCACAAAATTAATTCCCAGGTTTCGCCCACCAAATCCTGCCCAAAGCTGTGATGCGGCTCCGCTTTGATCAACTGGAAGCCCGCCCGCTCGTAAATGCGGCGTGCCCCCACCAGTACACTGTTGGTCCACAACACCAGGCGCTGATAGCCTGTGGCGCGTGCAAAGCGAATACACTCATCGACCAACCGGCCGCCGATGCCCAGCCCGCGCGCCGATTTTTCGACATACAACAGGCGCAGTTTGGCAATCTCCTCACTCTGTTTGACCAAAAAGACCGAGCCCACGCTCTCGCCTTGGCGTTCGGCGATCCAACAGCGCTCGCGCTGCGGATCAAAATTCCGGATGAATTGTGCGACAATCTCGGCCACCAATGCTTCAAATTCCATGTTCCAGCCATATTCTTGCGCATACAAGACCCCATGTCGGTGGACCACCCACCCCATATCACCCGGCTGAGGCGGCCGCAGCCGATAGGGTTCGCGGGGGCTGGCTGGCGCACCAAGCAATGATTCTCTGGGCTGCATCGCCTCCGCCGGAGACTCAGAATCCCTCATTGATTCCTCCTGTCAAAAGGCATCGTTAAATAGGCACATCCATTTTTGTATAAAAAAGAGGCCGCGCTGATTACATCGCGGCCTCTTTGCATGCGATTGGGTTAACGAACAAGCCGCCTAGCGCAATTTGCCTCGCCCTAAGATCGGCCAGACTGCTTCGACGACACCATCGCGGATGCCGTAGAGTTGATCGTGCAGACAGACAGTCGCATCGCTGTACCCCACGACCAGATCCAGCACATCGCCGATGCGCAAGCTTTCGTTGGGCGCTTCCAAAGTGATGATGCCGTGCTCAGCCGAAAAGACAACACTCTTGATGCCCGGCAAGCCGACCACCTCGGGCGTGGCAAAGCCTCGCGGCAGCGTCTTGAAACCAGCATCAATAATCACGCGGTCCGGCGCTGGCCGACTGGTGACCATGCTCTGCACAAAGAGCGCTGGTTCGGTCGGCACGCCCCATCCTTGGTACGTCACATCCCCATAGATGCCACCACCCGCTTGGATCTCGGTGATGCCTGCGATCGTGGTGGTGATCTGATAGGTGCCGCTGCCCCCACAGCTAAGGATGTCGATGGGCAAACCGAGGCGGCGACACTGCTCCGCCGTGTCGAGCAATTGGCCAATGCTGTGTTCGATACTTGCCTGCTTGTCCGTGGGTGGCAAGGTGATCGTATGACCTTCCCAGGTCATCAAACCACGCAACTGCACACCGGGAGTTTCATGCACCAGTTGGGCCAGTTGCAAGGCAGCTTCGCCTGGCGCTACGCCCGCTCGATTCATGCCGGTGTCGAGTTCGAGCAAAAGGCCAACCGTGACCCCGCGTGCGTGCGCGGCTGCCCCGATGGCCCGTACATTTTCGGCATTGTCCACCGCCACTTTGACATCCGCTTGGCGCTGCAAATTGACCAAGCGTGTGATCTTGTGTGGGCCGACGATCTGATTCGCCACCAAGATGTCGGTGATGCCCGCCGAAACCATCGCTTCGGCTTCCCCCAGCTTGGCGCAAGTGATACCGATCGCGCCGGCCGCCAAGAGTTGATGGGCCAGCGCAGGCGTTTTGATGCCTTTGGTGTGGGGCCGCCATTGGATGCCTACTTGGCGGCAATGTTCCGCCATATAGGCAATGTTCCGTGATAATCGATCCAACTCCACCCAAAGAACCGGGGTGTCTAAGTCACTCTTTTTTACGCCAATTTCAGTCACAGTCAATCCTTGTTGATCAAATTAAACCAAATGGGATTCGACCATGCCCGGCCGCCGCGGTCGTCGCGCACGGTGACACGGCAGAAATCGCTTGGGAAGTCAGAGAGATCAAATTCAGCCGAGGTAATGCCATTGCCAAAGGCAATGCGGCTGGTGCTGGATTTCCCGGTCACAAAGATGCGATTCGCCGGTGAGCAGCGCACCTTCAAGCGCCGCTCAGGCGATAAGCTCACCTCGTACAGTTGCGGGCCAGTGCTGGAATAGTAATGCCCCGCCTTGAGGGCGGCGAGCAAAGCATCTGGCTCTAGCGAAGTGCTCTTGACATGCACCCAGCCCAACCCAAAATCGCCCCGCTCAGCCTTGCCATGATAATCATCCGTGGCACAGCAGGTATAGCGGGCACCCCGCCCCAACATCACATCGGTGATTGCCCAGCTGTCGGCATTGTCGTTATGATCAACCGAGGTGCCATTGAAGACTTCAATCGCATCCACCGCGCCCAGATCATAGAGATCATTCTCGGTTAACCCGTACCAGCGAGGATGAGCAGCAGCCACAAAAGCACCCGCTTTTAACGCACGCCGCGCCAATTGTGCAGCCGTTTCATTCTCGTCAGTCTGGCCAAAATCCTGGGGCAAACCAACCGCCAAAATATGCCAAATGCTGCCTAATTCCATCTTCACATTGATGGTGTGCAGCTCGGCCCCCAGATCGTTGTAAAAGATTCGGTGCGATAGGGCCGTGTATCGGTGATCGGAAAGCCATAACGCGGCAGAAAGTGATCAGTCAGCGAGATAAAGTCATAACCGGCCTCCGCGTAACGACGGCAGACCTCAGCGGGGTCATATTGGCCGTCGGAAGCGGTCGAATGTGTATGCAAATTACCCTTCCAAAAGCGGCCGGGCAGATTAAAGGGAAGACTGTGCATGAAGCTCCTCTCATAGACGATGAACGGTGGACGTCGTCAATGGTGAATGTTGGATAAATCCACTAGAAATGCGATCAGCCAGTGGGCAAAACTGGGTCACGGATGACACCATGAACAGAAACTGTTGCTTCGGGGGACAAGTCAATGTGTGGCATGCGTGACCAAAACCGTTACAACGCTCATTTACTCCAGGCTTGGCGCAAAAGCCGCAACCAGTTGCCGTGCATGATCGCTTCAATGTCTGCACTGCTGTACCCACGCCCAGCCAACAAGTCGGTGATCACTTGGAGATCGGCAATGGTCTCCAAATCGCGCGGGGCTTGTTCCTTGCCAAAGCCACCATCCAGATCGGTGCCAATCCCAACATGACGGGTGCTCCCGGCCAACTGGCAGATATGGTCAATATGATCGACCACGTTGGCAATCGTCACATTTTCGTTCGTGGTTTGGCCGACGATCCAACCGGGCTGCAACATCCACGCATCAAAGGCCACGCCAATCACACCATCATGCTCAAAGATCGCCTGCAGCTGGCGATCATCAAACTGGCGTTGATGGGGCACCAACGCGCGGCAGTTGTTGTGGCTGGCAATGACCAAGCCTTCATAATATTCCAGCGACTCCCAAAACGCTTGGTCGGAGAGGTGGGTCATATCCAACAAGATGCCCAGCCGCTCCATTTCGCGCAGCAGCTCTGGACCGATATCAGTCAGGCCCAACTCGGTGGCTGTGCCGCCCGCATATCGCCCCGGCCCATAGTGGGTCGGGCCAATCAAGCGCAGGCCGGCATTATACCACTCTTCCAACTGATCGGGTTGCAGAATCGGGTCGGCCCCTTCCATGCTGATGACAAAACCGAGCGGCGGGGTATCTTCGGTCAGTTCGGCATTGGCTGCATCCCATGCCTGCCACTCAGCAGTATGTTGATCTAAGCTGGCGACATCGCTGATGATCCGCACATGCCCCATCTGCTCCAAGGCTCGATAGTAGGCCAGTTGGCCGTGGGCCATGCCATAGGCCTGGCTGGGGGAACGAAAATCAATGTGCGGGGCTGGGCGCCCGGTCGAACGGGCGATCAAGGTAGCGATGCTGAGGAAGATCCGCCCGCGGCGCATTTCAGGGTAGGCCACCACGCCTTGGGCGCGGCCCTTCCCCTGCACAAATTGTTCCTGGGCGCGGATCGTATAGACCGACTGCAAAAGATCACGATTCCACTGGAGCGCGTTCATCGATAGATCGAGATGCGCATCAACAATTAACATACTTGAGTTCCTTTGGGCCGAGAATGGATGAATAAAATTGGGTCAGTCATCAAACAACACGGGTGAGCGATTGATTACTTATTAATCATCGAGCGGCGGAGGTAGTACCAAACCGGGCACAAAGCCACCATCCACCCGAAGGGTAGCACCAGTTATGTATTCAGCGTCATCGCTGCACAAAAAAGCCACAGCCTTGGCAATATCTTCCGGCTTCCCCAATCGCCCCCAGGGGATACGCCGACCACTGCGCTGCAATTCTGCTTCACTGGCAAAATTGCGTTCACCTGGCGTATCGATCCATCCCGGATTGATCACGTTGACGTTGATGCGATGTGGAGCCAGTTCCACAGAGAGCGTCCGTGCCAGATGATTGACCGCGGCCTTCGCCATGTTATAGGCCGCCGAATTGGCGGGAGCCATATCGTAATGCACCGAGCCGATGATCACAATTTTGCCCCCATCGCCCTGACGCACCATCTGTTGGGCCGCCAGTTGGCAGGTGTGCGCAACGCCAAATTGGCAGACCTCAATTGTACGCAGAGCATCTTCCCACGACTGCTCAATGAAGGGTTGGCGATAAGAGAAGCCAGCATTGGCCACTGCGAGATCTAACCGGCCAAAGTGAGCTACTGCTTCAGCAAAAAGTTGCTCGACTGCTGCACGTTCACTCACATCAGCCGCCACAACCAATACACGACGCCCCAGTGCGGTGATCGCTGCCGCGACGTCCTGAGCATCTTCGCTTTGAGTGCGGTCGTTAATCACCAAATCAGCGCCCTCTTGTGCTAGCCGCAGGGCAATACCGCGGCCAATGCCTCGCCCTGCACCGGTGACCAACGCTACTTTGCCTGCAAACCGAGTCACAAGTCCCTCCTTATGGAAAATGAGGAAATAGATGGGTTGATGATTACGTAGGTCGATTATATGTCGTAGATCTAGGCTGGGTCAACCAACCAAGTGAGGGAATTGGCGTAACCTCGCGAACAGGCTAGGCGTATATCCTCTCGTTCGCACCAGCAGTTGCTAACCTTCAAGTGTACCTTCGCGCGGTGCTGTTGGTCGAATGGTTTGCCGAATGGGGTGGAATCAACTAGAATGACGGTACAGTAAGGTTTCAACCTACTGAGCGCCGTCTGCTCATGACCCGCCGCTCTATTTTCGCTTGAAAGTCTACACTTAGTTTAGCGGGTAACGTTCGATATTCTGAAAGCCTGCGCCATTTTATAGAGGAATTGCCGATGGTACGTTTCCATTTGCTCTACCCCCGCTTTGCGCTAACAACTTTTCTCTGGGTTAGTCTACTACTCAGCCTAACTGCTTGCCAAATCAATTTGATCCCACCTTCCGCTGCGAGTACTGCAGTGGACTCAGAGGAGATCGCAGCGGTGGTGCCTGTCTCGTTGGCGATTCCGGCATTAGAGCTAGAATTACCTATCAAGCCGATGGGCTGGGAAATTGTCGATAATGGTGGCGAGTTGACCACGCGCTGGGTACTTCCCGAAGATGCAGTTGGCTGGCATATTAACAGCGCAGCAGTGGGAGAGGAAGGCCGTGTTATTCTCTCGGGCCATCAATTAGCAGGCGAGGCTCCTTTGGCCCCACTTGCGCAAGGTGCGATTGAAGTTGGGCAAACCTTGCTGCTGACCGACAGCACAGGTGAGACCTTTACCTACGAAATTGTGGAGGTCACCGAGCCCCTTCCGCTGTTGGACGCAACGCCAGAGGAGGAGGAGCTGACAGCCAGCTATGTCGAACCCAGCACCACTGGCACCTTGACCTTGATCAGTGGCTGGCCCGATTTTTCGAATACTCATCGCATCTTTGCGCTGGCTGAACTGGTAACAGACTAAGCCTGCTTGCGTGCGTGATGACCACTTCATCGGCCAGCTCGACTCAATCGGCCACGCTATCCTGCTCGGTGATCGTTCCCGTTTATAACGGCGAGGCGACCATCGGTGCTTGTTTGCAGGCTCTATTCGCACAAACTATTCCCCCAACTCAATACGAAATCATCATTGTGGATGATGGCTCGCGGGATGCGACAGCGGCCATGATACGGCGCTTACAGGAGGACTACCCAACCCACCAAGTGCGTTTGGTGCAGCAAGCCAATGCCGGTCCTGCCGCCGCCCGGAATCACGGGGCACAGTTGGCCCGGGCCGAGATCTTGCTCTTTACCGATGCAGATTGTGCACCGGAACCCGGGTGGATCAACGCCCTATTAGCGCCTTTTGCCGACCCAACTGTCGCTGGCGCCAAGGGTGTCTATCTGACTAAACAATCTGCGCTGACACCGCGTTTTGTCCAAGCCGAATATGAAGATCGGTATGACAGGATGCGCAATCAGCCGCAGATCGATTTTGTGGACACCTATTCCGCGGCCTATCGTCGCTCGATCTTTCTGGCTAGTGGCGGCTTTGATAGCACCTTTCGCACGGCTTCGGTCGAAGATCAAGAACTGAGCTTCCGCCTTACCAGTCAAGGCTATCGTTTGCTCTTTGTACCCGAAGCACGCGTCTATCATCAGCATGATCATTCGATCAGCGAGTATCTGCGGCGCAAATTTTATATCGGTTATTGGAAGACTTTGGTCGTCCGTCGTTATCCAGAGCGCATCGTACGTGACAGTCATACGCCCCAAAGCCTCAAAGTGCAGATCATGCTCGTGGCGGGCATGCTTGGGTTGTTGCCTTTAGGCATCGTCACGGGGCGCTGGGTATGGCGGCTTATCCCCTTCGGCATCGCGGGGGTTTTGCTCAGTGCTGCCCCATTTTTGCGCAAATTGGCGTATCGTTCGCCAGCCTTGGCCCTCCATGGCGTCTTGATGATCCTCTTACGGGCATTGGCCTTGGGTAGTGGGCTTCTGGTTGGCAGCTTGCAACTGCTCTTGCAGGAGGACAGACCACGGAGGGTGGATGACGCTGCCTAGACAGGGAACTATTGTTGGCTCGTTATCTACCCTCAGGCGTGACATATTTGTCACTTATCACTTCTTGGCAAGAATCATTGGGAAAAGGATCCATGCCACAGCAATCTAACAACTTGCATCGTTCACAAACGTATCGACACCGTCTCGGGTTCGGACTTGCAGCCCTACTGCTCATCACCCTGGCCAGCGTGGGCGGAACGCAGTTTTCGGCAGTCTCACTGGCGCAGACCGTTCCCCCACCTACGCCGACCCCAGCCTCCAGCGAGCAACCTCGCCCAACGGCCACCCCCGCCCGGGATAGGGATAACAACGACGATCGGGACAGCAGCAGCAGCCCAGCCCCAACTGCCACAGCTGCCACCACTACCAGTGCGTCAACCGCTGACATCCCGACCATCACGGGCGTAGTAACGGCGAACCGGCTCAATGTGCGCAGCGGCCCCACCACTGCGGCCAATGTGATTGGAACTGCACTCAATGGTCAGACGCTGACCATCTTAGGCCGCAATGCAGATAGCACGTGGTGGCGAATCTGCTGTGTTGCAGATACAACGACTGAAGGATGGGTGAGTGCCCAATTTGTCCAGCTTACAGCGGAAGCCGCTGAATTGAGCAGGAACTTACCCATTGTTGATGGCACAACCCCTACTGCGACTGCAACACTTACCGGTACGCTTACCAATACACTCACCAACACGGTCACGGTGACCACAAGTGCGGTGACCACCGCGACTGTAGCCGCGCCATCGTTGGACTTTGTCGTTACCCAGTCGCCAAGTTTTGCTTGGCAAGGGCAGGAAGTGGTCTTGAACCTCACGGTCACCAATACAAGCCGGATTGCCCTCTCCGATCTGGAAATGCGCATGGAGATCCCTACCGCATTCCGTTTTAGCGAAGCCATTGTGACGGAGGAGGGTGAGTTCAGCGAAGAACTGACTGACAGCGATCAGGTTGCGTTCAGTATCAACTGGCCAACCATCGCGGCGGGGGCGGCAGTCTCGGCCAATATTCGTGTGCAGATTGCCGAGGATCTTGCTGATGGTGTCGTACTTGATATCCTTGCGGTGGTGGAGGCTGCCGAAGTTGAGCCCATCACTGAAGGGATTAGCATTGGCATGCCACCAACCACCTTACCAACCTTCCAATAGGATCTATTCGTTGATGGCTCTGCCCAAGGCTTAGCTTGTCGAAATAGCTGGCACAGTCTGTACGAATCAATAGCAGGTACAACAAGCGAGGCATGGCTCGTTCGACACAATCGCCTTCCGAAGTAAGCTCACAATGGCGTGAAACCCTGTGGACACCGGGCCTAGTTGCCTGGGTGTCGGCAGGGTTTGCTTTTGCACTCTACCTATGGACACTGGCCCCTGGTTTAACCTGGGCGCATGAAGCGGCCGATGGCGGTGAGCTATTGGCGGCAGCCCTCACCAATGGGGTGCCGCACCCACCGGGCTACCCACTCTACATGGTGTTGTTACGAGCCTGGGTCCAGATAGGGGCGTGGTTCAATCCACAGGTTAGCATCGCCTATTGGGGCAATCTACTCAGTGCGGTTTGCGGTGCGGCCAGCGTTGCGGTCACCGTCTTGGTTGCTTATCGCCTCTTACAACCCACTGAACTGCGTTGGCTCTGGGCGGGCCTAGCTGGCCTTGCGTGGGGAGTAAGCGTGCTGCTCTGGAGTCAATCGATTGTTACCGAAGTCTATGCCCTCCATGCACTATTGGTTGCGCTACTCGGGTGGGCTTTATTCAATCGTGCTGGGCAAGCACGCTATCTAATCCCGATTATCGCTTGTGGCGTGGCGCATCATCTCACCTTTGTTTTGCTCTTGCCCGCTGTGCTCGTTTATCTCTGGGATGTTCGCGGCCGCAATTGGGATGCTTTTCTCAAAGCAGCACTCACGCTGACTGTCGGGTTTGTCTTAGGGGCGCTCTGCTATCTACGCATTCCACTCGCCGCCGCAGGCGCCGGCAATCCTCCCCCAATCAATTGGGGTTACGCCGACAATTGGTCAGGCTTTTGGTGGCTGGTCAGTGGTGCGGCATATCGTGGTTACCTGTTTAGTGCCAATGACCAATTCTTGGGACGCTTGAGCAGTTGGTCCTACACCATTACTACCCAATATAGCCCTGTTGGGCTAGCTCTGGCGCTCATTGGCCTTTCCAGTTGGGATCGGCAACAGGGGCGCTTGCGTACCTTTAGTGTGATCTGGCTTGTGCCAGTCAGCATCTATGCGATCATTTACTACACACGCGATAGCGAAATTTATCTGTTACCGGTTGCCTGGCTGATGGCGCTCTGGCTGGCAGAAGGGCTGCAGGAATTAGCAACGGTGGGGGCGCTGCGTTGGACACACCTCCCAATCGCACGGGGGTTGACTGCAATCGCCACCGTGGCCCTGCTGGTGCTATTGTTCATCCGCCTACCCAATATTTCGCTGCGGAACGATCAGCAAGCCGAGGAGTTTGTCCGCGGGGCAGCCGCCGTTCTCGAGCCGAACAGTTTGGTCATCAGCCTGAATGATGCTGAAACCTTTTCACTCTGGTATGGGATGTGGGCAAGTGAAATCCTGCAACAAGCCGCACCCGACACCGTATTGATCAATTATTCACTCTATCAATTTGACTGGTATCGGCGCTTATTGCGCGCCCAATATCCCACAGTTGTGGATCAACAAGCGACGGTGGAGACGATCTTAGCCGAACAAGCTGCACTCCGCCCTATCTTTTTCAGTGAACAACTTACCTACATTCCGGCCGATCGACTTATGCCGGTTCCACCACTCTGGCGCTATCAGCCCTAATCTATTTGTCTCTTTTGTAAGGCAGGCAGAGTTCTATGCAACTATCCGTTTCTTCCCTCACTCGACCTGACAACACGAATCGTGCACAACAAGGGCACCGCATGCAGCGCTATCTCTACAGTTTGCTCGCCATGATTCTACTTTGGGGGATGCTAATTCCGCCCAAGGTTGCTAGCGCCCAATTGCCCCCAGCCGCGCTCAGTAGCTTGGCGCCACTTCTGCCCGAATTATTGGGCATGAATGGCCCGGCCACTTACTTGATCATTGTGCAAAATAATGACGAGTTACGCCCCACGGGCGGCTTTATATCGGCAGTGGGTACCTTGACGATGGAACAAGGGGGAATTGCTGCCCTGGATTTCGTCGATAGTTATGACTTTTATAGAGCGGAGTTGGCCTATCCACCGGCACCGCTACCCATGCAGCGCTACATGAACATCCCGATCTTGCTGCTGCGCGATGCCAATTGGTCACCCGACCTCCCCACGACAGCCAAGTTGCTCCGTAGCCTCTATCGCCAACACACCGGACAGGAGATCGACGGTATCATCACCGTGGATCTGCGGGCGGTGGAGTTGATTATTAGTGCGCTGGAGCCACTGGAAATTCCCGAAACCGGCGAGGCCATTACCGGAGCTACGGTAATCCAGCAGATCAAAGAGATGTACAGCATCCCGCCCAGCATCGAGGCGAATATTGCTGAAGCCGGTCTAGGGGCGTGGTGGCGCCGCCGCAAAGAATTTATCCCCACCTTGGCCAGTGTGATCCGCCAGCGGATTGAGAGTGGCAATGTGGAAGTGTTCAAATTATTAGCCGCAGGCCAGACTGCTTTGAGTGAACGAGCCGTCCAGGTCTGGCTGGCCGATCCAGCCGCCCGCGCCGAAATAGCCAAGTTAGGTTGGGATGGCGGATTGCAGCCCCTAGACGATGCGGATTATCTGGCTCTCGTCGATATGAATATGGGCTACAACAAGGTGGATGCGGTTGTGAACCGCGAGCTAGATTACAAGGTCACCTGGCCAAGTGGCGAAGCTGAACCCGCTGTGGCCACGGCCACCATCACGTATACCCACTCGCTGGATGTTGCGGATGAGGTTTGTGCGCCAACGCCGCGCTATGGCAGCGATTATGACGACATGACCGAACGCTGCTATTTCAATTATGTACGCCTCTATGTACCAGCCGGGAGCACGTTGATCCGCATGACGGGCGTCAATAGCAGCTCGATCTCTAGTCAGCGGGGCGAGATGAAGACCCAGGTCTTTAGCGGCTATTTTATGCTCCGGCCTGGCGAGCACCATGTTGTTCGGATTCAATATACGCTGCCGCCGACCATTAGCGCGGAAAATTATCAATTGCGGGTGCAGCGCCAATCTGGCACCCGTGCACTTCCCCTCACAATCGCTGTTGCAGAGGAAACCACCAGCACTACCTTGAGCCAAGGCCGCTGGGAGTGGTCACTCGCGCAATAAAAAATCCGGACGGGCAGCTGACTGTCCCTGCCCGTCCGGAGCCCAACTATGCCCCAAAGCGCTTCAAGCGCCCTGCGTGAGCCATTGCTTGCGGCAACAGCGTCGTGGCATGAAATAGACCAAGATGGCCAGTGGCACACGCTCGCTCCCCAAAGCCTTCAATGCCATCGGGCATTGCCCGTCGACTCCACAATAAGGTCGGCACCGGATGCCAACTGTGGCTGCGTAACTTGGCTGGCGTGCTGTGGTCACCGGTCACGATCACGCAGCCGGGGTTAAGCGACAAAATCCGGGGCATAATCGCATCCACCGCTTCGATCTCGTGGACTTTGGCCTCAAAATTGCCATCCTCCCCATAGCTATCTGTCTTTTTCACATGGATGAAAAAGAAGTCGTAATCATCCCAGACCTTTTCGAGAACATCAATTTGATGATGGGGCCGGTCACCGGCAAAGTCGATCACTTCCATGCCCACCAAACGGGCAACCCCCTTATACATTGGGTAAACAGCGATGGCCGCGGCACGCAAGCCATAAATTTCACCAAATTGAGGCAAGCCCGGATCTTTCGCTAGGCCACGCAAGTTAAGCGTATTCGCCTTCGGCTCGTCGGCCAACGCAGCGCGTGCGACAGCCACCCAACGATTGACTAACTCGGCCGTCGCTTGTCCTTCGGGTGAGCCGCTCGTATCTTCCACCGGTAAGGGCAATTTACCCACCACACCAGGATCGGTTTCGGTCAATTGGCCGCCTAGATTGGGGCCACGCAAGACAAAGACAAAACGATGCTCTTGCACTGGCTCGATCAGGACTTCGTAGCCAGGCACCGCATTGGCTGTCGCCGCGCGCAATTTATTCACCAATCGGACGCATTCATCGGTTGAGATGCGCCCCGCTCGCCGGTCACTGATCGTTCCATCAGGAGCGGCGGTTGCAAAGTTGCCACGGGCCGCCAAGTCGTTTGGCCCGAGCTGAAAGCCGATCCCCATAGCTTCTAATACCCCACGCCCGATCTCAAAACGAACGGGATCATATCCAAAAAGGCTGAGGTGGGCTGGCCCGCTACCTGGTTCGATACCTGCTCGCACAGGGATGCTCAATCCACACGAGCCTTCACTGGCCATACGATCCAAATTAGGGGTGTAGGCTGTTTCCAGCTCAGTTTTACCATCAGGCGTCAACGGCAATCCACCCAAGCCATCCATAACCAGCAACACAATTTTGTCGCCGGATTGTTGGTATTCACGCATGAGATCGAATTCACTAAAGACCATCATCTTTTCCTCCAAGGCTTATGGCTCGTACAACAAGAACAGCCCAATAAAACAGAAAATCGCTTGGAAATCACAGTTCTCTACAGATTACTGATTTTCATCTGGGGAATCTGCGCAATCTAAGGAGAGTATTTTTGAGGAATTTTCTGTGGTTTCCCCTTTGCAACCACAGCTGTTGAGCTATTTTTGCTCCAATCGAGCAGTAATTTCAAGCAGTTGCGCAGATTATAGTCTTGAGGAGAGCAATATAAAAAACAACCGAGCTAGCATTTGCTGGCCCGGTTGTTTAACATTTTACGCTGTCTACTGCAGCTAGCCATTCCTTACGGAGCAACCCCTCTGGGCTGACTATGGCCGACTTCGATCCAGAAAATTAGCCAGCGAGGCTGACTTCGGTCTTGGGATCGAAGATGTGGGCGTTCGCCATGTTGACCGACAGGTCAATCGTGGCACCGCGTTCGGTCTTGACGCGAGGATCGACGCGGGCGATGAACTGCTTGTCATCGGAGGTGTTGAGATAGAGGTAGATTTCATTACCCATCAACTCAATCACATCGACCTTGGCACTCATATCGGAGACCAAAATGCCCGGCGCAGCCAGTTCGCGGAAGTAGATGTCTTCTGGGCGGATGCCGAAGATCACTTCGCGGCCCTTGAATTGGCGCCATTCGCTAGCCTTGGGCTCCGGCACGGCCAAGCGGAAACCACCAGCGTTGACTTCCAAGCGCCCGTCGTTCTCGGCCAGAGTGGCGTCGAAGAAGTTCATGCTCGGGCTGCCGATGAAGCCTGCCACGAAGACATTGTGCGGGTGATTGTAGAGATTGGTGGGGGTGTCGATCTGCTGGAGGATACCATCCTTCATGACGGCGATGCGGCTGGCCATGGTCATAGCTTCGACCTGGTCGTGCGTCACGTAGATGAAGGTGGTCTGCAAGCGCTGGTGCAGGCGGGTCAATTGGGCCCGAGTTTGCACGCGCAGCTTGGCATCCAAGTTGGAGAGCGGCTCGTCGAAGAGGAAGACGGCGGGCTCACGAACAATAGCGCGACCTACAGCCACGCGCTGGCGCTGACCACCGGAGAGCTGCTTCGGCTTGCGGTCGAGCAAGTGACCGATATCCAGGATGTCAGCAGCTTCCTTCACGCGGCGGTCGATTTCAGTCTTGGGGGTCTTGCGCAGCTTCAGACCGAAGGCCATGTTGTCATAGACGCTCATGTGTGGGTACAGAGCGTAGCTCTGGAACACCATGGCAATGTCCCGATCTTTCGGCGGAACATCGTTGACGATGCGATCCCCAATCATGATGTTGCCGTCGGAAATTTCTTCCAAACCAGCCAACAAGCGCAAGCTCGTGGTCTTACCACAACCAGACGGGCCGACGAAAACCAAAAATTCCTTGTCCTCAACATGAATATTGAGGTCATTCACGGCTACAACATCGCCAAAGCGTTTGTAGACGTGGTCAAAGGTTACACTTGCCATATACTTTTTTCTCCTTAGCTTACGGGAAAACCACAAAATGGAGTATGGTTGGGCCCAATAGGCAAACCTTGCGCAAGTATAACATGCATTAACAAAGCACGCAACTGGCAAAAATCTGCTGGGTGATCTCGTTATAGCCCACCGATTGAGCAGATGGGGCAACGATAATGTTCTGGAACAAGGGGGATGGACAGAATTGGGGAGGAGTGGTTGAACCAACCAGACTCGTCCCCGGTTGTTCATTCGAAACCACAGATACCCGGCTTACGATTTTAGCTGTAATTGCCTGGGTATCTGTGGTTGCCTTAGCTTCTAGTGGCGCTGCCAATACACATGAATTCCGGCTGACCCTGCGTCTTCAAAGAACTCGACGCGAATGTTGTG
>CAZMRA010000016.1:30975-35502 GCA_964568485.1 uncultured Caldilineaceae bacterium | reverse complement strand
GAGAGGCGACGGCCGGATTCGAACCGGCGATCGGGGTTTTGCAGACCCCTGCCTTACCACTTGGCCACGTCGCCACAAAGTGCGCAGTGATGCACAGGTAATTGCATCTTAGCAGTGGATGCCGGGCTTGTCAAACTGCAAAGCGAATGTGGCACGGTTTCGCCATGGAAGAGCGTTTCAGTTCGCAGAATATCACCACGCAAAGTTAGGTGTTTAATCATATAGCGAAGAACAGGCTTGAAAGATTATGGGGGATCAGGGTTCCTTCACCACAGCTTATTCTTTGTATTCCTTCGTTTAGTAATGAACGCCCAGAAATTGTGGGCAAGCGAGTAAATTCATGAGTGGGCGTAAAGAAGAAGACGAGATTCTCTATTGCGAACGATGCGGCATCTCTTTTTTGTGGTCGCTCGAAGAACAGCGCCAATTGGCCGAAGATGGACAGCGCTCGACGGCCCCTACTCACTGTCCGGCTTGTCGCTATTTGTTGCCAAGCGCCGATTACAACCGTGGGCTGGTAAAATTTTTTAATACTCGCAAACAATTTGGTTTTCTGATCCGCCGCGGCGCCCCGGATTTGTATCTGCACAGTTCGGCGGTCATCGGGCGCACCCGGCTGCGTGAGGGGGATCTGGTTGAGTTTCGCGTTGCCGACAGCCCGCGTGGGCCAATGGCAGCAGAAGTGCGCCTCGTGGAGCGTCACCAACCATGACGACACCAATGCGGCAGCAATATCTCAACCTCAAAGCTGCTTATCCCGATTGCATCTTGTTTTTTCGGCTGGGCGATTTTTACGAGACTTTTGATGAAGACGCCAAAGTTGTGGCGCGCGTCTGCGAAGTGCTGCTGACCAGCAAACCCATCGGCGACAATATACGCGTGCCGCTGGCCGGGGTGCCCTACCATGCGGTGGATACTTACCTGGCGCGTTTGGTCGAGGCTGGTTACAAAGTCGCAGTTGCGGATCAGATGACGGAGCCTGGCCGCGGGTTGATCGAGCGCGAGGTGACGCGCGTCGTCACCAAGGGCACCATTGTTGAGCTGGGCATGTTGGAGGCCAAGCGCAACAATTATCTGATGGCGGTGACCTTTGCCACACGCAGTGCCATCGGCATCGCCTATTGCGACATCACCACGGGCGAATTTGCCGCAACCCAGATCGATGCCAACAATCACGACGACGGCGAGGAACTGGAGCGGCGGCTCGGTGAAGAATTGAGTCGGCTGCAACCTAGCGAGCTTTTGCACATCGATTGGTCGCCGCAGGAATCTAATCTGTCTGGCTTGATCAATAGCTTAAAGCCGCTGCTATCAACCGTACCGAGTTGGCAGGTCGAGTTGGATACAGCCAGCGATGCCCTCAAACGCCACTTCCGGGTGGGCAGTTTGGACGGCTTTGGTCTGCAGGGGAAGCCCCAGGCCGTGCGCGCTGCCGCAGCGATCTTGGCCTATCTTACCTCGATGCAGCCTGGCGCGCTCAGCCAGTTGGTCCGCTTGCACCACTACGACACGCACGACTTTATGACGCTCGACGAGTCGACGCGGCGCAATTTGGAGCTAACTGAGACAATCCGCAGCAAGGAAGTCAAGGGTAGCCTGCTCGATGTGCTTGACAGCACGCTCACGCCGATGGGTGGTCGTCTATTGCGGCGTTGGCTTAACCAGCCGCTGCTCGATGTGTCAAGTATCAATCGGCGCTTGGATGCGGTACAGTGGCTGGTAGAAGCCACCAGCACGCGTCTGGAATTGCGCGAGGGCTTGCGCGGCATTGGCGATCTTGAACGCTGGACCAATCGCGTGGTCCAAGGCATCGCCCTCCCGCGCGATCTGGTTGGCTTGCGCGAAGTGTTGAGCCGCGTGCCTGTGATCAAAGCTCACCTAACCGCGGGTGCAACGCAGCCAATCGCCGCCTGGTTGCCCGATCTACCAGAGTGTGAGCCGATTCTACATCTATTAAAAACAACGCTGGCCGAGGAACCTCCCGCAACGCTGGCTACACCAGGAATCATCTGCACTGGGTGTAATGCCGAGCTAGATGATCTGCTCAACAAAAGTCGCCATGCCAAAGATTGGATCGCCCAGCTTGAGAGCAGCGAGCGCGAACGGCTCGACATCAAAAGCCTCAAGGTCGGCTACAACAAGGTCTTTGGCTACTACATCGAGATCACCAATCCGCACAGCCACAAGGTGCCGGACGAATACATTCGCAAACAGACGTTGACCAATGCCGAGCGTTATATTACGCCGGAGTTAAAAGAATATGAAACGCTGGTTTTGAACGCCGACGAGCGTCGCTTGGAGATCGAACAGGCAATCTTTACCGATCTCTGCCGTCAGATTGCATGTTCGGCCGATGAGCTGCTGGCATTAGCCCACGCCCTGGCCGAAATCGATCTCTACTGCGCGTTAGCCGAAGTGGCGCTGGCGAATCGCTACACCCGCCCCATTGTTGATGATGGCCCGTCGATCACCATCAACGGTGGCCGCCATCCCGTGGTGGAATTGAGCCTCACCGACGAGCCATTTGTGCCCAATGACACCCTGCTGACCCCAGATGCGGCGGTTCACATCTTGACTGGGCCTAACATGGCCGGGAAGAGCACGTTTCTGCGCCAAGTGGCCTTGATCACCCTAATGGCCCAGATCGGCAGCTTTGTCCCGGCAGATTCTGCGCACATTGGTGTGGTGGATCGTATATTCACCCGCATCGGGGCCAGCGATGAGATTCACCGCGGGCAATCCACCTTCATGGTGGAGATGGTCGAGACCGCCAACATCCTCAACCATGCCACGGGGCGCAGCCTTCTGATTCTGGATGAAATCGGCCGCGGCACCAGCACCTATGATGGGCTGGCCATTGCCTGGGCAGTGATCGAATATATCCACAATCATCCTGGGTTGCGGGCGCGCACGCTCTTCGCGACGCATTATCACGAACTGACCGACTTGGCTGAGCGCTTGCCTCATGTGGTCAACTATAATGTGGCGGTGGATGATAGCGGTGACAACGGCGACGGGGGCGATGTCGTCTTTCTCCGGCGGATTGTGGCGGGCAAGGCCGATCGTTCGTATGGTGTGCATGTGGCGCGTATGGCTGGGCTGCCCTTAGCCGTTGTGCAACGTGCCGAAGAGATTTTGCACGATCTCGAACGTAGTGGCGCGGCTGGCCCCCGGCGTCTGCTCGAATCAGAACGGAAACGCGGCAAACCCGAGGCACGCCAGGTTTCGCTCTTCGCCGAGATTCACCCAGCAGTCCAAGCCTTACGTCAGCTCGATGTTAATCAATTGACGCCGCTCGATGCCCTTAATCGGTTGTACGAATTGCAGCGATTGGCACAATGAGCCCGAATGGCGACATAATTTTTCTGAATCAGTACGAAAGGTGGGAGGATGGGCAATTGCTCCATCCTCCTCTCGCGCAGTAAAAAGTCTATTTTTATGGAAACGCAATCTCAATTTGTTTTACCTCCAATTCCCTCACTCGATAAAGCTGCCATGTCGGCGGCGCAACAACGACAAGCCCAATTGACCAAGCCCGGCGGCGCGCTTGGCAAGCTGGAAGCGCTCTCGATCCGGCTGGCGGGGATGACCGGCCAGTTGAATTGGCAACCCACCCGCCGGAGCGTGGTCGTCTGTGCTGGTGATCATGGTGTGGTAGCCCAGGGGATCAGCGCATACCCACAAGCGGTGACTGGGCAGATGGTGCTCAATTTTCTGGCTGGTGGGGCTGCGGTCAATGTGTTGGCCCGCCAGATGAATGCCCGCGTCACCGTGGTCGATGCGGGGGTGATCGGCTCATTCGCCGAGCATCCCGATCTCGTGATCGGCAAAATTGCCCCAGGCACCGCCGATTTTACCCAAGGCCCGGCCATGACTCCGCAACAAGCTGAGCAGGCACTTGCTCTCGGGGCCAAAGTCTTTGCCCGGGAGGCCGAGCGCGGCGTGGATCTGCTAGCAGTGGGTGAGATGGGTATTGGGAACACCACCAGTGCTAGCGCAGTCATTGCGGCTATCACCGGCCATTCCCCAGCGGTAGTGACCGGTCGCGGCACCGGCGTGGATGATGCCCAATTGTTGCACAAGATCAGTGTGGTGGAACAGGCATTGGCTTATCACACCCCCGCGGCAGAAGATACCTTATGCAAGCTCGGCGGCTTCGAGCTGGGAGCGATGGCCGGGTTAATGCTGGCTGCGGCCAGCCAGCGCGTGCCGGTGGTGATCGAGGGGTTGATCAGCACTGCGGCGGCTCTGTTGGCGGTTCAGCGTGATCCCGCCGTGAAGAACTATCTGATCGCAGGCCATCGCAGCGCCGAACCAGGGCATCAAGTGGCGCTGGAATGGCTGGGATTGGAGCCACTGCTCTCGCTCGACTTGCGTTTGGGCGAAGGGACTGGCGCAGTGTTGGCCTTCCCCTTGATCGAGGCGGCCATGCGTACGCTGCAGGAGATGGCGACCTTTGCCCAGGCCGGGGTCAGTGGGCGCGATGCTGGCTGATCTGCGCGCCGCATTTGCCTTTCTGACGATCCT
>CAZMRA010000016.1:23908-30955 GCA_964568485.1 uncultured Caldilineaceae bacterium | reverse complement strand
GTGCATCCTTTGCCTATTTCCCGCTGGTCGGCTTGCTGATCGGCGGGTTGCTTTGGGGGCTGGCTGGGTTAGCCTGGCCCTCCCCCGAATTGCGCGCCTTTGCGCTCCTACTCCTCTGGGTAGTGATTACCGGCGCCCTTCACTTAGATGGCTTTGGTGACAGTTGTGATGGCCTGTTGGCCACGACAACGCCGGAACGCCGTTTGGAGATCCTGAAAGATCCGCGGGCAGGCAGTTGGGCAATTGTGGGCCTGATCCTGCTCTTGCTCGGCAAGTGGGTTAGCCTACGTGAGGTTGCTGCGCCGCTGCTGCTAGCGCCGCCGATTCTGGCCCGGTGGGCGATGGTTGCTGCCGCCTACTGGTATCCGCACCGGCGCTCGACTGGATTGGGAAACTATTTTCGCCAGGGCCTGGGACCACGCCAATGGTGGGTTGCTTTGATCCTAGCATTGCTGGGGTTGGGACTGGTGGGTTGGCTGGTCGATGGCCGCGTGTGGCTCCTGGCGTTCGTCCCCTTGTTCTGGGTAACGCTCTTTGCCCGCTGGGCCATGGGCCGATTGGGTGGCGGATTGACCGGCGATGTGTACGGGGCAATCTGCGAGCTCACCGAATTGAGTTGTTTATTCGTGCTGGCCTTGCTGTGACGGGGCTTTGCGTAAATGATGGGTTGAGGATATGACAGCTGGACGATTGATTTTGCTTTTGGGGGGTGCGCGCAGTGGCAAAAGCCAGTTTGCCGAGCAATGGGCCGCCCAACATGGGCAGCATGTGCTCTTTGTGGCCACTGCTCAAGCCTTTGACGACGATATGGCCGAGCGCATTGCTCGCCATCGCCAAGCGCGGCCGAGCAACTGGGCCACCCTCGAAGCGCCGCTGCAAGCTGGTCCAGCGATCACCACTGCGTTACAACAAACCCCGTATGACACCGTCTTGATCGATTGTCTGACGGTGTTGACGGCCAACGCGTTGTTGCAATTGCCCGAAGATGCCAGCCAAGAAGCGGCCAATGCGGCCATCTTGGCCGAGACCGAACAACTGCTGGCGGCGCAGCAAACATCAAACGCCACTTGGCTGGTCGTGAGTAATGAAGTGGGGATGGGGGTGGTGCCGCCCACGCGGCTGGGGCGGCTCTATCGCGATGCCTTGGGACGGGCCAATCAGCGTATGGCCCAACAGGCCGATGAAGTCTGGTTGCTGGTGGCCGGTTTGCCCTGGCAACTTAAACCCTCGAACGTGGCCGGATTAAATGCCCTCGACTAATTCTTCGTGTAGCATGCCGTTGCTGCTGAGGCAAGTGACCTCCCGGCCTAAGACCAGCGGCTGGTTGTCGGCGGTGGTGATGCGCCCACCAGCTTCTTGGATCAACAAAGAGCCCGCGGCAATATCCCACGCACTCAACTGATAACTGAGATGGCCATCAATTCGTCCGGCGGCGACCCAGGCCATGGTCAAGGCCGAGGAGCCAATCATGCGTAGCGAGCGCACATTGTGCACGAGGCGCAGAAAGGTCTCGGTCGACCGTTGGCGAATGTGGTGCTGGCGGCCCAAATCGATTGCCAAGATGGCCTCGGCCAAGTCAGGGGTGTTGCTCGTCTGGATGGGGACTCCGTTGAGCGTGCACCCATGCTGACGCCGCGCACTAAACAGTTCGTCACTCATAGGGTCGTAAATCACGCCCACCACAACTTTATCATTTACCAGGGCGGCAATCGAGACGCAGAAGTTGGGGATACCCCGGCTGTAGTTACTGGTGCCATCGATTGGATCGATTAACCACTGCACCGGACCCTCGCTCGGTAGATCGGGATTCTCCTCTTCGGCCAAGAAGCCATGGTCGGGAAATTGTTCGCGCAAACCGTTGGTGATCAGCTGTTGTGCAGCAAAATCGGCGTCGGTCACGACATCGCGAAAGCCCTTGCTTTGGATCTGGCGGGGTGAGGTTAAAAGTTGGCGGATCAAAGTGCCGGCTGAGCGGGCGAGGGTTTCCGCGGTGCGTTGCCAAAGTTGCTCTGCTTGCTGCTGTTCACTCATCTGGTTGCCTCACGGTGATGATAAAGGGTGGTTCATCCTATTGGGTTCGGCGGCTTCGCCAATTCGACTGATCCTATTATACTTCAGGGAATGGGCATCCACTGGATGGCCCCTTGGCTAGCGCCGATTGCGTGGTCCGATCAAGCTGTTTGGTCATACACGCAGTCGTGGGATAGTTTCAACAATTGTAAGTCCACCCTCCGGTGGGCTACTGATAAATAAAGCTTGACAAATAAGGAAGTGTGATGGAGAAAGTCTTTTTTGTTGCTGCCACAATTTTTGGCGCACTCGCTGTGGCGTTGGGTGCTTTTGGTGCCCATGCCTTGGAATTTCGGCTGACAGCAAGCCTGTTGCAAACCTATGAAACAGGGGTCCGCTATCATTTCTACCATGTGATAGCATTGGTGGCGGTGGTGTTTGCCATAAACCGCTGGCCGAACACAAATTTACCGGTAATCTCCGGTTGGCTATTTATTGTGGGAATCTTGATCTTTTCGGGGAGTCTGTACATTTTAGCCTTGACTGGCATCCGCTGGTTGGGCGCCATCACCCCAATCGGAGGCGTAGCCTTTGTGGCCGGCTGGCTCTGCTTGGCCGTGGCCGCTTTGCGCGCTTGATCGGTCAGTCGATTAGAATAGCGAGCCGATCAGCGCAGCCAGGCTAACCAAGCCGAGTGGTACGGCCAATGCTACAGGCAAGACCACACTGAGCAACGCGCGCGTCATGTCGAGGCCGCTGACGAGATAAACCGCGTGCACATACATGACTACAAACCAAGCTGCTCCAACGAGGGTTGCCAGCCCACCCACACAGGGGATGGGTGAAAGCGCGGTGAGTAGCAACGGTGTGAAGGCGTAGGAAGTTGCGGCATAAAAGCGTTGTAAAGTTGTGGTCGCGCCCAAGCACTTGCTGGTGACCAGCACCCCTAACCCATAAGCCAGCCACACCGTTAACCAGGTGAGCGGCTGCGTGATCCACACGCCCAGGGCGCTGAGGAAGGCCGCCAACCAACCTGGCAACCAGGGATCGATTCCGGCCATGGTGCGTACGGTCTCGCGCCAAACCTCGACAGGCAAGAATCCGTTCGATGCTGCAGCGGGGCCAACCGAGCGAGCGAGTTGGGCCAATGGCAATGCGGTGCCTGCTTGGAGTGCTGTCAGCCAATTGACAAAGAAGGGCAGCGCGCCGGCCAATAATCCCAGCACGACAATTAGGCCAATTCCCTGGCGCATGCTGGTGGTGGCTGGTGAGTCCTCATTTTCGCGCTCATCGCCATATTGGCCGATCACTTCATCGATGCGCAGTTGCACGGCAGCAACCACTTGGCTGCGTTGCGGCAACCACTGGCCAGGCGACCAAATCTCCTCTGCATCGGCCAAACCGGTTTGCGAAAGATAACTCTCTGAACTCATGCGGCCATCCCCCATGTCCAAAGCAGCAATACGAGCGTGCCAACAATCAACAATAGGCCAACCAGCAACAGATAGGGCACGCTGGCTACCAGCGCAGCGCGTTGCCAGGGTAATTCGTGGGCAACTTCAACTGCCCGATAGAGGATCAACAGTGACCAAACGGCTAGCAGCAAACCGCTAACGCTGACAAAGGGGATGATCTGTAAGAGCAACAAGCTCTGCGGAGCAATAATTAAGGCGGTACCCCCAAGCACCTGGTTGAGCGTTCCTTGCCCGCCCATGCCGCGCCCTACGCCGTACACAATCAGGCCTACCAACAGCCATTGGAGTAGCCCTCCCAGGGGCACTAAAAGTAGGGTCAGCAAACTGCCCCATCCGAAGCCATAACCACTGGTCACTGAAAACCAGGCCCAGCCCTGACGGATGGTCTCTTCCGCCGCTACTTCGTCGGGGATCAGCGCCCACTGAGTATTCAAGCGTTGCCAACCGTCGAGCAACGTGGTCAAGAGAGCGGCTGGCGGAGGGAGGCTAGCTGTCTGCAGCAGGTTGCCAATCAATTGGGCGAAACCGACCAGCACGCTGACACTCACCACCAAGACCAATCCTTCCAGCCAAGGTTGGTCGTCATCTACCATGGTTTCGAATGGTTGGGCTTCGAGCACCAACGCTTTGCCAATCAGCTCGGGATAAGTGTGAGGTTGTAGCATGTTCTGCCGCCTTCGCACTAGAAATGATGCTCAATTTGTGGACTAGGCTTATCACTTGGGGGGATATCATACCATAGGGCAGAGTGGCGAACAATTGTATGGTTCGGATTCTGGCTTAGCTCACAGGCAGATCGTAGCGGGTGGTAGCGAACCGACATGTATCCCATGATGGTTGACGCTACAGCATCACAATCCTGTCTTTGCCGACAAAATGTTGACCCGCTGTACTCAAGGCTGTTACAATGTGCGGATATGCGTGCTCTGGTTATCAGTGACAAGGTAGAGCCGGTCTTGTATGGGCCGGGTATAAATGATCGTGTTGGCGAGGTCGATCTGATCCTGAGTTGTGGGGATCTACCTTTTTATTATATTGAGTATATTGTCAGCATGATCAATCGGCCAGCCTACTATGTCTTTGGGAATCACGGCCGTGAGTTTGAATACCAGAGTGGCAAAGGCGATAATTGGAATCGGCAGACAGCGCCACTGGGGGCGACCAATTTACATGGCCGAACTGTCAATTTTGAGGGTCTTTTGTTAGCTGGCTTGGAAGGCTCCATTCGTTACAACAATTCACCAGAGGCCCAATATACCGATTTTGAGATGCAGATGAATATTCTCAAAATGGTGCCCGCGCTGGCAGTGAATCGCTTGCGCTATGGGCGCTGGTTGGATGTGCTAGTGACGCATTCGCCGCCTTTGGGGATTCATGACAAACCTGATCCAGCCCATACTGGTTTTCGCTCGTTCTTGACGTTTATGCGCTACTTTCGGCCGCGTTACCTTTTGCACGGCCATATTCATCTTTACCGCAACAATCAGGTGACGAAGACACAATTCGAGCGGACAGAAGTGCACAACGTCTATCCGTTCCGGATTTTAGAGCTGGAGCCGCAAACGCTATGAGTCACGCAGGCTGGTTGGCTATAGCCCAGCAGGCAGCACAAGAGGCTGCTCATACTGAAGCACAACAAGCTTGGCAGCGGACCCTAGCACGTACGCTGCCGTTTGCCCATCGATGGGCGCATATTCAGGAAGTTGTGCGTTTGGCGCGTTGGTTGGCCGCCGAGACCGGGGCTGATGCCGATGTGGTCGAGGCCGCCGCGTGGTTGCATGATGTGTGCAAAATGCAGAAAGATCACGCCAAGCGTGGCGCGGAGGAAGCTGAACGCTTGTTGCAGACGAGCGATTTCCCAGCAGAGAAAGTCATCACCGTCGTGAATGCGATCAGTCAACATGAAGGCATGACTCGCCCGCCCGGTGCGCCACCGCTGCAACCGCTCGAAGCTGCGGTTTTGTGGGATGCCGATAAGCTCTCCAAGCTGGGCGTACAGGCAATCACCTATATGCTCAGCACTCACTATTTGGCCGGTAAAGGCCTGGTCGAGCGCTTAGCCGAATGTCAAAGCCATGTGGCTGGTACGCTACTGCGTACGGTTGAGAGCATGAATACAGCACCAGCACGCGCATTGGCCGAGGAACGCTATCAGCATATGTGCCAATTTCTGGAAGTATGGCAAGCTGAAGTGAGCACTTGAGCAGGAAAACAACGATCAGAACTGCCATGCGCCCTGTTTTGGGGATTCATCTTACAGATGGGGCGGCAAAGAACGTGTGATGTATGCTGATAAGCGCGCTTGTATTTTATTCCAAAGGAAGTTGTTGTGAAATATCATTTAGTGACTCTGGGGTGCCCAAAAAATAAAGTCGATAGCGATGGCATGGAGATGTTGTTGCAACAGGCCAGCTATCGTTCGACTGCCTCACCCAAACAAGCCGATGTGTTGATTGTCAACACTTGCGGCTTTTTGGAAGCGGCCAAAGAAGAGTCGATCGGCGTGTTACAAGCGCTGGGGCGGCAAAAACGTCGCAACCAAGTGTTGATCGCAGCTGGCTGCCTCGCCCAACGTAATGGCGACGAGGTGTTGTCGCGCGTTCCTAAGGTTGATGGCTTGCTCGGCACCCGCCGTTGGATGGATGTCGTCGAGCTGATCAGCCAAGTACGGGGGGATGGAAGTCGCCGTCCGCTGCAACGCTACAGCTTGTTGGGCGATCCCGATCTCGAGTTCACGAATGCAGTGCCGCGGCCGCCTGTCGTTGGTGGCAGCGCTTATCTGAAAATTTCCGATGGTTGCAATGCGCCCTGTGCTTTCTGCTCGATTCCCACCTTCAAGGGCAAGTTACACAGCCGACCGCTGGATGCAATTGTCGATGAGGCCAATGCATTGGTCGCTGCCGGTGCGAAGGAATTGGTAATCGTTGCCCAAGATACCACCGATTATGGTCGCGATCGCGGCGAGCCCAATAGCTTGCCCGCCTTGTTGACGGCCATCTGCAACCGCACGAGCGACGAGTTGCGGTGGGTGCGGTTGATGTATGCCTATCCGGGCCATGTCAGCGACGAGCTGATCGAAACGATGGCCACGCAGTCCAAAATTGTGCCCTACCTTGATATGCCGTTGCAGCATGGCGATCCCCGGACACTGCGACGGATGCGCCGTCCCAGCCGCATTGAGATGGTGTACGATCACATGAACAAGCTGCGCGCCGCAATGCCCAATATTGCGCTGCGCACCACCTTTATCGTCGGCTACCCAGGCGAAACTGAAGAAGAGTTCAACAATCTGCTTCAGTTTGTAGAAGCCATTGAGTTTGATAAAGTCGGGGCCTTTCATTTTAGTCCAGAGCCAGGCACACCCTCGGCAACCTTGCCCGATCAGGTGCCCGATGAAGTCAAGGCTGAGCGGTACGCCCGCCTGATGGAGCTCCAGCAGCCGATTAGCTTGCGCAAAAACCAAGCGCAAGTGGGGCAGCAACTGGAGATTTTGGTCGAAGGTGAAGGGGAGATTGAAGGCAGCGGACAGCCATTGCTGCTAGGGCGCAGTTATCGCGATGCC
>CAZMRA010000016.1:0-23898 GCA_964568485.1 uncultured Caldilineaceae bacterium | reverse complement strand
CGATGCCCCTGAAGTAGACGGCTTGGTGCTCGTGCCTGGTGTGTCAGGCGTGCCAACCGGCACAATGCTTGAAGTCTTTATCAACGGCGCCATGGAGTATGATCTGGTTGGCGAGCCGCTGATCGCTGAGACCTTTTCTAGCAAGAAGCCAGCAGTGCAGCTGTTAGATAACGTTTAGTTACCTAAGAATTTTACGGCAGCGTGGGCTGGTCAACTTGGCTTAAGAACCGTCCCCGGGTATGGATGGGTTCTTAGCCAAACCAGCCACGCCGCCGCTGACGTTGCAGTTGGATCAACTGGGCGATCTGTTGTTGCAGGGCGGTAACCACATTCTCCAACGCTCGTACTCGCCCCTCTAGCCGCTCTTTGCGAGTCTCTTCGCGGCGCTGATATTCGGCCAGCGCCCGCTCCATCTCCAGCATCCTGTCTCGCAATTTGCGATTTTCATCCTTCAAGTTAAAATTATCTTGCACAACTACCCCAACCATCTCGCGGATGGCTGTTTGGCTGTTGAGGACGGTCTGCTGGCTGTTGGCGATGGTGCTGAGTACATCCCCCACAACTTGGGGCATCAGTGAGTTGTCTTGATTGAGGGCCGGGGGCAATTCAGGCGGTGCGGATTCGATCAACTCGATCCGTTTGGGCGTCAAGAATTCCAACACTTGCTCGTCGCTCATACCTTGCTCGAGCAGCTTTTGGATGGTCACGAGTGCCGCTACATCGGCTGTACTATAGCGAGGGGCGTCACCTGCAACATCCGAGACAAGGAATTGCGCGAAGCGACGATTCCACGCATGCAGAGTAGCGTCATCCACCTGAAGATGATGGGCCACTTCAGCAAAGCTATAGCCTGGTTCAGTGGCTCTGCTTTCAGCATCGGTTGTGGGGGAGCGAGTTGAAAAACGTTCAGCCGTCATGGAAGGAAAGCGTCTTAGCGCTTGTTATCGATTACGCGCCATGTCGTCTCAATGGTGTTTTCATCGTCCATGGGGGATGATTGCCAATTGCTCCGCGGGGTGGGTTCCGGATCCGGCTGATTGTTCGTAGCAAATTGCACGAATAGGCGTAGTGCCAAAACGAGAACAGCGATGTCGTCGATGGGATTGAGTGGCAACAAGTCGATCGGAGACACCATATAGAGGAACGCCAATACTGGAAGCAACAGCTTTAGCCCGCTGGGGACCTTGGGATCCCAAAGTAGCCGCCAGGCAGTGCTGAGATCATGCACAAGGGCCTGTATATTCCAGTTGCGCAGAGATCGTTTATTGGTTGTCATGATTCAATTCTCCTTCAGGCCGAATGGCATGATACCGCCAAGACGGCACAATTCCGGGTACGTTGCAAGTATAACGAACTTTTGTATGGCTGACAATAACGCTTTTCCTTCGTGATCCGTATGCCTACGACCGCACAAATGTTGGTTGACTATCCAAATATCTTGTTGCAAGTTCTAGCGGAATTGCGCAACGCCTTTATTGACGGTGCCGAAACGCGTGAACAGGCAATCAAACTATTGGCCGACCAAGCAACCGATCCAACATCGGTGCAGATGGCCTATCAAGAGGTCGGCGACATGGCTGCGGATGCACCACGCGCTATTGAATTCCTGCTGAAAGCAGGTGGCGAAGTGGTCGAAGCGCAATTCAGTCGTGAATTTGGCAGCATCCGACAGATGGGGCCAGCCAAGTTAGAGCGAGAAACCCCGTGGCTTTACCCGGAAAGTGTAGCCGAAGTCCTCTACTACTATGGACTGATCGGCCGCGGTTTCAAGGGGGCTGGGAAAAATGCTCACACTGTGATCTACCTGCCCAGTGATATCGCACCTTGGTTACCACATCCACAGACTTCTGAAGCGACGGCTGGCCTAAATGTGCGCCCTGTTTCACCTCCGCCCGCAGCTCGCATCTCCGCGGCCGATGATAGTTTCTTGCAAGATATGGGCACGTTGCTCGGCTTTGTCCACACCGAGCAACTGCGTTTGACTCCCTCTGGCCCTGCACCAGAAGATGTAGATCGACTGGTCCAGCGGCTGCAGGTTCCGTTTGGGCATGAAGATCCGCTCCTAAATACCCGGTTGGCTCTCCTTTTGCATCTGGCCAATCGGCTCGGCTTTTTGCGTCGGGGTGAGCAAGATGTCGTTCAGTTAACTGGCAACCGCGTCCGCGAATTTTTAGATCAAACCCGCCCTGAACAACGGTTGACCCTTTGGTCTGCCTGGCGCGACAGCCCCGAATGGAACGATCTCTGCCGTACACCAGGCCTCGAATGTACCAACACCGGGAGCTGGCGGAATGATCCGCTCCAGACTCGCGCCGCACTCTTGCGCTTGTTTGCCAAATTACAGCCCGGCATCTGGTACAGTCGTTATGACCTGCTGCAAGTGATCAAAAGCACCGAGCCAGATTTTCAGCGTCCAACTGGTGACTACGAGAGTTGGTATATTCGTCAGAGCAATACGCAAGAATACCTGAAGGGTTTCGAGCACTGGGACGATGTGGAAGGGGCGTTGATTCGTTCGTTGATCGATGGCCCGCTGCATTGGCTGTCGATGCTCGATCTAGCCGAACCCTCGGCAGGGGATGATCTGCTGCTTTCGCTCAGCCCGTGGGGCGCGCGTTGGCTAGGCCATGATGTCCCCGAACCGCATGAAGCGCTACGTCCTGGCCTGACAGTGAGCGAAGACTTTACCATTACCCTGGCTCCTGCGACGACCCTGGCCGATCGCTTCCGGGTAGAGCGGTTTGCGCAGTGGCAGACGAGCTATCCCCATTACAGTTATCAAATCACGCAACGTAGCCTCAAGCGCGCTACCGAAAATGGTATTACTCCCCAACAAATTGCTGATTTTCTGTCCCGGCATACCAGTCAGGTCCCAGAAAAAGTCCTCAGCGCGCTGCAGCGATATGGCACAAAAACGCCTCAAGTGGGCTGATCGGCAGCTGTCTGTGCACTGTTGTCCCAGTACCGCTCCCCACTAGCCCAGCAACTTCTGCAGAATTAGCCAAATTGCGCAAAATTTTGTGGATTCTTTGGTGCTAAACTGCTGAGACTGGTGGTTGACATCCACTGCAAAAGAGGGTAATATGGTGCAACCTCAGATCTCAGGCTTGATTAACTATGATGAAGTCAGAGATCGCGAAGAACCGATTGCCTAGCAACCATCTCCAATAGCTTCATCTGCTTCCTACCTAATCTGGCAGGATGAAGCGTTTTGATTGGATATCCCTATCTTTTAGCTGTACGGATTACTCATTTGCAACACGGTCTTTCTCCCATTGCTCCAAGCCGTGTTCTCCCTATAAGTTTCTATCCTAAAAATGGTACGCCAAGCGGACTCTAGTCTGATCTGAATAGTGGCCCAGGATAGCAATCTAGTGTTTCACGCTGCTCAACAGCTTATATATTTTGCACAGCCTTATAAAGGAGAGTAAACCATGTTGCAACTGAGGAGACTCAGGCCATTCCATGTACTCAGCGTATTGGCTGGGCTTGCCCTATTGGTAGGGTGTGCCGCCCCGGCCGCTTCCCCAGGTGCTGCCCCGGCCGCAGGAGATACAACCTCGGCAGAGGCACCCGCTGATACAGCTTCTACCGGCTCTACCAGCGATTTGCCCGCTGAGCCAGGACGTGGTACCGATGGCACGCTGACTATTCTCTATTGGCAGGCCGTCTCGATTGTCAACCCCTATCTCTCGACCGGGACAAAAGATTATCTGGCTGGTTCGTTTGTGTTGGAACCGCTGGTTGAATATAACCCAGAGGGTGAATTACGCCCTGTCTTGGTGACTGAGGTCCCCACGGTGGAAAATGGCGGCATCTCCGAGGATTTGACCTCCGTGACCTACACCTTGTTGGATGGGGTGGTCTGGTCGGATGGGACACCCCTCACCGCGGCGGATGTGGTCTTCACGTGGCAATATTGCACGGAACCCGCTACCGGTTGTAGCTCCTTGGGTGCCTTTGAAGGGGTTACCAATGTAGAAGCGGTCGATGATCAGACGGTTGTGATTACTTTCTCCCAACCAACCCCCTTCCCCTACAATGCCTTTGGTGGTTACTTGGCTCCCGTTTTGCAAGCCGCACAATTTGCGGATTGTGTTGGGGCAGCGGCCCAAACCTGCGCCGAACAGAACGCCAAGCCGATTGGCACTGGTCCCTATGTCGTGAGCGAATTCCTCGCCAATGACACGGTAGTCTACACGCTCAACGAAAATTATCGGGTCGAGAATAAACCCCACTTTGCCGAAGTCATTGTCAAGGGTGGTGGTGATGCCCCGTCAGCTGCCCGTGCCGTTCTGGAAACCAACGAAGCCGATTATGCTTGGAATGTCCAGGTTGAGCCCGCCATTTTGAATGAGATGGCCGCGGCTGGTTTGGGTTCCGTCAGCGCTGGTTTTGCTGCCAATGTCGAACGTATCGTGATCAACTTCACCAATCCCGATCCATCTCTGGGTGAACTACGCTCCGAGTGGACCATGGACGATCCCAATCCGCATCCGTTCTTGAGCGACCCATTGGTGCGCCAAGCGCTGTCGATGGCGATCGATCGCACCGTGGTTTCGGACCAACTCTATGGCGCTGCTGGTCGACCGACCTGCAACATTTTGGCGGGTCCGCCGGCAGTGGTCTCCACGACCTTTGATGATTGCTTGACGCAAGATCTGGAAGGCGCGGCGGCTTTGCTTGAAGAAGCCGGCTGGGTAGATAGCAACGGCGATGGTGTGCGTGAGAAGGATGGGGTTGAATTGCGCATCCTCTTCCAGACCTCCACCAATGCGGTGCGCCAAAAGACGCAAGCCCTTGTCCAACAGTGGTGGCAAGAGATTGGCGTGGCGACCGAATTGAAGAACATTGATGCTGCCGTCTTCTTCGGCGCAGATGTTGCCAGCCCCGACACGCTGGGCAAATTCTATGCCGACGTGCAGATGTATACGAATGGCCCGTCCAGCCCCGATCCTCAATCGTTCCTCAGCTCGTGGCGCTGCAATGAGGGCGCTAATATTGCGTCAACTGCCAATAACTGGCTGTCTGACAACGTCAACCGCTGGTGCAGCCCAGAGTTTGATACGCTTCACGACCAGCTGATCGCCTCTGTCGATCCGGAAGAGCGTGCCGCATTGGCCAAGGAATTGAACGACTTGCTAATCGGCGAGAACGTGATCTTGCCGCTTGTCTTCCGCTCCAGCCCCTCTGCAGTCAGCAATTCGATCGACATCGGTGGGGACGTCAATGGTTGGGACTCCGAACACTGGAATCAAGAAGATTGGTACCGTGTTCGCAACTAATTAAGTTCGGTTCGTAATGTTTGGATCACCTGTGAGTTGCAACTCACAGGTGATCTTTCACCCACGTCACTGACTGCGATTCTTTACCTGTGGAGTTGCATGGGACAATATCTTCTGCGGCGGATCTTGATCTCGATCCCGACGATTCTGTTTATCAGTTTTTTTATCTTTGCGCTTTTGGATCTGGCTCCCGGTGATCCAACAGCCAATTTGCCACTCACGGTCCCCTTAGAAGTGCGCCAACAGATTCGAGCATCCTTGGGTTTGGATGATCCTTTTCTAATGCGTTATGGCAAGTGGCTCTATCAATTTTTTGTGGTTGAACCGCTGAATGCGCTTGAAGGTAGCTTAGGCATCCAAATCGGGGATTCATCCTCGCGGCTGCAATTAACGTCATGGACAAGTCGCGGTATCCCCGTAGTCGAGTTGATCCGGCAGCGTTTACCACAAACGCTCTGGGTAGTTGGCACTGCTTATCTCTTTTCTGTACTGATTGCTTTGCCCTTGGGTATTATCGCTGCTTATCGCCAAAATTCGTTCTTTGATCAGATCAGTAGCGTCACTGCGGTCATTGGTTATTCGTTGCCAACATTCTTCACGGGCTTGATTGTCATTCTGATCTTTAGCATCTGGCTCGGTTGGTTCCCCACCGTTTATAACACCACTGTTAAAGTCACCGATTGGAATAGTTTTGTTGCTCAGCTTCGGCAGATGGTCATGCCGGTCTTTGTCTTGACCTTTTTTCAGATGGCCTCGCTGAGCCGTTTTACGCGCTCAGCCATGTTGGAGAATTTAAAGCTCGATTATGTGCGCACTGCGCGCGCCAAAGGCTTGGCCGATCGCTTGGTGTTGATGCGGCATGTGGTGCGCAACAGTTTGATTCCCGTTGTCACGCTTTTGGCGTTGGGCATTCCTGGGATCTTCGGCGGGGCAATCGTCACCGAGCAAATTTTTCGCGTCAACGGGTTGGGCGCCTTGCTGATCAGCTCGATCTACAGCAATGATATTCCTGTTGTACAAACTTGTTTGGTGATCTTTGCTGTGCTGGTTGTTTTCTTTAATTTGGTTGCCGATGTGTTATATGGTGTTTTGGATCCACGCATCCGCTACTGATAGCAAGCTGAATGAGGTAGATTATGGCCGTTAGTGCGACAAGCGCGCCAGCCCCGCGTCAAGAAGTTCCCCTGACTCTCACTCGCCCTCAACGTACCTTGTGGGGAGACGCTTGGGTACAATTTCGGCGCAATAAATTGGCAATGTTTGGCCTCTTCATGCTCACGCTCATCGTCTTGGTTGTGCTGATTGGCCCACTGGTCTACACGGTTGATCCCAAACGTGTCAATATCATGGATGCGGATGTCGGTCCATCGTCGGCTCATCCACTCGGTGCGGATGATCTGGGCCGCGATCTGCTCGCCCGTAATCTCTATGGTGGACGGATTTCGCTGGCTGTGGGCGTGGTAGCGATGCTCTTGGCGATGTTGGTCGGTACAGTAATCGGACTCCTCTCTGGCTACATCAGCTGGACCGACAATCTTCTCATGCGGTTCACGGATATGATGTTTGCGTTGCCGTCGATCCCACTGTTATTGGTGATCAGTTCTCTCTTTCAAGAGCCTTTGCGCCTGGCGCTTGGACAAGAGCTTGGGGCATTTTTGATGGTAGTGACGGTCATTGGGGTACTGAGTTGGATGCCCACCGCTCGCATCGTGCGCGGCTCGGTGCTTTCGGTCAAACAGAAAGAATTTGTCGAGGCGGCCATCAATGTCGGCGTGCGCAAGCGGATGATCATGGGACGCCATATTTTGCCGAACGTCTTTAGTGCCATCATCGTTTCGGCTACCTTGGGTATTGCTACCGCGATTCTGACCGAATCTACGCTCTCATTCTTGGGCTTTGGTTTCCCCTCCGACACCCCAACGTGGGGGCGCTTGCTCTATGATGGCAAGGATTTCCTCGTTTCCGGGAGCAATATTTGGATCTCGTTGTGGCCGGGCATTTTTATTTCCTTGACGATTCTGAGCATTAACTTCATGGGCGATGGGCTGCGCGACGCTTTGGATCCTCGCCAACGTCAGTAAGCAGTTCTCTCCATCATAAACGACAACAAAAAGAGACTGACCAAACGGTCAGTCTCTTTTTTATTCACCAATCAGGTAAATCAGTTATTTGGCAGATGCGTAATTCTTGGCAACTTCATCCCAATTCACCACATTCCAGAACGCGGTGATGTAATCGGGACGGCGGTTCTGGTAGTTCAGGTAATAAGCATGCTCCCACACATCCAAACCGAGGATAGGGGTGTCACCTTGCATCAAGGGGCTGTCTTGATTGGCTGTGCTGTAGACATCCAAGCTGCCATCTGCCTTGACCACCAGCCAGGCCCAACCACTGCCAAAGCGAGTCGTTGCTGCTTGGGCGAATTTGGTCTTAAAGTCGTCAAAGCTGCCGAATTTGGCGGTGATGGCCGCCGCTAAATCGCCACTTGGCGCGCCCCCGCCATTCGGGCTGAGGATCTTCCAGAAGAGGCTGTGGTTGTGATGCCCACCACCATTGTTCTGGATCGCGGTCTTCTTGTCAGCCGGCACGCTGTTGATGTTCCGCAGGATCTCTTCGATGGTCTTATTTTCCAGATCGGTCCCAGCCACCGCGGCGTTCAAATTGGTCACATAGGTGTTGTGATGCTTGGTGCGATGGATGTTCATCGTGGTGGCATCGATGTTTGGCTCCAACGCGTCTTCCGCGTATGGCAGGTCAGGCAATGTAAAGGCCATGATTTTCTCCTCCAGATGATGTTGATGTATGCTTTGCACAAGCAGATGCTAGGTGCTGCTCACTATAGAAAGGATAGGGGAATAACTCCGAGAATACCGTGTGTTAGTATACAAAGTGTTAGGAGTGGCGTCAATCTAGTCACCCAAGCGGTTGCGCAAATGATTGCAGCCATGCTTCTTGGTGCTACGATTCATCATCCGCCACCAGCGTGATCAGGGTGATTTGAGGGCGAGCCCCAAAGCGAAGCGGGATTCCTTCGCCCACGCCGCGAGTAATGTAGATTTGAGTTTTGCCTCGTTGTAGATATCCGGCTGCTTGCCGACGTGTCAATTGATCTGAATGCGTGTGAACCGCACCTAACCAGGGCAAAACAATCTGCCCGCCGTGCGTATGCCCAGATAGGATCAGATCAAAGCGGTTGCTGGCGCTTTCCATCAGCACATCGGGGTTGTGACAGAGTAAGATCGCTGGACGGTCCGGCGGGATTGTCCCCAGTGTTTTGGTCACATCCGGCCAACCTTCGGTAATATCATCCACCCCAGCCAAGTAGAGATCCAGCCCATCGGGTTCGCCGGGCCGGTCCACCAGATGGACAGCGCGGTTGATCAAGATATTCATCCCGCGTTCAGCCAGCGCTCGGCGCAATAATTCGCGATTGTTAAAATGAACACGCTTGAGCACAAAAGGGCGGTTCATAAAATAGTGGGCAAATTGATAGAAATCGCGCATCCGGTGCCAGAGGGATGCGGAGCGTCCGTTAGTGCTGTGCCCATTTTGTGATTGATAACGCTGCCAGTTCCGCTCCAACATGTCGCTATGGCTGTAGCAGACATGGTCATGATTGCCATACACCCCATAGCCGCCCAGGCGTGGGCGGGGCAACGCATCGAGCAGCCGCAGCAAATTATTCAAACCGGTCTCTTCGTGCCAGAAGTCTCCGGTGTGGATCAAGAGATCGTACTCAAGACCAGTAGTCAGTTGGCGAATGCGCTCGATCTTGCCGTGCTCGCGGCCATCCAACCCGCGAAAATGGGTGTCTGATAAATGCAAAATTCGCAGGCCACGTTGGGGAATTGTGCCGGCAGCGCGCGGCAAGCGAATGGTCAATCGCTCTAAATGGATATTTAGTGGTTCATGGAGCAATGAATAACCGGCTAAGCTCGCTCCCAAACCTACGAGTAGGCCAATCCCGCCAAATAGCTGTTTTTGTCTTTGTGGGTCCAGCTGACCCGCTGACCGTGCAATTCCCAACATGCTTAAACCTTTATCCACAACCGTTGGCGAGTGAGCAGGGGAGTATAATTCCTTGTGCCGCTCACACCGACAGTTTGTATACATTACTCAATGGCAGCTTCCTGTCTCTCGCCCGCCATTTCTTGCCCAGAGTGCAAACGCCCATCTTACTGTACAATCTGCCCGCTGCCAAATTATCGGTCAACCTGGCCGCTGCATCTGTACAGTTTACGGCTAGGCAACAAGTTGACAAGGGTCGATGAACAATAGACAATGTTTGCGAATGATAGACACCGAATCCCTCTGTTCACTGTAGAGAATGCCCCAGCGTGAAAGGGATAGCATATTCCACATGAACACTGGATTTCGCATAATAGCTCTCTACAGCGGGGTGGACAGGTGCTGGCTGACGCATCACCCCGTGATTTTGCCGAAAGAGGTTCGATATGACGATTCCCGCGCTTTCTGCCCCCCTCGACCCAGCGTTCGCTAAGCAGGCGGCCAATACAATCCGCATGCTTTCCGCAGATGCGGTGCAAGCGGCCAAATCAGGTCACCCTGGTTTGCCGATGGGCATGGCGACCGCAGCCCTAGTCTTGTGGACGCGCGCCATGCGCTACAATCCTGCCAACCCCGCTTGGGCCAATCGCGATCGCTTTATCCTCAGCGCTGGCCATGGCTCGATGTTGCTCTACTCGATGCTCCACTTGACGGGCTATGATCTCTCGCTGGATGATATTCGCAATTTCCGCCAATGGGGTAGCAAAACGGCTGGTCATCCCGAATATGGGCACACACCTGGCGTTGAAACCACCACTGGTCCGCTCGGGCAAGGGTTTGCCAATGGGGTGGGTATGGCCATTGCCGAGCGCTGGTTGGCGACTCGCTTTAATCGGCCCGACCTGCCTGTGGTGGATCACTATACCTATGCTATTGTCAGCGACGGCGACTTGATGGAAGGCATTGCCAGCGAAGCGGCGAGTTTGGCCGGCCATTTGCGCTTGGGCAAGCTGATCTATCTCTATGATGACAACGAGGTTACGCTCGATACTGCGGCCAACGAATCCTACACCGAAGATTGGGCGGCCCGCTTCAATGCCTATGGCTGGCACGTCCAGCAGATCGACGGGATGGACCCCGAAGCCGTTGCAGCGGCGATTGAGGCCGCCAAGGCCGATCCCCGCCCTAGCATCATCGGTTGCCGCACGATTATCGGCTACGGTAGCCCCAACAAGGCTGGTACCGCCAAAGCGCACGGTGAGCCGTTGGGCCCTGAGGAATTAGCCTTAACCAAAGCCAATTTAGGTTGGCCGGCTGAACCGAACTTCTATATCCCTGAAGAAGTCAAAGATTATTTCCTACAAGCAGTTGAGCGGGGCAAAGCCTGGGAGGCCGAAGACGCCGATCTGGTTGCCCGCTATGTCGATCGCTATCCCGCCGAGGCTGCGGAGTTAAAGCGCTTCCTGGCCGGTGAATTACCCGCAGATTGGGAAGCCGCTTTGCCAACACTCAGCGGCAAGCCAGATGCGACCCGCAATGCGGGTGGCCAAGCGCTTAATGCCCTGGCGCAAGTGTTGCCCAACCTGATTGGTGGTAGTGCTGATCTGGCGGGTAGCAACAAGACTACGATCAATGGCCAGCCGTTTGTGACGGCCGAGAATTTTGCAGCCCCCAACTTCCGCTTTGGGGTGCGCGAACATGGGATGGCCGGGATTCTCAATGGCATGGCGCTGCATGGCGGCGTGATCCCGTACGGCGGCACCTTCTTGGTCTTCAGCGATTATATGCGGGCCAGTATGCGCCTGGCTGCCTTGATGGGGCTACAAGTCATTTATGTCTTGACGCATGACAGCGTCGGTCTGGGTGAAGATGGCCCCACCCATCAACCGGTTGAACATCTGCCGGCTTTGCGTGCGATTCCCAACCTCACGGTGATCCGTCCGGCGGATGGCAATGAGGCGATCCAAGCCTGGCGGGCCGCATTGCTGAAGCAAAATGGACCGACCGCACTGGCCCTCAGCCGCCAGAATTTGCAGATCTTCGACCGCTCTGCTCCAGGCATTGGTTCCGCAGAGGGTGTGCTGCGCGGGGGCTACGTGCTCTTCGAGCAGGCCGATAATGGCCTAGACTTGGTATTGATCGCCACTGGTAGCGAGGTGGAGATCGTCTATAATGCAGCACAGACGCTGATTCAAGAGGGCGTGGGAGTGCGTGTGGTGAGCTTGCCGAGTTGGGAGCTTTTTGCCGAGCAAAGCGAAGCCTACCGCAACGAAGTGTTGCCGCCCGGGTTGCCCAAGCTGGCGTTAGAAGCTGCATCGCCCTTCGGCTGGGAACGCTGGGTCGGCAATGACAAAAGCAAGGGGGATGTCATCGGGATCAACCATTTTGGCGCCAGCGCACCCTATGCTCGCATCTATCAAGAGTTTGGCCTCACCGCCGAGCATGTGGTGGTACGAGCGCGAGCCTTGCTGCAGGCTACATCATGAGCTTTAAAGCCACGCTGGTGGCCCATCTCACCGCCATTCAAACCCGTGATCTCGCGGCCTTTGCCGCGACACTGACCACGACGGCAGATTGTACGTTGATCTTGCCCAATGGTCAGTTGATCACCGGGCGCGACGCAGTGTTGGATTTTCACCGCGCGTGGTTTGCTGATCCTGATTGGCGCTTGAGTTTGCAACCTGTTCGCCAGCTCGAAGCCGCCGATATGGGGCTAGCGCTGTTCGAGGTCACTTACGATGATCTGGATGCCAGCGGGCAGCCCTATCAATTACGCTATTATCTGAGTTTGCTCTTTGCGAATGAAGCAGGTGAATGGCGCTTGGTCCATGACCAAAATACGCTATGCCCAGGTGAATGATTATGGTTGCTTGGCTAACTGAACTGGTACGTCGTACCCGGCAGCATCACGCCATTGAACACGCGACTATCCATATATTGAGCGAACGTTATCCGCAACGCCATTTCAGTGGTTATAGCGATCCGTTCGGCTTCACGCTCTATGGCGAGGTGGATGAATACAGCTTGCGCCGCGCCATCGGCGATGCGCTGTTGCGGTTACAAGCGGGCGAAAGTTCGTTGGCCATTCATCCCAACTGTGGGACCAACTTAGCAACCAGCGGCGCCTTGGTGACCCTGGTTGCGTTGATCACTGGGAGCGGCCGGCGAGGATTCTGGGATCGGTTTGCCACTTCGCTGATCTTTGTTATTCCCGCGCTGATCGTGGCCCGGCCTCTGGGCTATCGCTTGCAGCGTTATACGACCCTGGCCGATGTTGCCGATCGGTGGCTGGCCGAGATCCAGCCATTGAAGACCGGGCAGCGTTCAACGTTCCGGGTGCTTTTTGAATCATGATCTATTTGCTGCTCAACTGTGACGAATATCTAGTAGCGCAGCGCATTGCCGAGTTGAAGCAGGCATTGGGAGATCCCGAATTAGCTGGACTAAATAGTGCCGAGCTAGATGGGGAGCGGGTGAGCGCGAGCGACCTGTTAGGGCAGGCGAGCATGATGCCCTTTTTGACTGAGCGTCGCTTATTGGTGGTGCGCCGCTTCTTGAAGCACCTCGATCAACGCTTGGCGCAGAGTACCCAGAGCGACAGCGCTGCTCATCAAGAAGCGGCCCAGTTGTTGGAGGGGTTGGCTGCGCTTCCCGACAGTTGTGATTTGGTCTTTGTTGATGATGGGGTAGATCGCCGGCGTGCGCTCTGGCGCGGTTTGACTACGCCCGCCAGCGAGAAGCGGCCCGAACGGAAAATCGCCGGGCTCGATGCGTTGATCAAGGCCAAGCAAATTCAATTGGAAGAATTGGTGACCCCAGATGCCAAAAACATTCCAGGGTGGATTCAGCAGCGGGCCAAGCAGCAGGGAATTGCCATCGAAGGCCGAGCTGTCCAGATGTTGGCCGATTATGTGGGGCCACATTTGCGCCAGTTGGAAAATGAACTGGAAAAATTATCGCTCTATGCGGGCCAGCGCCCGATCACGGCGGATGATGTCAAGCTATTGGTCAGCGATGCTAGCGAGGCCTTGATCTGGAACTTGACCGACGCGCTTAGTGTACGCAACGGGCGCGCGGCCATGACGGCGCTCTATGAATTGCGCCAGAATGATGTGCATCCCATCCAGTTGCTCTCGGTGATCGCCCGCCAATACCGCATCATGATCAAAGTCAAAGAGGCTGGGCAGCAAGCGGGGGATGAATTTGCCATTGCCCAGCGCATTGGTGAAAAGCCCTATCCGGTGAAAAAAGCAATGGCGCAGGTGAGACACTATAGTGTCGATGAACTGGATGATATTCTCTTTCGGTTGCTAGAGAGCGATTACGCGATGAAAAGCGGCGCGGATAGTGAAACCGAGATCGATTTGTTGGTAGCTGAGTTGACCCAAAAACGGGCCGCTCGTTAAGAACGCTATGTATTTGTCGCATTTGTCCTTGACTCACTTCCGCAATTACCAGCACTTAGACCTGGATTTTCAGGGGCGCTTTACGTTGGTGCAAGGGCAAAATGCGCAAGGCAAAACCAATTTGCTCGAAGCTATCTTTTTCCTGGCTACGAGCAAATCCATCCATGCCCAGACTGAGCGCGAGGTAGTGGATTGGCGTGCCAGCGACGAGCCGATTCCTTACAGTCGAGTCAGTGGACGGGTCAATAGCCCCACTGGCCCGCTTGAGTTGGAGATCTTGCTCAGCCCCCGCGCGGATGGGGTCAATTTTAGCAAGCAAGTCAAGATCAACGGCGTGGGGCGGCGGAGCATGGATCTGGTTGGTTTGCTGCGGACTGTGCTCTTTTTGCCCGAAGATATCAAATTAGTGGATGGCTCACCAGGAGAACGTCGGCGTTATCTGGACATCGCCCTTTGCCAGCTAGATCGCACCTATTTCCGTGCCCTGGCTGACTATCAGAAAGTGGTGACTCAGCGCAATAGTCTACTGCGGACCTTGAGTGAACAAGCAACACCGCCCACCAGCACCAGCGTCACAGCACAGCTTGATTTCTGGGACGAAAAATTGGTGCAGCATGGCAGTTATGTAATTGCGCGCCGCGCTGCCTTTATCAGCCAGCTCGAAACCTATGCCAGCCAGCGCCATGCTGAACTCAGTGACGGGCGCGAGACGTTGGTGCTCCATTACCTGCCAAGCTTCAACCCCGGCCATCTCAGCGAAAGCGACTATACCCGGCTCACCGATGAACGTACAACGCACTGGGAGCCGTTGACTGTTGAACCACTGACCGCAACGATGGTGAGTGAGCATTATCATGCCAAATTGCGGGCGCGACGGGCTCGCGAACTAGCGGTAGGCACAACCCTCTATGGCCCCCACCGCGATGATCTACGCTTCGTGACCAATGGGCATAACCTGCGTACCTTTGGCAGCCGTGGCCAGCAACGCACCGGCGCTCTTGCGCTCAAATTGGCCGAAGTTGAAGTCAGCAAATTAGCAACCGGAGTTGCGCCCCTACTCTTATTGGATGATGTGATGAGTGAGTTGGATGGTCGGCGGCGGGAGATGTTGCTGACTGCCCTGCAAGGCGTCGAGCAGGCCATCCTAACCACGACCGATTGGGATGATTTTGCGCCTGCGTTTCGTGCCGAAGCCCAATTGCTCCAGATTCATCAAGGAAAATTGACTGAGGCTACTTATCGGACACGGGACACAGAATACGGGATATAGAATACAGGACTCTGAATCCGGTCTCCCGAGGAATGCTTCGATGGCGTATCGGTTATTCAAGCATAAGGCGTACGACGAATCACTGAGACGGTTGCCGCCCGCGGTTCGCCATAAAGCAACCTGGGCTCAGGTTTTACTGGGGATCCGTGGGCGCACACCAAGCGTGAAAGGTACGCGTGGCTTGAATGCCCGCTGGCGCCGGACGCCAGTTCAGGGTAACCATTATTACATGTGGTGGATCCCGCGCAGCGAGGGCGAAGTGGCGGGTACCGCGCCGGACCCCTACGAGACGAACACCATCCTCATCCACTCCATCCGCCACCATGATGAGACCGATATTCCGATCGATGCGGGTTCACTGGCCGATTATGAAGAGATCGCTCTAGCTCAACTTGATCCGCGCTACGAGGAACAATTGGCATTGAGCCAGGAAGTGCGGAGCGAACAAGTTGCCCTGGCGACCATCAAAGGGTTGCCGGGCAGTGGCAAGACTGTTTCGCTACTCTATCTGGTTAAAGATCTCGCCCAACGCCCCGGTATCAACAAGCTGCTCTACGTTACCTACAGTAGTCGGCTGAAGCGCGCTGCTCGCGAGTTTTTGCTAGCCCAAGATGAATCGATCAGCCAAGCGGTGACGATCCGCACGCTGGCTGAGATTGAGAAAGAGCTGACCGGTCAGGCCAGTGGTGGTGAGCCCTTTACCGAATTGCGCGATTTTATGCACTTTCTTAACGCGCAAAATCCCAGTTTGTTGGGGGTATGGCGGCGCTATCCACAGGTGCTCTACACCGAAATTCGCGCCCATTTGCTCGGCAAGACTTTCCCCGCCAACTTTGTCCAGCCCAATGAGCAAGCAACCTTGCGCATCAGCCGGGTCGGAGACATCGACGCTTCGCTCTATGCCGCCGCGCGCGATCTGCCCCTGCCCGCCGCAACCTTGTTGGTAAATTTTGCTGATCGCTTGCAGAGTGGCCGCTTCTTTCAAGACCAACGCGCTGCGACACGGGCCATAGAGCTGTTGCAGCGCGGGCGGATGCCAGGCTGGTTGGCCCAACTTGACGGCTTGATCGTCGACGAGGTGCAAGATCTCACCCTCGTCCAGATTGGCTTGCTGGGGGAGCTGGTGCGAGCGCGTATGCGACGTCAGCCCGATGCGCCCTTTGTCTTTTCGGTAGCTGGTGATGAATCGCAGATTGTCCAGCCTAGTGGGTTCGATTGGGGCGTTACCAAAGATCTGCTCGGCGAGCAGATTGGCATTTGGCCCCAAGAATTTGAATTTCGTTATCAACGGCGTTCACCCGAGAACCTGGCTCAACTGATCGACAATAGCTGGGGACTCTACGGACGATTACCCCGTGCATTGCGCCCTAGCGCGCGGCGTCAGACTTTTGAACCGGCAGCCGCGGACGAAGCCATTGAGAGCTATGGGCGCATTTTGTGTTGTCCGCCCCCGTCGCCGACAGCCGAGCCGAAACGTTGGTCCCGGTTATTGGCCGAATTGGCAGACAAACCAGGGCGGGTATTGGTTGATCTATCCGAGACGTTACGCACAGCCCTGGCCGACCAACTTGGCCCTGACCGCGCCGAGATCATCATGTGGGCGCGCGAGATCAAAGGCTTGGAACGGGCCACCGTTTTGATCTACGGCTTGAATACGTTGTATGAGCGTGCCCAACGGCTGTGTGCAAGCCCCGAAGATGATAATTTACCCCTCTTTGAAGCACGCCGTCTCTTTGATGAAATTCGCGTGGCGCTCAGTCGCTCGACCGAAAAGTTAATTCTGCTAGAATCAGCTGATGCACCGAGCTTAGAGGCATTGGGTGTTCCTGAATTGGTTGGGGTGGGTGAGCTGAATTGGGAAGCAATGATTGATACGTTGCAGACCGAAGAGCTGTCGGAATTAGAAGTTATTGAAAACTTTTTGGATGAGGTTGATGAACTGTTTGATCGTGCCTTTTGGGCGGAGGGCTTGCGGCGCAATCGCCGGGCGCACGAATTGGCCCAGCAGATTGGCGACCTTGCGCTACAGCGCGAAGTGCAAGAGCAGTTTATCCGTGGCCATTTGCTCCAAGGGGCTAGCCTCTTGAACCAAGCCGATGAGCGCGGTGCCTTTGCCATCAACCGCACAGCTTTACAACTCGCCAGTGATTTTGGTGATCCCGTTCTCTTGGCGGAAGTCGAAGATCAAAAAGAGGAGATCGCGACGCATTTTGGCCAACAAATCCAACAACACTTGGCGGAAGCTGATCGATTACGCCAGTTGTGGCAGCTGACAGATGCGCAACAACGGTTGCAGTGTGCCGCCGAATTGAGCGCATTGCTCGAAGATCCGCAGTGGGCGGCACAGGTGGATGAGGCCGAAATTTTGCTGATGTGGGAGTGGGCAGGCCAAGCAGCGGCTACCGCCTATACTCCTCACCAAGCCCGTGAGATTGCCGAACGGCTGTTGACTGCAGCAGCTGCTTTGGCCCGCCAGGGCGATGTGGCGGGTGAACAAGCGGCTCGCCTGCTTGCTGATCGATACCAGCAATTGCCCCAGCGTGAGGCACTTAATGAACGCCAAGTCACTCAGTTATTGACCTTTGCTGAGCAATACCTGGCCCTGATCGAGCCGCTCAATATGGGCAGCCGGGCTTATGATTTTGTTGAATATTGGTTGAAAGAAGCTTTTGCTGGGTTGCAGAACCATACTGCACTCTTTGCTCGCTGGGGGTTACTGGCTCAGGAATTGGTCTATCGCCAGCCAAATTTTGATCCGGACGAGCAGATGTGGGATCTGGAAAATCGTCTCAAATTGCTGCTTGAGCGCGGCCAACGTTCGGCGAGCGATCCGGAGATTGCCCGCTTCCAAGCCTTGCTGGCAGTCTATCATGGCGATACGCAAGGTGCAGCCGAGCTTTGGGAAACTCTGGGCGACTTCAAGTTGGCAGCAGAATTTGCGCGCGAAGCCGGGGATCTGGAGCGATCATTTCGATTGCTGCATCAAGCCAAGAGTCCAATCCCAGAAGAATTGGCGACAGCGGTCAAGGCGATCCGCTTGTTACAACAATTGGAGCGCAAACATCGGGGATTGCGGTCGGCGGAACAGGCGTCGCTCTTGGCCGCATTGGATGCGTTGCGCACCGCGATCCAAGCCACGGCCGCAGAGGATTCGGCGCATTCGCCACCCCCGGCAGATGAGTAAGCGTTGGCTTTGTGTTATACTTGGCGATTATGCGTATTTATTTGGACCAAATTGGTTGTCGGCTGAATTATAGTGAGATGGAGACCCTGGCCGCACGCTTGCGGGCGGTGGGTCACCAAACTGTTGCTTCGCCCGAAGCTGCCCAGGTGATCGTCTTCAACACCTGCGCGGTGACGGCGGATGCGGCGCGCACCAGCCGCAAGCAGATTCGCCAGTTGCACCACACCAATCCCAATGCCCGTATCGCAGTGACGGGGTGTTGGGCGACGCTGGAGCCGGTCGCGGCGCAGGAATTGCCCGGCGTCGCTTTGGTGGCTGCCAATCCACAAAAAGAGCTGCTACCGACCTTGCTCGAACCGTGGAGCGCCGAATTTGATGATCCAGACACGTTGGCACGTTTGCAACCGCAGAGTACTCCCTTTGGTTTGCCCACGGATGAAGTTGAGGGTGGGCGGCTACGTACCCGGGCGTTTATCAAAGTGCAGGATGGCTGCAACAACCATTGTACGTTTTGTATTGTGACCGTGGCGCGTGGTGATAGCCGCAGCCGCAGCGAAGCCGATATCGTGCAAGAGGTGCAGCAGTTGGTCGAGCAAGGGGTGCAAGAAGCCGTGTTGACTGGCGTGCACTTGGGAAGTTATGGCCGCGACCGTGCGGAACGCACTGATCTCAAAAATTTGGTAAATACGCTACTGCGTGAGACCGAGCTGCCGCGCTTGCGCTTGAGCAGTCTGGAGCCATGGGAATTGGCCGATGGCTTTTTTGATCTGTGGGCACAATGGCCCGGTCGCCTTTGCCCTCATCTGCACTTGCCTTTGCAAGCCGGCAACGATCGCCAATTGCGCCGGATGGCTCGTCGCTGCACCACGGACAGCTTTCGGCAACTTGTGACGGAGAGTCGTGCCGCGATCCCCGATTTGATCATCACCACGGATTTGATCGTGGGCTTCCCGGGCGAGAGCGACGCCGATTTTGCTAATACGTTGGCCTTTGTCGAAGAGATGCGCTTTGCTCACGCTCATATTTTTCCGTTTAGTCCCCGGAGTGGGACAGCCGCCGCCAAGTTTGGCGAGCAAGTGACGACGGATATCAAAAAAGCTCGCTCGCGGCAACTGCATGCCCTACTCGAACGTACAGCTGCTAGTGAACGTGCTCGCTTTGTGGGTACGCAGCGCTCAGTGTTGTGGGAGGGAACGGGCCAGCCGTTGGCGGATCAGCCCGGTTTTGCTTTGTGGAGCGGCTTTACCGACAACTATCTGCGGGTTTCCACGGTGGTTCCAGCCGAGCATTCGCTCCATGGCCTGCTCACGCCTGTGCGATTGGATGAAACTACCGCCGATGGTTTTTTAGGCACCATTGTCGATGCTTGAGTTCTGTTTCGTATATCACTAGGCTGGTACAGCAGGGCCAGATTTTGAGATAAGCACTAAGTGAATCCCAGAATACACTCGGCGTGCTAGATTTTTGATTTCCTGCGAGGAGATCTTACAATCTGCCGAGAAGTTCGCTAAAATCTTTTGGGCTTCCCTTAGAAACCGAGAAAGCCAGGATCTATGAGTACGTTTTTGCAGGACCTTGAACAGTTACAGGCTGAAGCTGAGCAAGCGTTGGCTGCCATCGAAACGATGAGCACCAGCGAAGCTTGGTATCGGGAATATCTGGGCCGTACGGGAAAACTGACGGCGCTTCTGCGTGGCCTGGGGCAACTTTCTAAAGAGGAACGCCCGGCTGCTGGTCAGCGTGCTAACCAGGTCAAGAGTGCCCTGGAAGCTGCGTTGAGCGAGCGTCAGGAAACGATCAAACAGCTTGAAACGACCGCTGCTTTACGCGCTGATGCGGTAGATGTAACTTTGCCTGGTCGTCCTCAACGGGTTGGCAAACTTCACCCGACCACGCTCACCATGCGGGAGATCATCGCCATTTGCACGCAGATGGGCTTTCAGGTCTTTGATGCGCCCGAAGTGGAGACCGATGAGGTCAACTTTGGTTTGCTCAACTTCTTGCCCGGTCACCCGGCGCGGGAAATGCAAGATACCTTTTTCACCACCAATCCCGATGTGATTCTGCGCACGCATACCAGCCCTGGCCAAATTCGGGCAATGCGTCAGTTCGCTCCAGAACCGATCCGTGTGGTGTTGCCAGGTAAGTGCTATCGCAACGAAGATGTCACTGCTCGTTCCGAGATGATGTTCTATCAGGTTGAAGGGCTGGTGGTTGGGCGCAACGTGACCTTTAGCGATCTGAAGGGCGTGCTGCTCAACTTCGCCAATCAGATGTACGGTGAGGGGCGACGCATCCGCCTGCGCAAATCCTACTTCCCCTTCACTGAGCCCAGCGTCGAAATGGATGTGGATTGCATTCTCTGTGGCGGCAAAGGTTGCCGGGTTTGCAAACACAGCGGCTGGTTAGAGATTCTTGGCGCGGGGATGGTCCATCCGGTCGTTTTGAAAAACGGTGGGTATGATCCAGCAGAATTTAGCGGCTTTGCTTGGGGCATGGGCATCGAACGGCAAACCATGCTCAAACGTAGTGTGGACGATATCCGTTATTTCTATGATAATGATGCTCGCTTCTTGGCTCGGGTTGGCTAGCTAGTCGGAGAGAGTCGTCACAGAGGCGCTCTGCAAGTCTGTTTGGATAAAGCGCAAATAAAAAAACGACCGGTATTTCTCCGGTCGTTTTTTTATGCTAAGTAGCTTGAGATAGCAGTGTTAGTTAAACTCTGGCGGCAACAGCGACGCTAAATCTGTCGGCCGCTCGATCTCGATGCCATTCTTTTGCTCTTGCAACCAGGCTTGGAAAGCGGTGAATTGCTCTTGCAGCAGCTGGTTTTCATCCTTCGGCCGCTCATCATCTCGTTCCACAACCTGGATGATGTGATAACCAAACTGCGTCTTGATCGGCTCGCTGATTTCGTCGGCTGCTAAGCCAAAGGCTGCTTCCTCAAATTCGGGCACCATCATGCCACGGCCAAACCAACCGAGATCACCACCGTTGAGGTTGTTGCTGGTGTCGCTGCTATAAAGGGCAGCAAGTTTAGCAAAATCTTCGCCATCAAGCAGGCGCTGATGGATCTCTTCGGCTAAAGCAAGTGCCTCGGCATCGCTGCGTGGTGTCGTCGGATCAGTGGTAACGGTCTCGCTGATCCCTTCACTGGTCGTGATCGGCGTCGTCACACTGAGGCTGTCGGTTGCGGTGATCGCATCCGTCGTGGTGATCGGTGCGACCTCGCTCACGGTTTCCGTCGCCGTGATGGTTGCCGTCTCCGCAGTCGCATCCTCTTCGTCTGCCCCGGCTGCGCTTTCGTCTTCCGCGAGTTCGGCGGCTTCAGTCACAGCCTCAGTGGCGGTGATGGCCTCCGTTTCGGTCAACGCTTCACCTGCGTTCAAATCCGCTAGATCGGTCACCGGCGTCGTTGTCGTGATAGGGTCGCTGCTTGCCGCAGCAACCTCAGTCACCGGGATGAGAATGTGGCGAGCGTGGATTTGCTCTTCGGTGGTAGAGACCGTATCTGCCGTGACAGCCTCTTGCAGCTTTTCGCTCAATAGGCGCATGCGGATCAATTCACGATATTCTTCCAGCGAACTCCGCGCTCCGCTCGATAGATTCCGGCTGAGGATTTCCACGCCTTCACTATAGCCGGTTTCGGAGATGATCGGGCGAGTAGCGAGCGGTTCCGGTGTTGGCAGGGCCGTCGCCGTTGCTGTGATAGTGCTACTGACATCCAGCGTAGGGGCGGGGGTCGGTGTCCAGCTGGCTGCGGTAGCGGTGGCATCCACCCCGGCAACAGCGGTTTCGGTGGCTTGCGGTTCCGTGAGCGCGCCTCGGCTATTGGCAACCTCTTGACGCAAGACCTCGTCGATCTCTTCCTCACTCACCGTAATGCCGCGCGCTGCCGCTTCTCGCTTGATGATTTCATCATCGATCATTTGATCCAGCACCTGGACGCCCAATCCAAAGGGATTGGCCAGGGTGCTCTGGATCTGGCTGATCTGTGCGCCAAAGATGCTCTGACCAAATTGCGCCTCGAGTTGCTGCATCTGGAAGAGCTGATTTTGCAGTTGCCAGTGTTCAAAGCGCATCCGTTGCCAGAAATCACGAGTAATGATCTGCTGATCGCCAACACTGGCGATGGCGCGGTTGGGGCGAATGGCAAATTGCAACACAGCCCCGATGATCACCAAAAGCAAGGCCAAGCCAATGGCGATTCCCGCGCCAATATAGAGACGGCGTTGGCGCTCGCGATCGCGAGCGCGCATCCGGGTTTCTTTTCGAGTCAACTCACGAACTTCTTCGACACGTTGCTTGCGCTTAGCCATACGCTACCTGCGCTTTCGCACAACCCGAGTTTGATCTGCTGTATAGGGAAGCAGGGCTAAATGGCGTGCCAATTTGATTGCTTTCACAACGCGGCGCTGCATGACCGCACTGACGCGAGTCTTGCGGCGCGAGAGAATGCGCCCGCGCTGATCGATAAAGCGAGAGAGCAAGGCCACATTCTTGTAATCGATATCATTGATATCGGCGTTGACGCTCGTCCGTCGTGACCGGCCACCTGCTTGCGGATCAGCGACATATTCGCTTGGGCCAAGTGGCACGACATTACCTTCGCCTACATTCTCTTCCTCAGCGCTAGCACTGTCTTCGGCACTTGCACTGCTTGGGGCCGCCTCAGTTTGGGCGGGGGCTTCCGCCTCGGTGGTTGTTTCTGCTTCCGCCACTGGTGCCTCGCTGGCCGCTTCACTCGTTGTGGTGGTTTCGGCTGTCACTTCGTTCGAGGTGGTTTCTTCTGTCGTGGGGTTCAATTCTTCGCTCATAATCAATCCTCTTTTCCCTTGGTTTACTCGTCGCGCAGCAACAGATAGCGCATCACATTCTCATTGAATCGCAATAAACGATCCACCTCATCGGTGCCAGCGGGGTCCATTTTGAACCGGTTCAGCACGTAATAGCCGGTGCCTCGTTTGCGGATCGAGTAAGCCAGGTTGCGCTTGCCCCACACTTCAGTGGCCGTCACTTCGCCTTGTTGGTTGACAATGGCTTGGGTCAGACGTTCTTGGAAGTCGTTGATGCCAGCCTGGTCTAGATCCGGGTGAAGGATATAGACTAGCTCATAATTGTGAAGGTCTGTACTGCTCATCTAATTCATGCTCCTTGCATCTTCCTCTGGAGGTGCCCGCGGGACCGCCCCGCGAACAGAAAGAACGAGGGATCGACATGATCTGATCCCTCGTTACAGACAATCAACCATTCTACCATAAGGATAAGGTCAGCTCAAATTTTTGACTGGGCAATCTTGGGCTAACAGCGGTGTGCGTATATTACGCATGTTGATTATTCTGCTTGGTTGCAGATCAGTGCGTATTAGGCAAGTCGGAGGACGCCGGAAAGAAACTATTATCACTAATTTTGGTGTGCCTGTAAGCTATCCAATAATGCAATTGACATCGAGCATGACGGCGGTATAATGAACGCATGAATTTGGTCCGGAAGTTGTCAGTTTCCTTCACACAATGGATTGCTCAACAGCGAAAGAGTAGTCGCTTTTGGCTGGTGAGTGTGTTGGTGGTAACGGTGCTGGGACTTTTACTCTATTATGGGCCAACACTCTGGGAACTTGTACAAGATGAGGCAAAGTTACAGGCCTTTGTTGCTTGGTTAGGCTGGTTTGGTCCGGTTGCCTTGATCTGCCTGAACGTTTTGCAGATCGTGATCGCTCCAATTCCTGGGTATGTAGTGCAAGCT
>CAZMRA010000015.1:33531-35751 GCA_964568485.1 uncultured Caldilineaceae bacterium | reverse complement strand
TCTTGATCGATGATATGTTGACCTTGGCCCGCGTCACTCGTCAAGAATTACGCCAAACCACCATCAATCTCAGCGAGATCGCCACCACCATCTTGGCCGAATTGCAGACAACCCAGCCGGAACGCACCGTCTACTTCACGGTAGAACCGAATCTGAAAGCAGTTGGTGACCCTAACCTGCTCACCATTGTACTCGATAACTTGCTGCATAATGCCTGGAAATACAGCAGCAAACATGAGGTAGCCCACATTCACTTTGGCAGCTTAATTCAGGACGATAAGACTATCTACTTTGTCAAGGATGATGGCGCAGGTTTCGATATGCAATATGCATCCAAACTCTTTGGCGCTTTCCAGCGTTTACATAATCAGCAAGAGTTTGAAGGAACGGGTATCGGGCTTGCGACCGTTCACCGGATTATCCAACGGCATGGAGGTCAGGTGTGGGCCGAAGGAGCAGTCGAACAGGGTGCAACTTTTTACTTCACACTGCCCACGTCGCCGTAACCTTGTTCATATATGCTAGGTCAACAATCGACAATGAATCGCACAATCTTATTAGTCGAAGATAACCCAGATGATGTCGCACTGACCATCCGGGCATTACGCAAAAGTCAGCTTCCCCATGAGCTAGTCATTGCGCACAATGGGCTCGAGGCACTCAACTATCTGCTTGGCAATGATCAACTCGAGCCCAGCCAGGGGCGTTTGTTGCCTCGGGTGGTCTTGCTCGACCTCAAATTGCCTAATTTCACCGGACTCGAGACCTTGCATCGGCTACGATCCGAGCCCCGCACGCGCCTCGTGCCTGTGATTGTGCTAACTTCTTCACGCGAACCCTCAGATATTGCTGCCAGCTATGATCTTGGGGCTAATAGTTATATTCGCAAGCCTGTAGACTTTGAAGAATTCATCAACTTAATGAAGACATTAGGGACTTACTGGTTAGATATCAACGAGCCGCCTCTACTCTCGGGAGATAGCTAATGGCCATTCCATTACGCGTCTTGATCATCGAAGATTCTGAAGATGATGCTTTCTTGCTACGCCGTGAGTTGCAGAACGGGGGGTATGCCGTCTCCGCTCAGCGAGTTGAGACGGAAACCGCGCTGATACAAGCCCTCCAGAGCAAAGAGTGGGATATCGTCATTGCCGATTACAACATGCCACAATTCAGTGGCTTAGCCGCGCTGCGCGTTTTTCAAGAACAGGGCCAAGACATTCCTTTCTTTGTCGTCTCTGGGTTTATTGATGAAGATATGGCGGTCGCTGCAATGCGTAGTGGGGCGCAAGATTATCTCATGAAAGATAACTTGAAGCGCCTCGTGCCGGCAGTGGAGCGAGAATTGCGTGAATTACAGATCCGCCGTGAACGTCGCCAAGCGGCAGAAGCGCTCCGTGCTAGCGAAGCACGTATGCGTCAAGCGAATGATGCGTTGCTCTACTTAGCGCGCAGTCCTAGCGTGCAAGATGGGAATCTGCAACAAGCCTTCAGCGAGATCACCCAAATTGCCGGGTTGAGCCTCGGCGTCGCGCGCGCTAGCATCTGGCTCTTCAACGAAGATCGCACGTGGCTCATCTGCCAAGATGTTTTTGAATTGGGTTACAACCAGCATACCGCAGGCATCGAGTTAGAGGTGGGGCGCTACCCACGCTATGTTGCGGCCCTGCATGAACATCGCTTCATCTCCACGCATGACACACTCAAAGATCCACGGACTAAAGAACTGGCGCAGGATTACTTTATTCCGCTAAATATTGTTTCGGCCCTAGAGGCGACTATTCGTTATCACAATAATGTCGTCGGTGTCTTTAAGTTGGAGCACGAGCAAGAGTCCCGCCGCTGGATGCCCGAAGAGGAGGTATTTAGTGGCTCAGTGGCCGATCTGATCTCATTAGCGCTGGGGGCTCATCAACGGCGCGAGGCAGAAATCGCCCTACGCAACAGCGAACAGCGCTATCGCGATCTCTTCGAGAACGCCAACGATATGATCTATACCCTCGATATGAGCGGCCATTTTACTTCGGTCAACAAACGAGCCGAAGCCTTGACCGGGTACAGCCGAGTCGAATTGTTAAATAAACTGCGTGCAGATGATTTAATGATAACAGATTTTCACCCCATCACGCGCAGTGCCTTCGATCGCAAGTTGAGCAGTGAGATTGAGAACACAGTCTACGAGGTCGAAATACGCTGTAAAGATGGTACCCGTCTGCCCCT
>CAZMRA010000015.1:27823-33521 GCA_964568485.1 uncultured Caldilineaceae bacterium | reverse complement strand
ATTCACGCTTGCTCTATGAAGGCGAGCACCCTGTTGGGATCCAGGGTATTGCACGTGATGTCAGTGAGCGTAAAAATTTAGAAGAACAATTACGCCATGCCCAAAAGATGGAGGCAATTGGTCGCTTAGCCGGTGCTGTGGCCCATGATTTCAACAATCTATTGACTGCAATTTTGGGGTATAGCCAGTTGTTGCTGCTTAGGCTCGATCCAGATAGTCCGTGGCGGCGGGAAGTCAGCGAGATCGACAAAGCAGGGCGGAGTGCGGCCAAACTCACAAGCCAATTACTGGCTTTTAGTCGCAAACAAGAGTTCCAGCCGCAAATTCTCAATATTAACCAAGTGATCATCGGCATTGAGCAGATGCTGCGCCGCTTGATCGGCGAAGATATTGATCTGCAAATCCACCTCAATCCGCAAGATTTTAACATCCGCGCCGATCCAAGCCGGCTGGAGCAAGTGATCATGAATCTGGTGGTCAACAGTCGCGACGCCATGCCCAAAGGTGGTCGGCTGTTGATCGAGACGTCGCTCACCCGCATTGACCAAGCCTACGCCGACCGCCACTTGGATGCACGCCCAGGGTGGTATGTGCGTCTCACCATCAGTGATACGGGCGTTGGCATCGATCAGGAGATCCTCTCGCGCATCTTCGAGCCCTTTTTTACCACCAAAGGCGCCGGCCAAGGTACAGGCTTGGGGCTATCAATTGTCTACGGTATTGTGAAACAGAGTGAAGGGTTTATCGAGGTAGAAAGCGAACCTGGTCAAGGTACAAGCTTCCACATCTTTTTGCCTCGGGTCAGCGATCCATTACAAGCTAGCGAGGATACTGAAGATTACAAACAACTGGATGGGCACGAAACGATCTTGGTAGTGGAAGATGACAACACGGTACGCTCTTTGACCCGGCAAATGCTCGAAATGAATGGGTATACTGTGTTGGAAGCGAGCGATGCCAAAGAAGCACTCAAGCTCACTACTCACTATCCAGAACCCATTGCCGCCATCTTGACAGATGTAGTGATGCCGCAGCTCAGTGGACCTGAGCTGGTGCGGCAATTGCGTAACACGCGGCCGCACCTCCGCTTTTTATACATGTCTGGCTATACCGATAGCCAAGTTCTGTGGACGGACGAGCTTCATCGCCCGCCCCCTTTAATCACCAAACCATTTACACCGGAAGCCTTGCTCAGCACCCTGCGCTCAGTACTAGATGAGCCCAACACAACGCAGCCAGTGACCATCGGCTCAGAGCGCTAGAGGGAAAAGCCCCGCTAGCGCTTTGAGCCGTTACTAGGAGCCGATTCTGGGGGCTCGCCAGTCATGATGCCACTCGTGCGCCGGGCATTTGCATTTTGGGTGGCATAGAGTTCTGTGTTGCGACGGTGCCGTTGCCACTCCTCTTCCATCTGCTTGACTTGTTCATCTCGGTTGCGAATGGCCATTTGCATCCCATCGAGCCAAGCTTGGGCAGTTCCCAGGAAGTAATTGCCATAACTCTCTTGGAGCTTCCACAGCTGTTGCAGCAAACTTTCGTGTACTTTCAGGTCGTGATGGATGGGCGGGAACCGTTCGACAATCTCCCGATTAAACTTGTCTTGTTCCGACCAAATATGTTCTTGCCGCAACTCAGCTTTGCGCCGCTTCTTTTCATAATCTTCGCGAAATTCGTCCATTTCGCGGCGGGCCCGCTCCTCGGCAAGCCGTTGTAACTCTTGGACTTGCGCCTGTTCACGCAAGATCATATCTTTGAACTCTTGCATCTCCTGCACGGCGCGGCGACTAATATCCATCTGCTGAGCAAAACTCTGGACCCGCTCATACGCCTGGCTGACGATTGTCTTCTGCTCCTCAATGGTTTCTTGCCAACGCGTGAGAACTTGCTCACGGTCAACCACAGTCGAGCGAATCTTCTCCATAAACTGGACTTGCTGATCGCGCAGGTTATCGAACATCTGGGGATATTTTTCGATTTCCCCCGCTACTTTTCGAATCCCTTCTTCCAACAAAGGCAGCCGCCCCGCTATGGCTTCAGAACGCTTGAAGAGCTCAACGGTCTCCTGCTGGAGCTGGGCAATACGCTTGGTGTCACTAGTGCGCTGCTCAGCCAGGAAGGGAATTTGCCGGGTACGCTCTTCGATCTCTTTCGCCAAACCGCCGATCTGATTACGCACCCCCATGATCAATTCCGAAAGGCGTTCATCTTCGATCGAGCGAATTTCAACGGCTTCTTCCAAGCGCGAAATGCGAGGTAACTCGCGCCGCACTTCACTAATTTCGCGGCTCAACATTTCCCGGTCACTCAGCCGGGCGCGCTCCAACTCACGCTGGGCCTGGACACGGCCTTCATCACCGCGTTCCACCAGGCCAGCAAGCTCCGTTTTGGCATTTTGGATCGCCTGCTCGATCTGCGTAAAACGCCCTAAATGGGCCTGGGTAGCAGCAAGCCGGCCTTCCAGCTCTTGAATCCGCCGTGCTTGCTCGATCACGTCGGCGGATTGAGCCTCGATACGCTGCTGTAATCGAGCGATCTCGGCGCGATCTCGACGATGTTCTTCATCCAACCAATTTACCATCTGAGCTAGTTGTGCCAGATCCATAGAGCCTCACCTTGTTATGTAAAATATCCTATGCTGTTTGCTATTATAGCATGTTCGCCAACACACTCAAACCCTTCGGCTTTCTGCGGATACGGCCTCGTACGTGGAGAAATAGAGGAAGCTATTTATTCATGGTTAAGCCGGCAGCCCCCGAAGTCCACATTCAGTTGGGTTTGACCGTTTTAACGAGCAGGGGTAAAATTAGGGGACTATAGTTTGCGATTGAACCGATACTTATCTGGCCAATGTTGCGGTTGTAGACCAAAGTTGGTCATGCGATAGCTCGGTCCCGTGCCAACGATTGCCACGAAGTTTCGTCTCCTACGCGGAGCCTCTGCAATGGTGCAAAGGCGCGCGCATCCGGTTCGCGCAGCCATCACCAGGAAATCATTATGCACATTGGAGTGGACGCACGGCTGATGCATCATCAGCCAGCCGGCATTAGCCGGTATACTTGGCATCTATTGCACGCTTTGGCACGGCTAAATCAGCACGATCAATTTACGGTTTTTCAACACCGACGTCACCGCACGCCGCTGATCAACCAGGCGAATTTTCAGCGTGGCACACTCTATTCCCCGGTGCATCATCCACTGGAACAGTGGTTGCTACCGCTGGAGCTATTGCGCTTTCCACTCGATCTATTGCATAGCACAGATTTTATTCCCCCGCTCCGTTCACCTGTGCCTGCAGTCATTACTGTGCATGATTTAGCGTTTCTGCATTGGCCACACTTTTTAACCAAAGATAGCGCGGCCTACTACGGGCAGATTGATCGAGCGGTACGCCATGCCCGCCATATCATCGTGCCCAGTGAAAATACCAAGCAGGATTTAATTGGGCAATTAGGTGTGCTGGATCAATCTGTCAGTGTGATCCCAGAAGCAGCTGACCCCATCTTTCAGCCGCTACCGGTAGAGAGTACTCGAGCGGAAGTGATTCGGCAATTCGGTATTCCGGCGTCATATATGCTCTTTGTCAGCACCATTGAGCCACGTAAAAATGTCAGTGGTCTGTTAACTGCCTTTCACTATCTGCGCCAACGCTACAACATTACCGACACAGGTTTGGTACTAGCTGGTAGCCAGGGTTGGCTATACGAAGAAACACTAGAAACAGTACGGCGACTCAACCTAGAACGCCATACCTTCTTCTTGGGCCGCGTGGGTGACGAGGATCTGCGTAAGTTGTATGTTGCCGCACGTTGCCATGTCCACCCTGCCCATTATGAGGGATTCGGCCTACCGCCACTCGAGGCCATGGCTTGTGGCACCCCTACCGTGGTCAGCAACACCAGTAGCTTGCCCGAAGTAGTGGCTGATGCAGCGCTTTTGGTCAATCCCAATGACCCAGAAGAGATGGCGGTTGCCCTCCAGCGACTGCTCACTGACGATGATCTCCACGCCGAGTTGAGTGAAAAAGGGCTGCGGCGAGCAAAGTGCTTTAGCTGGGAATCTACAGCTAGCAGCACACTCGAAGTCTATCGCAAGGTAATTCAATCACCAGCGCAGGTAGCCCCGGCGATTGTAGCTGCCCCTTCCAAACCAACCACGCGAGTCTAACCATGGGAACCGGGCAAAGCGCCAATCGCCTTTGCCGATTGCCATAGCCACCGATTGCATGAATATTCTATTGCTCACGCCGCAGCTACCCTATCCCCCGCACCAGGGTACGACCATCCGCAATTTTTATCTTTTGCGCTATCTCGCTCAACACCATCAGGTTGATCTGCTCACGTTTCTTGCGCCGGGTGAGCAACTCCAGCCGGACAATCCTTTGTATAAACTCTGCCGGCGCATCTGCGCTCTGCCCCAGCCGCACCGTTCCAGCAGGCAACGTTTGTACACAACACTCCGTTCGTCGTTGCCCGACATGGGTTTACGCTTGGAAAGTGCGGAGATGCACCGCCAAGTGGCTGAATGGCGCAACGATACTGATTATGCGGTCATTCAGATTGAGGGAATCGAGATGGCCCAATATGGACTGCGAGTTGCGCGACGTCCATATGAGCGGATCATTTTTGATGACCACAATTGTGAATATTTGTTGCAAAAACGCAATGCCATGACCGATCTGCGCCAGCCCCGCCGCTGGCCCGCCGCACTCTATAGTTTGATCCAATGGCAAAAGTTGCGGCGCTACGAGCGGCAGATCTGCCAAGCAGCCGACGCGGTGTTGGCTGTCAGCCCGCAAGACCAAGCAGCATTGCTGGCGCTGGATCCACAGCTGGCGGTGACTGTGCTCGCCAATGGCATCGATCTGGCGTCTTACCCCGAGCAGCCCGTAGCGACACAATCTCGCCAACCGATTGTGCTATTTACTGGTAAAATGGATTATCGGCCCAATGTCGATGCCATGCTCTGGTTTGGAGAACAGGTCTTGCCCTTGATCCAAAAGCAACGACCAGATGTACAGTTGCAGATCGTCGGTTCCAATCCACACCCACGCCTAGCGAGCTTGCGTCACAATCCGGCGATCATCATCACCGGCAGCGTGCCTGAGACAGCTCCTTATTTTGGGGAAGCTACCGTCTGCGCGATTCCAATGCGGGTTGGCGGTGGCACTCGCCTCAAAGCCCTCGAAGCGATGGCTCATGCCAAACCAATCGTTAGTACTCGCTTGGGAATTGAAGGCATTCCGGTCACCGATGGAGAGGAATTGCTGCTTGCCGATAGTCCGGTAGCGTTTGCCACAGCCACCTTACGGTTGATCGATTCGGTGCATCACAACGACGGCTTTGCCACACAATTAGGGCTACAGGCCCGGCAATTTGTGCAAACACACTACGACTGGCAACAAATTTTGCCGATTCTCACACAGGTGTATGAGAATGTAAAATAATGTGAATTCGGTCAGAGCTCCCAGCGTTTTTATCTTGTTATACGCATTGATGCCGAATTCCCATTCAGTGGGTTGGTAGGATTACACGCAACCACAAGCCCACAGGTAACACACTACTGCACTTATCCAACAGCTTTTTCCACCAGCTGAAAATATTTATTCGCTATCATATTTTTTACCTTGAAGGGGGTTGCAGGATGACGACGCAGAATCCTGTACGCGTTGGTTTTATTGGAACAGGTTGGACCGAACGTG
>CAZMRA010000015.1:7612-27804 GCA_964568485.1 uncultured Caldilineaceae bacterium | reverse complement strand
TCCAAGCCGTGTGTGCAATGCGCCCAGAAAATGCCCGACGCGTTGCGCAGAAGCTAAATATTCCCGATGTCTACGAGAATTGGCAGGATTTGATCAACGCCAAGAACGTGGATCTAGTCAGCATTGTTACTCCACCCCATCTGCACCGTGAAATGGCAGAAGCAGCACTGCGTGCAGGCAAACATGTGATCTGCGAAAAACCGATAGCGCTCAATACAGCCGAAGCCGAGGCAATGCTAGCCGCGGCCCAAGCAGCTCCCAATCAGCTGGCCATTATCGATCACGAATTGCGCTTCCATCCCCAACGAATTTACCTGCGCCACTTGATTCGTAGTGGCTATATCGGGGCTACCATGCTCATCCAAATTGTTGCCCATAACGGTAGCCGGTTAGACCCCAACACGCCTTGGGGATGGGTCCATAATGCCGAACAGGGTGGCGGCTTGTTGGGGGCGATGGGCAGCCATATGTTGGATCTCGCCCGCTGGCTGAACGGCAAGATCGAGAGCTTGACGGCTACCTTGCAGACGGGCCACTACTACCGAAAAGATCCGCAGACTGGCAATCGCCGCATGGTCAGTGCGGACGATCATGCCCACTTGATGCTGCGGTTTGCGAACGGCGTGCATGGCACCATCACGGTGAGCGGGTTAATGCCCGGGCCCAGCCGTAGCGAAATTGTGATCATTGGGACTAAGGGAGCGCTGCGGCTAGATAGTCACGAGCAGTTGTGGGGCTTGCAGGGGGAAGATTTTGTCCAGGGGAATTGGCAACCGCTGGCCACCGGCTTTCCGCCTGAGCTACCCGATGGGGTGCCAACGATGCAGCCATTCGCCGTCGGCAGCTATTTCTTGGCGCGAGTTTTGGCCGAAAACGGGCAAACTGTGATCACCGATGCAGCTAGTTTCTACGATGGCTTGTCAGTACAACGAGCAATGGATGCAGCCCGCCAAAGTTACCAGGAGCAAAGCTGGGTCCACCTCTGAGCGACCAACGAATTAGTGGTACAAGATGCGCAATCACATCTTATACCACTAATTCGACCTCAGCGCCCCCAACTAAGACGCTGTTCCAGCCAGTCTTGTGCGCCAGTCCCGTACCCGCCGGGGAGATCAAATAACTTGCGCTGCTCGCTACCATCAGCCCGCATGATGTAGAGAGACCACACACCAGAGCGGTCACTGATAAAGGCAACATAGTTCCCATCTGGCGAAGCGGTTGCCAAACCATCAACACCCGGGTCGTCAGTTAACTGGGCAATATCGCCCGTGTTGGCGTTGAGGAGATAGATATTCCAGTCGCTGTCGCGCTCGGACATCAACAAAACTTGATTGCCCAAATTATCGGTCGGAATATCGCCCGGCCAAGTCGTCAAATTCTCTGGACGGCCACCCCAAACATCAACCACAAAGAGACCACACGTGCTGGCATTCTCCCACACATTGCAGCCGTTATAGACCACTCGACCATCCAACAAGAAGATTGGGTAACGCCCGAACAGCTCCCAAGCATCGTACATCAACGGGCTGACCTTCTGGCCGTAGTTATCGTCGCGTTGTAGATAGAGGCGGTAACGGCCATCGCCAACCAGGGACGAGGCAAAGATAATGCTCTTGTTATTGGGGGCCCAGTGGGGATGGCTATCTTCGTCAAAGGCGCTGGCGATGCCCAGCAATTCGCCACTGTGGCGCATCAACACCAATGCATCCACGCCCCCACCTTCGCTATTCAAAACAAGATCGCTCTGATTGTTGAAGTCAGGTTGGCGTTTGGCGGGCAAAATCGGCCAACTAACCCCGGTAGCCACATTGTAGATGGCCGTATCGAGCTGCCCTGTGCGCAAATTACGCACCGTGTAGGCGATCCGGCCGGCAGGCAGCGGCAGCTCATTCGCGAGCGTGATGTTGCCGATAGCAGCGGCCAAGGTGATTGTCGCCGTTGGACTAGCAGATAGTGGGCTTTCGGTTGGCGTATCTGTTGGAGTTGTTTCAACAACAGCGAATACCGGCATAGCGGTGGGTGTCGGTGGCCGCGTGGCAATGGCAACCGCAACCGTGGTAGGTAAAACGCGCACAGTGGGTGGCGGGTTACTCGGCCGAGTAGCCAGGGGCGTCACGACAGACGTAGGGTTGACCGCCACATCGGCAGCAGGCACAGTATCCACACCAGCCAGTTCCAAGGCCGTTGTGGCTACCACAGTTGGCGGTTGTGCCGCCGCGGTATTGGTCGGCGTTAGGGGGATCGGATCTAACACAGCGATTTGTGGAACACTCGGTGTTTCCCGATTGGTCACTCGCTCAAAAAAACCGGGCACTACCTGTACCGCGATGATCAATAAGAGCAACAAGAGCGTGACCATTGCCATACCCGCAATCATCACTGCCCGCCGTGGTACAGTCATCATTCCAGTCGAGCGTTTGGGTGACGGGCGGTGGGGGATCAAAGGTGGATGGACAGCTGGTGCCTCCACTTCTGCAACGGGGCTCTCTACAGCCGGTTCTCTTGGGGCAATCGGCTGACCGTGTGCTAAGGATTGGGCAAAGGCACTGGCCGTTAAGTAACGTGCGCTGGGGCGCTTGGCCAATACTTGGCTCAATGCTTGGGCCACTGCGGGATCTATCTGGGGTTGTAGCCGCTCGAGTAGTGGCGGTGGCTCCTCGATGATCTTACGCAGCAGCACCAGCGGATTGTCCGCCTCAAAGGGCACGCGGCCGCTGAGCATCAAGTAAGCGATTGCCCCGAGGCTATAGACATCGGCTCGCTGATCTAGCCCACTATCCCCGCGCGCCTGTTCCGGGGCCATAAAGGATGGCGTTCCGACAGGATAATTGGGAGGTAAGGCACTCCCAGCGGTCAGGGGTGCCGTAAAATCGGCGATTTGAACCCGCCCGTGATCAGCAAAAAAGAGATTGCTCGGCTTGAGATTGCGATGGAGGCACCCAAGTTGATGGGCATAATCCAACCCGGCCGCCACTTGTTCGATCACTGCGACGGTCTCGTCCAACGTGAAGGGACCACCGCGCGCTTGTACCATATCGGCCAAAGTCCCACCCAGGAGCAATTCTTGCGCGATAAAAGCGATACCATCACTTTGACCGGCGTCAAAAACTTGCACAATATTGGGATGGCGAAGCCGCATCCCTTCACGGCCTTCGGCAATGAAGTGGCGCACAAACGAGAGATAATGGGCAAAGTAGGGGTGTAATACCTTGAGGGCTACCTCGCGATCGTAGAGTCTATCGACTGCTCGATAGACTACGGCGACCGAACCACGCCCAATCTCTTCCCCAACTTGATAGACCCCAATCCGCTCAGGAATTGTGTCTTTAACAACCATTGGCTGCATAGGGGGCTACTTTGTGAATTAAATTTGTGAACGAGAAAAAGTTGTTATGCTGTTATGCGTCAATCACCCAAGGATTGGACATAGACATAGAGGGCATTCATTCCGCTTCGGCTAACTGCTGAGGGACCAAAGATATGGGAATTGCCCAAGCCACCTCCGGTGCGCAAAATATCACTAAATTCACCCTCAGACAACGTAGTACCGGCAATGGCACCAGCCTGCCCGGTCACGCCTTCGCCAGCTGCACCATGACAACTTCCGCAATTGTTGCGCTCGTAGATACCACTACCTCGGGCCAGCAGCGCTTCATCCACGCCGGCAGCTGATGTCTCAGCTTCGGTGACCGGCTCTGTCGAGGTGATGGGCGTTGTCGTATCGGGCTCGGCTTCATTACTCTCTTCGGTGTCCGTCGCAGGAGTGGCAGTGGACGCTGTCCGAGTAGGATTCTGTTGCGCGACTGCAGTGAAACGGGCAGGGGGCATCGTAGGTACGGCCGCAACCCCCGAACTCGAATCACCGCCGCCACAGGCAGCCAATAGCAACACCCACATAGCACAGAGCAGTGGTAGCCAAATCTTCAATCCTAACTTTCGACACCCCATAATCTGTACCCCTTCTCTTGTTCGAGGCTTGGTTTGAGTTTATATCTTATACAACATTGGTAAACAAGATCAGTAAAGCGGCGTAAGATCGAGAGAAATTGTCCGCCTGTACTACGCAAAACGGGCAGATCAGGAGCAGCTGTTGCTATTCCTGATCTGCCATACCCTATGACCATCACTCACTCAATCAATTTCGGATCGAGCGCATCGCGCAAGCCATCCCCAACAAAGGAGAAACCCAACATAGCGAGCGCAATCGCCAAGGTTGGGAAGAAGGCCATATGCCAAGACGTGGCCGCATAATCGCCAGCCACCCCAACCATCTTGCCCCAGCTTGGGATCGGATCATTGATGCCGATACCAAGAAAGCTCAGCCCGGCTTCACCGAAGATTGCGGAAGGAATGCCAAAACTGACAGCAACGAGCAGCGGAGAAAGTGCATTCGGAATTAGATGACGGAAGATAATTCCCGAGCGCGTGACACCGAGTGCACGAGCGGCTTCAACATATTCTTTCTCACGTAGCGACAAAACTTGTGCCCGTGTGAGGCGAGCAATCCCAATCCAACTGGTGATGCTCAGTGCGAAGATCACTTTCCACATTCCCCCGCCAAAGAGGGTAATGATCAAAATCGAGAAGAGGAGGCCAGGAAAGGCGGTCATTACTTCGATCACTCGAGTAATGACAAAATCGACTTTGCCACCAAAGTAGCCAGCAATTCCCCCAAGGGGGACACCAACCAGCAGAGCAATTACCTGGATCGTGATGCCTACGGTCATCGAAGTCCGTGCACCATAAATGAGTCGGCTCAAGTAATCTCGACCGATCTCATCTGTTCCTAGGATATGCTTGCTATTCTGGAAGGGTAATTGCCGGGGGCGAACTGTAAAATCCGCTAGATCGTAAGGGTAGGGGGCGAGTAGATCCGCAAAGATAGCCAGAAAGAAGAAGAAGATGACGATGATCAAGCCAACGATGGCCAATCGATTGCGACCGAAACGCCGTAGGGCATCTTGCCAAAGTGTGCGGTAGCGGCGCGGTGCGGTTGACAACTGGTCGGTGGGTTGGAGAGCGACCACTAGGTCGCTGGATTTTACTTCAGCCACTAGTTGGTTCCCTTCGCATGCAACCTCACCCGGGGGTCGATCCACGTATAGACAATATCCGTCAGCAAATAGGTGATCCCCCATAGAACCGCAATCAGCAACACTGTTGCCATCACCATGGGATAATCGCGATTAAATGTGCTGGTGACAAAATATTTGCCGAGCCCAGGGATACGAAAGATCGATTCAATAAAGATACTGCCGGTCATCACGTCGGGGATAATCGGCCCCATGACCGTGACCATCGGTACCAGTGCATTTCGCAGCACATGCCGGGTCATGATAGCCGTGCCAGCTAGCCCTTTGGCGCGCGCGGTCCGCACATAATCGGAGCGAATCACCTCCACAATGCTGGCGCGGGTATAGCGGGCAATGGTGGCAGTCGGGCCGAGCGAATAAGCAATGACGGGCATAATCCAATCGCTGCAAAAGGCTCGACCGATCAAGCAAGTGGAATCACCCCACCCCCCCATCGGCAACCATTTTAGCAAAACCGCAAAAAAGAGAATCGCGAAAGAACCGATCACAAAGCTGGGCAAGGTTATACCCAACATAGCCACAAAAGTAACCGCGTTGTCGATCCAAGAATTTTGATAACGAGCGGCAACGATGCCCAAAGTCAGCCCCATGCTAAATGAGACGAAAATGGTCAACAAGCCCACTTGTGCGGTCACACGCCAGGTGCTAGCGATCAATGCTGTTACCGTGGTTGTCGGCTGCTGATAAGGAATGCCAAAATCAAGCTGAATGGCATTGCCCATATAATTCAAATATTGCCGCCACACGGGTTGGTCTAACCCATACTTGCGTAGAATGTTGGCTTTGGCAGCCGGTGGCAAGGGCTGCTTGTCCTCATCGAATGGCCCACCAGGAACAGAGCTCATCAATGCAAAGGTGATCATCGAGACCACCACGACGACAAAAACCAACGAGACCACGCGACCCAAAATATAACGGGTCATTTATTCCTAATCTCCTCGACAAACTAAATCCTTACGTAAAAGCTACATCTAACGAAAAGCTGCGCTTCGAGTCCTCTCGTTAGATTTGTATCAATCTAGAGCAAGCCAGTAATAAATGGTGGATGTCTGACCAAGCTGCCAAACATCCACCATTTCTACCGACCCAACCTAACTACTCTGCAGTAGAGAGATAGAGATCGCCCCAGACCCAGTCATTACCCCAGTGCCAGGCTGCGATCCCATTGGAATCGGGTTCACGCAGACCTTCGCCCTGGACAAAGGGTTGATAGAGCGTACCCTGCCAGCGGTGGTTGATGAAGATACCACCGACATCTTCTACCAAGATCCGCTCAGCATCGCGGAACAGTTGCTCACGCAACTCGGGATCACCGACCAACGGTGTCGCTTCTGCGATCAGATCGTCAAATTCGGCATTGCGCCACGAGTGGCGGCCAGTGGAGACCCAAATGCCCAACATGTTCGTAGGGTCGAGGAAGTCCATGCCGTAAGAAATGGCACCGAAGGTCAACTCGGTGGGCTTCGCATTCAGCGAATCCATGTAGACCTTGTTGTCCTTGTTGGAAACTTCAATCGTCACGCCCAAGCAGCTTGAGATCGAAGCAGCAACAGCCTGGAAGACAGCCTGCATTGCTGCGCTCTCACCACGCAACCAGAGCTCCTGAGGAGGGAAGCCTTCACCACCAGGATAGCCAGCATCCGCCAAGAGCTGTTGGGCTGCATCACAATCATAGGCTTGATATTCGTGCAGGACACCCTCGACGTCCGAAGCTGGGAAGCCAGGCATCAACATCGAGTACGCGGGCATACCCTTGATATCACCCATGACATTCGTGACAATGGATTCACGATCAACGGCTTTGGCAAAGGCCTTGCGGACATTCAGGTCATCGAAGGGCGGGTTGAAGGTATCGAAGAGCAGATAGTCGGTGCGGAAGTCACCGAAGTGGCGCAGATAGTTAGCGCTCAGCACTTCGTCGGCCAGTACCAGATCAAAGTCGGCTGGCGTCAAGGCCTCGTAGCCCACATCATAAATTTCGTTGTTCTGGAAAGCCCCAAAGAAGGTGCTCGGATCCATAAAGATCCCTTCCAGGCGCTTCAAACGCGGCGGGTTGGGGCCTTTATAATCGGGGTTGGCTTCGAGCTCGACACGGCGCCCGGGCTCCAGCGAAACCAGCTTGAAGCGCCCCATGCTGACCGAGGTCTCGGGGTCGTTGTTGTAGTAGGGGCCATGTTCTTCCAATGCCTTCGCCTGAAGCGTCCAACCGAACTTCATCATACCGGGCAGCGGCGGGAAAGGATTGTAGGTGGTAATCTGCAAGGTCAGATCATCCACGGCCACAACACCCAACTCTTCAACTGGCAATTCGCCAGCGATCACCTCATCCCAATTTTCGATCACACCAGCATAGAACCAGGCAAAGTCCCAAGCATGTTCTGGATCAGCTGTATAGCGGAAGGTTGCCACCCAGTCATGAGCGGTCACCGGAGTGCCATCCGACCAGATCATATCTGGGCGAATGTTGAAGGTCCAGGTGAGGCCATCTTCCGAAACATCCCAGCTTTCGGCAGCCATGGGGATCACATTGAAGTCTTGATCCAGATCGACCAGCGAGAGCGTGAATTGGTCGCTACCGCAATACCGGGTATAGACCGAGACCGTGAAGTCAAAGGTGGTCATATTTCCAGTGATACTGCAGGCAAACCGGTAGACTTGCTCGTCGTATGGCCGGGCATCTGCTGGCAATTGTTCACCAAAGATAGTGGTGTATTCGTCGCCAGCGGCAGCTTCTTCGGCGGGTTCCTCAGCTGCCTCTTCGGCAGGGGCAGCTTCTTCTTCAGTAGCTTCTTCTTCGGTGGCTTCTTCTTCCGCAGGTGCTTCGGTGGGAGCGGCTTCTTCGGCAGGTGCTGCAGCCTCGGTCGGGGCCGGTGCAGCTGTTGGTTCGGCAGCGCCACCACCACAGGCACTCAAGATCAAACTACCGATCAACAACAATGCAAACCAAACACGTTGACGCTTTACGCGCGCAATGAGTTTTTGCATAAGCAAGGAATCTCCTCGTGGGTTTCTCTTAGCAAGCAGATAAATTAAAAAATTTCAGGCAATATAAGTAAGTCTTCCTCAACGTTGACGACTCTCCTTTCTTTTTTCTCTGCTCAAGGAAACATACGCAGCCTTAGTGGATGCCCATTCAATCCTATGACCGTCTTTCAGTGGTCTTCCGGAGCTACAGCTGGGTAGATCGTAATCGACATGGGATGCTTTGTGGGCCCTTGACGGCAAGTTCGCAAAGAAGCGAACCCCAACAAAGCTAGGTACCTCTACTTTGCGACTACACAAAATTAAAGGATACTTGTGAAGCAGTTACCTTCATTGGTGCGTCGTAATGGAGAACGAAGCCAGTGGTCGTTTGAGGTAGCCTTGTAACGCCCTTCAAGCCGGGTTTTCACTTTGATTGCCAGAAAACTTGGCGGAGACAACCAAGTCTATGAAACCCCGTTAGCCCAACAAGGATGATCCAGCGCGATTGAGACAACCACACAGTAGCATATCGTTTCCATTTTAATTGAGATTACTGGACTGCGCAAACAACTTATTTGCCCGTTCACAGGTGGTCTTGCCAATTTATGGCTTGGCAATGGTTTCAGTGAGCGCTGTCAGTAGCCGTTCGATATGTTGAGGCGTGTTATAGGCCTGGATCGAGATCCGAATCAGTGTCTGGCCATTCCACTCCAAGATCGGCACAACGATCTGATATTTATCCCAAAATTCCTTGTAATCTTCCCCCCGACCCGGCAGCGGGACCGAACGGAGCTGCACCCACATTGAATCGGGGCTGAGAGGATCGCTGTCCGACAATTCTAGGATGCGGCTTTGTGCTTCTTGCGCCAATTGGTGACAAGCAGCTTTCACCGCGGACCAGTCATTATCTTGTTGGAAGGCAATGGCCGCAGGTACGCTCAAATAAGCCGATGGATCATCGGTACCGGTCCACGTAAAGTAATCGAGGAATTTGGATTGGGTGCTGTTGGCCCGATTCCAACCATGGCTGACCACCAACGGCTCTAGCAGATCTTGCCGGTCAGGGCGGGCATAGAGAAAACCGGCCCCGCGTGCGCTGCTCAACCACTTGTGGCAGTTCCCAACATAGAAATCAACGCCCCACTGGTCGAGCTGTAAATCTATTTGGCCGGGTGCGTGCGCACCATCAATTACCGTGATGATGCCCGCCGCTTTGGCGCGCTGGCAGACCAAGTCGATTGGGAAGCAGAGGGCCGTGGGCGAGGTAACGTGACTAATGGCGATCACCTTGGTGCGCTCGGTCACCCCTTCCCAGAGCGCATCCACAAAGGCTTCAGGCGAAGTCAATGGTAGCGGAATCGGATGATTGATATAGGTGGCACCAGTTTTTTCGCAATGGAAGCGCCAAGTATTATTCACTGCGCCATATTCGTGGTCGGTCGCCAAAACTTCGTCGCCAGGCTCCAACTGTAACGAGCGCACAACAATGTTGATCCCGTGCGTAGCATTCGGTACAAAGACGACATTATCGGCCTGGGTCCCAACATAGGCAGCCAAGGTAGCACGAGCATCGGCCAACAGATCGGGCAAACGGCGGGCAATAAATTCTACTGGATTGGCTTCAATCTCGCGTTGCCAGCGCTGATAGGCTTCAAACACCGGGCGCGGCGGTGCCCCAAAGCTGCCATGATTGAGGAAGGTGATTGTAGGATCCAACAAATACTGTTCGGCTAGGTGAGGGAGGGGCAAAGCAAGCGGCGCAGCAGGCAAAGTAGACACGATGATACAACTCCTCTAGAAATAACGTTTAACAACCTACGTTTGATGATGGTGCAGTCGCCTCTATGCCCATCAACTATCTCTATGAAAATTGTCCCCAGGGAAAAAACACCAGCCGACAAATACTGGTGTCTAGGCGTGGAAACCTTGGTGAGTGTAGCACAAAGTCCACCCCCAACCAAGCAAATCATCAGCCTGCCACACTAATGCGCAGCCTACCTACTGAATGAGGAAGCTCAAGCCCAGATCATCAGAATTGATCAGCAGATTGTCAGTTTGAAAAGTGGCTTCCTTATGGTAAACTTGAACTAGAAGCTGCCCCAAAATTCTAGGGCCTACAGGTTGTGTTGGTGAAACATACACGAACCAACCAATTTTGCGATGGCTTCTACTCGGGTTGAGCAGAATGGACTGCACAATCCTCCGTGCTTCGGTTACTAGTCGTGATTCTATGCTCGGCACCTCGACTGAGCGCCATAACTGGTAACCTAATCATAAAAATGTAGACAAAGGAGTCTTACATGCTTACGCTGACCGCGATCAAAGTGGATATCGGAAGTGTAGGAGAACGGCTGAGGTTCTCGTCGCCTCAGTTGCTCGGACTGCGTCAACAACTGGCGCAGGCGGTAGAGGAGCAAATCCTCACCGATTTTGACATGACCCAAGCAGGTCGTGCGCTCTGCCTCTTAATGGTTCACCCCCACGGGAATGACAGCCCCGTCATCCGAAGGTTTGTCCGCCAATTTTCCACCCTCAGTCTCACCCGTCCTTGGGTTAATCTGGATGTGGCAGAGATTGCTTTTGATCCTACGACCAAAGTACAACAGACTGAAAACTTCTTGTTGCTGACTGCTGAACAGTGGGGACCATCGGCGTATAATTTGCCGCTCTGGTCGGTTTTTAGCAGCCAAATGTTCGGCGGTGGTTTGCTCTTGCCGCAGTTTAAACCTACCTTCCGCTTGCTCATCAGCGATGATCTAGCAGCAGGAGAGCCACCCCAGGAATTAACCCTGCCCGATCAGCAACAAGCATTAATGGAATTACTACGCGATGAAGATCGCTTTCATATCCAAGCAATTTACTCAGGGCGCTATCCTTATCAACAAATTGTCGCGGTAGCCAAAGAACAACAGCCACATCTGCTCGACCCGAACACGTCGAATAGCGGTCCCTTGGCCTTGATTCACACCGATGGTTGTTTCCCGTCACCCAGTGCTTTCATCCGTCTCTTCTTGAATGCACAATTGCCTGAGCTAGTCGAGCAAGGGGACCAAGCAACGGCTTACTCGCGGCCCATCAGGACTGCAGAGAGCAGGCAGCCACAACCCGCTGTTGCCTGTGTCGCCTACACGGTCAATCAATATGGCAAATTAGCCACTCGGGTGGATCTCTTCAGCCAGCACGATTGGGAACCGACATCCTACACTATCTCCAGTGTCCATGGCTCACTGGCGAGTGCGACGATGCGACCAGTACGCGAGCTGGCAGACCGAGCCAAATATGCCGGAGCCCCGGCGCGGGTCAGCCAGTTTATCATCCCTGAACCTGCCCTGGCGGATGAAGAATTTTCTATCGAACAGCTATTTTACTCGTGAGCTGTAGTTACCAAGCTAAGAAGCCAGCCACAGTAAGCATCCGATAATTTCACTATGGCTCGCTGACTCGAGCGATAAAAAAACAGGTAAACAAGGCCTCATCCGCTTGTTTACCTGTTTTTTGTTCCTCACCAGGCGGCATCCACTTGGGCGCAACCTGGCAGCTCAATCGGTAGATAGACTCAATCCGGATGGCGAAAGCAGGAAACGAGATGGTCATTGACCAGGCCCACCGCCTGCATGTAAGAGTAGCAGATGGTGGGGCCGACAAAGGTAAACCCTCGCTGCTTGAGATCTTTACTGAGTTTTTGTGCCAGGGGTGTATAGGCCGGAACCTCGCGCCAGGTTTGCCAGCGACTGACAATCGGGGAGCCATCGACAAAACGCCACAGGTAGGCATCAAAGGTGCCAAATTCCGCTTGTGTTTGCAAAAAGGCTTGCCCATTGCGGATAAAGGCTTCGATCTTGAGCCGGTTGCGCACAATCGAGGCATCTTGTAGCAACTCGGCCACCTTCGTTTGATCGTAGTTGGCGACTCTTTCTGGATCAAACTGGTCGAAGGCCACCCGGTATGCTGCTCGCTTGCGTAAAATGGTGATCCAACTTAACCCGGCTTGAGCCCCCTCCAGGCAGAGCATCTCGAACAGGTGACGATCGTCATGCGCTGGCACGCCCCATTCCTCGTCATGATACTGCTGATAGAGCGGATCCGAGCCACTCCAGCTACAGCGCACCAGTTCCATGCTTCCTCCCTCGTTTAGATCAGCGAGCAGCGGTAGCTGCCCATTTATCGCCAGCGATAAGGCTTGCCCAATTCTTTGAAAGATGCAATTTTAGCACAAACGCGGTAAGATCAGCCCCACTGCTCAAGATAGGGCAGCAAGTTCGATCCTACCATCGACTGGCGATTGGTTGTGCGCATGAACGTTGTTTGGCGAGTGGGCCTGCTAGCTGTACTTTTGCTGGCCTTTTTTTTGCGAGTTTTTCAGCTGACTGAAATTCCCCCGGGACTCTATTACGACGAGGCTGCCCATGGTTTGGATGCACTCGGCATCTGGGAAGGCCGCCTCTTTGTCTTTTTCCCAACGGCGAATGGCCATGAACCGCTCTTTACTTATCTCGTGGCCGGATTTGTGCGTGTGCTGGGGCATACGATCTTGGCGGTGCGTTTGCCAGCCGCCATGTTGGGGGTTTTAGCGGTAGCCGCCACCTTTGCGCTAGGGCGGCGCTTACTGGGGCCGTGGCCAGCACTCTTGGCCGCCGGTCTGGTTGCAGTCACCTTTTGGACGTTGAGTCTCAGCCGCATTGGTTATCGCGCCAATGCGCTGCCTGTTCTGTTACCGCTTTGGTTGCTCAGCTTCTGGCACTGTCGCAACCGGCGCACCTTGGGCCCCTATTTACTGGCCGGCTTGTTGCTCGGTTTGACCCAATACACCTATACAGCCGCCCGCTTTATCCCATTTTTGGCACTGATTTTGGCCTGGGATTGGCGCCAACAGCTCGACCGGCGAGGCTTGTTGTGGGGTGGGGTAGTCGCTGCGCTGACGGTCGTGCCCCTCGGCATCGCCATCCTTAATGACCCAGACGCCGGCACAGAGCGAATCCGCGATGCTTGGCTCTTCGCTCGTCCAGAGCCGTGGCGTTTACTCTGGCAGCAGATCTTCGACCATTTGGCTATGTTCGGATTGCGTGGAGACCCGCTTTGGATCCACAACTGGCCGTTGCGTCCACCAGTGGCCTGGCCACTTGCGCTGCTCTTTTGGGGCATGGTCGTTACTGGCTGGCGTCAACCTGCAACGCGAGCCCTGCTGTGGACCGTGGCCATCTTGCTCTGGCCGGGGATTTTGGCCGTCTCCAACAATCCGGCCTCACCCGATCACCTCCGCGTGATTGAGGTGGCTGCGCCCGCCTTTCTGCTGATCGCTGCGGCATTGCACTGGCTTGCTCAACGTACCAGCAAGCCGATGCTGATTGGTAGTTTGGCCCTTGTGCTCTGGCTCTATGATGGCGGCCAATCTTGGTTCGATTATCAACGCTGGGGGCGGGCACGCGAGGCCTACGAGCAATTCGATGCCGACATGAGCCGCATTGCCCGCAAGGTGGTCGAAATGCCCACCACCATGTTTATCCTACCCCTTTCCGCGGACTGGCGTGAATTTGAACCGGGCCACCATTGGACCATCGATTATCTCGCTGCCGGCAGCAATAACTATTATGCGGCAACAGTGCCCTTTGATCTGCCAGCCTTGGACTATGAGCATGTTGCGCTGGTTAGATGGTTGGCGGGGATGCACCTGAGCGCGGATCCGCAACGTGCGCTTGAGGGTGAGCTGAATCTACTTGGCTATACGAAAGTTAGCGAAGAAATCGAAAACACCTTTCAACTGGAGCATTATCAACTACGTGGGGAGCCAGTTCATCCTTATCGTTTTGCGGCTGAGCATACCTACGCCGGCGGATTGACCATCCGCGAGGTCAATCTTTTTGTGCGTGAACCGAGTGAGCCCACGGCGCAAGTCTCGCCGATCTTGGCTGAAGTGAGTTGGGCCAGTGAACAGCCGTACGAGGATTCGCTTTCGGTATCGTTGCGCCTGCTCGATGCGGCAGGCAATATAGTGGGGCAAGTGGACAGCGAGTTGTGGAATGATCTAGGCGAGTCCGCGCCGCGATGGCGCACGCCGGAAGCTAGCCGCATCTTTTTGAGCCTCGAAACACCCCCCTTGGATCAAGGGCCGTATACTGTACAATTGCTGCCCTATGAAACCAGCAGTCTGCTGCCGCTGGCTCCACTTGTCGGGGCAGAAAATTATCACATCGGCCAGTTTGAGCCAGCCCTCGAGTCGACCAATCCTTAACGGCAGCAACACTGCAGAGCATACAGCGGTCAGGCTCTCTATCAAAGCCTGACCGCTGGCGAGTGTTTAGTTCCTACTTCTTAAATTGCGCATCCACCACAGCCAACGTGGTCACGTTGACAATATCCAGTACATCTGCGCCGGTTTGCAAGACATGGATCGGCTTGCCCATCCCCACCAGAATTGGACCAATGGCCTCGGCGCCACCCAGACGATTCAACAGCTTGTAGGCGGTATTGGCCGAAGCGAGATCAGGAAAGACCAGCACATTGGCATCATTCACCTGGCTGAAGGGGTAGTGGCGCTTCATCAATTCGGGCACGACAGCTACGTCGGCCTGCATCTCGCCATCGATTTGCAACTCTGGGCGCTGCTTCTTGACGAGTTCGGTTGCCTGATGCACCTTTTGCGATTGGGCATGGGGCGTACTGCCAAAGTTGGAGAAGCTCAACATGGCGATACGCGGGGTGACATCAAAATGCTCGGCCAGATCAGCAGCATTGAGGGCAATGGCCGCAAGTTGCTCGACCGTGGGCTCGATAATGACGGTAGCGTCAGTGAAGAAGTAGAGTTTGTTCTGGACCACCATCAAATAGACGCCGGAAACATAGCCATTGGCTTGTGCGCCGACCGCCTGCAACGCCGGGCGCAACACTTCAGGATAGTTGTAGGTCAAGCCAGAGATGAAGGCGTCGGCATGACCATGTTCGACCATCATCGGTCCAAAATAGTTGGCCTGGCGCATAATTTCTTTCGCCAACGTTGGGGTAATCCCTTTCCGCTGACGGCGGGTGTAGAAGGTCTCGGCGTAGACTGAGCGCTGATCACTCGCATTCGGGTCAACTACCGTCGGGGTGTAGGTGAGCCCCAATGAGCGACATTGTTCGGCGATCTGTTCTGGGCGGCCAAGCAAAATTGGTCGCGCAATGCCCTGCGTTTCGGCAGCATAGGCAGCGCGCACAATCTTGGGATGCTCGCCTTCGGCAAAGACCACCCGCTTGGGATTCTGGCGTGCTTTGCTTTCCATGCTACGCATCACTTGGACGCTCTTCCCCAAGCGAGCGGCCAGTTGATCTTCATATTCGATCAAATTGATGGTGCGCCGGGCGACGCCACTCTCCATGGCTGCTTTGGCAACCGCCGGGGCAACCCACATCAACACACGTGGATCGAGCGGTTTTGGGATCACATATTCTGGACCGAAGCGTAGAACATCCAAGCCGTAAGCGCGCAGCACACTGTCGGGTACATCCTCTTTGGCCAGGGCAGCCAATGCGCGTGCGGCAGCAATCTTCATCTCCATATTGATGCGCCGGGCCTGTACATCGAGGGCGCCGCGGAAGATGAACGGGAAGCCCAAAACATTGTTGACTTGATTGGGATAATCGCTGCGGCCCGTGCCAAAAATAATATCGGGGCGGGCGGCTTTGGCTTCCTCGTAGGTGATCTCTGGATCGGGATTTGCCATCGCAAAGATGATGGGCTGGTTTCCCATACTTTGCACCATCTCACGCGTCACACAATCGGCAATCGAGAGGCCAATAAAGACATCGGCCCCCTTCATCGCATCTTCTAGCGTACGTTCGTCGGTCTCGTTGGCCCAAGGCAATTTGTATTCATTCATGCCATCGAGACGGCCTTCGTAGATCACGCCGCGCGTATCACACATCACAATCTTTTCTTTGTCGGCACCGAGCGCCACATAAAACTCGGCACAGGCAATTCCTGCAGCGCCAGCCCCGTTAATCACAATTTTCACATCTTTGAGCTGCTTGCCAGTCAATTCGAGTGCATTGATCAAACCTGCACCAGAAATGATGGCAGTCCCATGTTGGTCATCATGAAAGATAGGGATGTCGCAAGTATGTTGCAGTTCCTGTTCGATGTAAAAACATTCGGGGGCTTTGATGTCTTCCAAATTAACCCCACCAAAGGTGGGGGCGATCATCTGGACAAAGCGCACCAATTCTTTTGCATCTTTGGTATCCACTTCGATATCGAAGACGTCGATATCGGCAAAACGTTTGAAAAGGACGGCTTTCCCTTCCATCACCGGCTTTGAGGCCAATGCACCACGATCGCCCAACCCAAGAATCGCCGTGCCATTACTGATCACAGCAACCAGATTGCCTTTTGATGTATATTCATAAGCCAACGCCGGTTCTTTGGCGATCTCTAACACAGGGTGGGCCACGCCCGGGGAATAGGCGAGGGAGAGATCGGCTTGCGTTTCCATGGGCTTGGTAGCAACAATCTTCAATTTGCCTGGCCGATCATTGCTGTGATAGTCCAGTGCTGCCTGTTTATGATCTATCGACATTGAATACCTCCTCTTGTTGCGCGGGAATAAAAGCAATTGAAATAGCATCATCACCCACCGGCCTGTATCACAAAATACAAGGTACAAGCCCATGGGGAGAGATGGGTAGATAAGCTGGGGAAGATTTGGATCAGGAAAGACAGGAGACAGCTAGATACTACCTGTTTCCTGTCTTTCACGCTATCAATAACTTCACGCTATCAATAACGACGACAAATTGCTCAGCAGCTAGATTGCTGCTAGTTGGGTGGCAAATTCAGCCAACGCCCATCGGTCAAGACAGCAAACCGTAGCGGTCGCCAACTGGGTTCGCGGGCGGTGTTATAAAGTGTATCGCGGCAAAATTCTACCGTGCTGCTCATCAATAAAAAGCCACGCTCAAATGGTTGGATCAACGCGCAGAAGCCTTGCTCGACATTGGTGGCCCATCCCAAGCGGGTGAACAATTCATCCCGGGTCGCCCAGGCAAAGCCGAACCCACGGATCGGCGCTTGCAACCCAGGCGGTGGGTCGCCGCGCCAGGGGATATCTTGCCCATCCCAGCCTTGTTGTACGGGTAGCCAAGCACCATCGTTGAAGAACGCATACGCTTGATCGGTGTCGCTGCGCCAGAACATTGCGCCGCGTTCAAACCATTCCCAAGCCGACCACTGGATCGCCGCCCCGGCGGTTGCACACCCCAATAGTGCTTGATCATATCCCTCCCCAAACTCGTCAGCAACAGGGATAGTACAGGCTGCTGTCGGTGTGGGCGAAGGGGTCAGGGTGGCGGTCAAAGTGGGCGTTACCATAGTAGTTGGAGTAAGCAAGTCAGGCGTGGGGGTTTCAACCGGAATTAACGGGGCTTCATTCGCCACGGTCGCTGCGGGTGTCGGCAAAGTCACAGCCGCATCGCGGCCGAAGCGACTACTCATCGTCCCAACAGCTAATCCGAGGGAAAAAGCAACCAAGGTTGCCGACACCAACAATATGATCCAAGTACCAGTTCCTAACGGGGAGCGGCTAGGGGGGCGTGATTCTGGCAAAATTTCAAAGTCATCTCGTTCAGTCATCATAATTTAGCCAGTGCAAAATTTCCCTAACAAGCAAAATCTTAGTAAACTGTAACGTTGTTGTTTCGACCCTGCTTAGAAGTAGGGTCCAGACTCAGGGGAAGAGTGACAGTATCTGCTCGAACAAAGTTTCAGAGCGTTCAAGTAGGAAAACTAATAATAAGACCAGACCGACCAACAAAAGCGGCCAAATTGCCCGCCCAATGGTCAAAGCTTTTGGGAGCGCTCGTAAGTTAGGCCGATACCGCTGGCGGGGCGTTCCAGGGGCGAGGATCAACAAATCTGCGGGACTCGGGTGAAGCTCAATTTGGCAGCCTACCCAATCATCGCAAAAGGTGCTCTGTGTCACCTGGATCAGGGCCTCGCGCTGTTCAGGGGCTAAGGCTAAGCGCTTGAACGAGCCATTGGCCAAATGTAAGACCGGCGCTAGCTCTTCCAGTCCTTGAAAAGAGACAGCCGTAATTACAGTCCGCACGGGCATCCCCTGCAAGTCGGCACTTTGTAAACGATAGTGCTGGTCGACAATCTGTGAACGGGACATGGGTGTTTCAGCGAATTATTAAGCCATAAGCGGAATCGCTGGCTAGTGGTTGCAAGCTGAACGTTGCTAAGCATACCGAAGGAGCGCTTAGAACGCAAGGTAAACCGTAGATGATTTCACGCTTTACCAGCGTAGCAGTTAGCTTGATTGGCAAATTTTGTGCCCTAACCACAGCAGCAACAGGCCTACTAATTGCTAACTTAAATTTTTCGTCTATTTGTAAGTTCAGCCTCTGGCCGGGCTAAGTCATGCCAAAGGCGGACCTACAATATTGAAAACATCGCACAATTGAGCTTGCAGCATCTGAACAAGTTCATGCAAATGACAACCAGCCTCTTGCTGGTTACACAAACTAAGCTTGTTGTGATACAATAAGCACAAATTTTCGAAATTCATTTGGAGGAAAATCAATGAAGTATAATGGTCCCAAGGTGAGACTCTCTCGCAAACTGGGCATTCCCTTGACTGCCAAAGCTGCCCGCGTGATGGACAAAAAGTCCAACCCACCCGGTGAGCATGGGCAAGCGAAATCCATGAAGCGCAAAGTCTCAGACTATGCTAAGCAGTTGTTGGAAAAGCAACGCTTGCGCGCCCAGTACAATATCCACGAGCGCCAAATGCGCAACTATGTGGATCGCGCTGTCCGCAGAAAAGGGGTTACGGGTAATACCCTGTTGCAGATTTTGGAGACGCGCCTCGATGCGTTCGTGCTGCGTGCAGGTCTGGCCCCGACGATCTACGCTGCCCGCCAATTGGTCAGCCATGGGCATGTCCTGGTCAATGGTCAGCGCGTTGATCTGCCTGCCTACGAGTTGCGCCCGAACGATTCAGTCACTTTGAAAGCTCGCAGCCAACAAATGCCATTGGTGCTCGATGCGGTTGCCAATGCCAACCCGCCGAGCTATGTCACCCTGGACAAGAATAACATGTCCGCACAGCTGACCCGCGTGCCCGAACGTGACGAAATCCCGGTGATCTGCGAATTGCCGCTCGTGATCGAGTTCTACTCGCGCTAAACATTTAGTCTATCACCCAAAGCTTACAACAGGTTCCGCAGATTTCCGTTGGTTTATCTGCGGGATTTCTGTTTTTTAGGCAAAAAAGAGGACAGCCCTGGGGCTGTCCTCTTTTTGTATCAAGCTTAGCGTCGTGCAATGTTGTTGCCTAGCGGCCAGCGATACCCGACATCTGGATGCCTTCCAGATAATAGCGCTGGGCACTGAAGAAGAGAATAATCAGAGGTAGCACCATCATGGTCGATGCAGCCATCAACCAGTGCCACTGCGTTGCGTACAGCCCCTTGAACCCCTGCAAGCCAATCGCCATCGTCCAATTGTCGGTGCTGTGCAGATAGATCAATGGCATGACAAACTCGTTCCAGTGGTTGATAATGCTAAAGATGACCACTGTCGTTAGCGCGGGTTTGGCCAGTGGCAAGATAATTTGCCAGTAGATGCGATAGTTATTGGCCCCATCTATGCGGGCTGCTTCATCCAATTCGAGGGGGATGGTTAGGAAAAATTGGCGTAACAAGAAGATGTTAAATGCGCCACCGCCAAACCAAAATGGCACGATCAATGGATAAAGCGTGTCGATCCATTTGAGCCACCGAAACAGGATGAAGGTCGGGATCATTGTAACGATGCTAGGCAGCATCAAGGTCGAAATAACCACACTGAACCAGAAGCCACGCAGTGCAAACCGCAGACGAGCAAAGGCAAAGGCAGCCATGGATGCGGTCAATACTGTCCCGAGGGTAGCAAAGACAGTCACCAGCATCGTATTGTAAAAGTAGCGCCCAAATGGCTGTGCACTCAAGGCTTCGGGATAATTCTGCCAGCGGATCGGATCAGGGATCCACTGTGGAGGCAGGGTAAAAATATCACTCTGCTCTTTGAAAGAGGTCGAGATCAGCCATAACATAGGGGCCATCAAAAGCAGGCCAAAAAAGCTGAGGAGCAGATGCCAAGCCAAACTCGTGAGCCAGTTTGTA